>NZ_JBJPHT010000019.1:0-111586 GCF_052939475.1 Phormidesmis sp. 146-20
GAAATAGGGGAGTACTCCTTGGAGCGTTTTATATTTAATTGCACCTAGCTACTTACTGTTTGTTCAATGAACATATTCCAGAGCTTGATCGCATCCCCTCGATCGGTGCTGTCGATCGCATACAGCTTCAAATGCCCATAGCTACACTGCAAGCTCTCTCGATATTTAGCGACATCAAAACCGGGTGAAATCTGAGCCGTGTTATGAACAATTTCTTCTAGCAGTTCAGTTTCCAGGAGCGATCGCAGTTCCGGCATTTCTCGCACGATTCGCCGCACTCTTTCTAGATACAAACTGCCGACTTGCTGCCAGTCAAATTTCTGTGGCAGAACTGGAAACGACTTGTCTCTCAAACTCGATCGCTTCCAAATAGTTTCTAACGCTGTCGTGTCAATCGCCGCACAGTCTTTTTCAAACGCTTTGCCCAAAAGAGGTTTGACCGATTCATCTTTCACAAACTCAATCAGGACTGGATCGTAGCGATCGCGGATTTCTGCTCTCGATAATTCTTGATCTTCCAGTTCTTCTGCCACGATCGCCAGAAACTCTTTTAGAGCCATTGCCACCGCTTTTTTTGCCACCTCTGGTTTGGCAGCCGTGATCCCTTCCTTGAGGCAACCCTTCAAGAAATCCTTCACGTAGTCCTCTGCGGCAGATTGCCCCAACTTCAGAGCTTGCTCAAAGATGGCTTTACCGATTTCCGCAGCGCCGATCGTTATTAACCATTCCAACATACTGAATGCTCAGAGGTATCGAATCTTGTTACCAATATGGCATCTAGGGTAGCAGTCAGACTCAGTAGCGGTGAAATCAAGTCATGGGCTGCTCTTCACTGACAGACGACCCAGGTATCTTTACTGCCGCCGCCCTGAGATGAATTGACGACGAGAGAGCCTTTTTTGAGCGCGACGCGAGTTAGACCACCGGGATTGACATAAATCTCTTTGCCGTAAAGGACATAAGGGCGTAGATCGACGTGACAACCCTCAAACTGATCTCCGATTAGAGACGGGACACGAGACAGTGCGAGAGTCGGCTGGGCAATATACTTGCGTGGGTTAGCTTTGATCTTCTCGGCAAACTCAGCTTGCTCCGCCTGGGTCGAATGTGGGCCGATTAACATCCCATAACCGCCTGACTCATCCGCCGCTTTGACGACGAGCTTATCCAAATTGGCAAGAACGTGATTTTGCTGCTGTGCCTCCCAACAGAGATAAGTCGGGACATTTGAAAGAATCGGCTCTTCGCCCAAATAATAGCGAATCATCGCCGGAACGAAGGCATAAATCACTTTGTCGTCAGCGACCCCGGTTCCCAGTGCGTTCGCCAATCCCAATCGACCGTTACGATAAACCTCCATCAAGCCCGGAATCCCCAACAGCGAATCGGGACGAAACGCCAGGGGATCGATGTATTCATCATCAATGCGGCGATAAATCACGTCTACCCGCTTTAAGCCCTTGGTCGTCCGCATCTGCAAATAGCCATCAGACACGACCAGATCCCGACCTTCGACCAACTCCACGCCCATCTGCTGCGCCAAAAAAGAATGCTCAAAATAAGCCGAGTTATACATTCCCGGTGTCAGCAAAACGACGGTGGGATCGGGCAAATGGTTGGGCGCAAGATTCAGGAGCGTTTCGAGCAGATGGCTGGGATACTCCTCCACAGGCTGAATCTTCATCGTATTAAAGACGAGGGGCAGCGTACTTTTCATCACGCGCCGACTTTCTAAGACATAAGACACCCCAGACGGACAGCGCAAATTGTCTTCGAGCACATACCACTCGCCATCGCGATCGCGCACCAGATCCGTCCCAGTAATATGGCACCAAATATTTTCTGGCGGCTTTAACCCCAGACACTGCTTCATGAATCCCTTAGATGAGAGAATCAACTCCTCCGGGATCACGCTGTCTCGAATAATCTTCTGCTCGCCGTAAATATCTCTAAGAAACTGATTGAGCGCATAGATTCGCTGCTTCAACCCCTTCTCAAGCTTGACCCAATCTTGACCCGACAAGACCCGTGGAATGATATCAAACGGAAAAATTCGCTCGGTGCCCTCATTGTCACTGTAGACATTAAATGTCACACCCATCTTAAACAGGGCAATTTGGGCCGCTTGCTGACGGCGTTGTAGCTCTGCGATCGTCAATGAGTTAATCCGATTGATCAAAGGAACGGCTTCGGGCCGAGGTTGCCCTTTGGTGATGAAAAGCTCATCGTAAAAATCACCAGGTTCGTAATCGTCCAAGTTCACGGCTTGCCCAACGTTAACGCTACCCTAATCAATAGAATTGTGTCCGACTTCAAACTGTAACAATGACTACGTTATTTTCTTTTCATCCCTTCTTCGACACCGCCGCACAATCTTTGACATACCATCGCCACGGCAAGTCGGCTCCTTGAGTCAACCCAATGCGCGTCGTCTGGACAAAGGAAATCGAGTGGCGATCGATCTGATCTTGATAATCCTGGCTGCGAGGCTCCAACCACAAAGGCTCTCCAGGCTGTAGCGGTTTTGCCGTTAGAGTGAGATCGATTTTAAGCGCACGACAGAGTTTTCCGGGCCCAGCACCCACACGAGACGGCTTTTCGGCAGGACACCACACCGGAATCGTCTCCAACTGCAACGCCCGAATCAAAACCGCGCTAGGAATGCCATCCAAATCAGTCACGACATTCAAACAGTGATACATCCCATAAATCAGATACACATAGGTCATCCCCGCCGGGCCAAACATCACTTTGTTACGCGGAGTCTGACGGCGGTAAGCGTGGCAAGCCGGATCGCCCTCCGTATAGGCCTCCGTCTCCACAATCAGCCCCCGAATCAGTGACCCATCTGGCAACCGACGCACGATCGTACAGCCCAACAGATCAGGCGCGACGAGAAGAGACGATCGAGACAGCCAATCCGGTTGAATAAAAGGCGTAATGCTCAAAATCCAAAACTCAAAACTCCACTTCTCACTTTAGGAGAATCTGAGAAAAATCTTTGGTTTGTCAAGATTACAGAGAGTTCAGTATAAGATCACTGCCAAAGGTTACAGGCATTTCTGCCTCATCAACGGTACACTTCAGATAAACTCATCATAGAAACTCATATGGATGTCAAACTCGTTTTACTAATGCTGACTGGCGTTTTCACGATCGCGTGTCTTTTCTTTGGCACTCGCAACGGCTTCTACGACTCTGACAACTACCACGGCAACGGGTCAGCCCATTAATCGAGTCGTTTGGATTAAAGCTGGACGTTGGTCGCCAAGAGCGATTTCCATAACCTGATATTGCGATCGTTAGACTGTGATTCAACTGGATTGTTTGCCCTATGGCGTGGGCCATGCGGATGAAGGGGTGTGTTTACTCGTCCGGATGGGGCCATACCGGGTTTTGCTCGATTGTGGATTGCGTGACCTTTCGGCGCTGACTGGCTTGGGGGCTGAAGTTTGTCCTGCCGATTTGGTGTTGTGCAGCCACGCCCATGCCGACCATGCAAGAGGATTGCTGTCACTGCATCAAGCATTTCCCAAACTGCCCATTTATTCCAGTGAGGTGACAACTCAACTCCTGCCGCTCAACTGGACTGGTGCACCGATGTTTAGCCATGCCCTACCGTGGCGATCGCCCGTTGAGTTTCAAGATGGACTAACCGCAGAATTGTTTCCCGCCGGACACCTACCCGGGGCGGCCGTCATTTTGCTGACGTACACGCCGCCTCCATCCGTTTCCGATCGCTCCTACACAGTGCTCTACACAGGGGATTTCTTTCTCTCTAACTCTCGCCTCGTCGAAGGGCTACGCCTGGAAGAACTGCGGAGCTTGCAGCCAGATGTGCTGATTGTCGAAGGCAGCTATGGCACGGCCCGATATCCCCATCGACGACAACAAGAAAACCAGCTTGCCGAAAGAATTAGCAGCGCGATCGCTCATAATCAATCCGTTCTCTTACCCTTGCCGACGTTGGGTTTGGGGCAAGAATTGTTGATGTTGTTGCGAAGCCATCATTTGTTTACCGGACGCAATATCGACATTTGGGTGAATGGAACGGTGGCGGCGGGCTGCGATGCCTACCTAGAATTGCTGCCTAGTTTGCCGAGCGCTGTTCAAAATTTTGCCCGTCACCAACCGCTATTTTGGGATGAGCGAGTCCGTCCCCATGTGCGTCACCTTGAGGTCGAACAGCGATCGACGATTACGCATCCCTGTATCGTTCTCACTGATCTCACTGTCGATTTGAACCAGTTTTGTCAACCCGAAGATTCGTGGCTGGTGTTGTTGCCGCAGCAGGTTAGTCAGCAAGAAGGGCAAGCGATCGAGGAAGTTTCTTCGTCTCAAATCGCGATCGAGACCTATCTTCTGGCCCAACATTGTGACGGCCCCAGTACCACTCAGCTAATTCACAATTTGCGCCCTCAACATGTGGTGTTTGTGCATGGAGCGCCCAATTATTTGGCTGATTTGACGGGGCTAGAAGAACTGCACAATCGCTATCATCTACATTCGCCATCAGCCGGAAATTTGGTAGAACTGCCGATCGGCGAAACTTTTTTGCAGCCTGTTGCACCTGACAATAGCTATGAAGGCGAACTGGCAGAATTGGGAACGGTGGTGACAATTACACTTCCTGACTCGGTGATGGCCGATCCGCGCTGGCGATCGCTAGCCGATACAGGCCTGGTCGAAGCTCGCTGGCAGGGAGAAGAACTGGTTTTGCGAGGGCTACATCAGCGTGAATTATTGAATCAGGGAGGCGATCGACTTCCCGATTGGTCGCTGAGAGAGTGCTGTCAAAATTGTCGTCATTTTCGCGGACAGCGCTGCTGGAATCCAGGTTCTCCCTTATTTAACTTTAAGGTGACACCCGACGGCTATTGTCCTGGATTTGAGGCGACCCAAGCTCTCAGCGAAAGTTTGGAAGAGATAGAAGACAGAGGATCAGACAGCTAGAGAACGAGAAGAGTAATTGAGAAATAACAGTCACTCTACTGCTCTCTGAAGTGATCTCAAAAATCTAACCTGAGACTGGTGTAGATCTGTCATCCTGGGTATTATTAAGTTAAGGTCTGGTTATAGTTTAGTTATCAATTACTGAACCTAATCTGTCGAAGCCTATAAGCGTTTGGGCGGCAGATTTTGGGCGAGTGATTGATAGTTTCGATCGCCACTAGCTCAACTGTTTGGAGAATGCTTAAGTGAAATTTTGGTTAAAACTCAGTCTAAGCAATTGGGCAACTAGATTACTTTATTTATGTCTAGCGACAGATGTCGGTCTTATATTTGTTCATATCGTCCACTGGCAAACGAGCCTCGCAAATAGTCATCTCTTCTCGATCGAGTCCGATCGTGGATATGCAGAATTTTTTCAATATATCAAAGAGTACTGGATTGTTCTTTTGTTAGGATTGACTGCACTAGAAAGACGCTCAATTCTATATTTAAGCTGGGCTTCACTATTTGTCTATCTATTACTAGATGATTCGCTACATATCCATGAGAGATTAGGTGAGTCTATTTCAATAAGATTTGCGTTTTCCGACTTGTTAGGGATACGAGCCATTGATTTAGGAGAGCTAATTGTATCTGGAGCATTTGGGTTAACATTTTTAATCTTTATTGCTGTTTCCTATCAGTTTGGAGACTCTAAATTTAGAAGAACTTCTAAACGCTTAACTTTGTTACTGCTTATTTTGGTTCTGTTTGGGGTGGTCATCGACATGATTCATGGTGTCCTTAACTTCACAAAAATAAGTTCTCTAATTGGGCTATTAGAAGACGGCGGCGAAATGGTTGTGATGAGCACGATCGTTTGTTTTGCCTTTAGCTTATTGGGATCTTCTCAAGCTCAAAGCGAGACGGCAACAAAGCTTGTAGAAAACCCGAACGCTTTTGAATAAAAGTTACTTTCAGCCTCTTGAGATTTTGTGAGTTTATGCCAAATATCACAGAAATCAGTTTGAGAAACTTTAGACTACCGATTCAATAGTTGCAATATTGCCTATTTTGATTGGTGATGTACAGTTCCTAGAATTCAAATTCTTGGTCAAGAGGCTTCCATTAAACACAAGGCTGGATTTCTGCTAGTTTAAGTCTCCATACTTGCTCATCCGCTTCGCCCACATTCTCAAAGTTTATATATTCACCTTCATTTAGAGAACAGACACTTAGAGAACAGATTGCATAATTACAATCTTCAAAGTCGTATCATCTCACTTCTTCTTTGAAACACTACCAAACTCTAGCTCATACGATCGCTTCTACAGTACGCCTAGAATAAATAGAGACAGATCTACATTGCACTTTAGGGAGTACTTTTGAAGCAGCGATCGCTAAAATCCCCGGTATTTCTCTCGCTATGAAGTTGTAGTTTTAAGGCAATCCAATAATGGGTGGTATTGAACTGCTGTCATTCAATGATTCAACTTCCATATCGATTTTGTGCTGAATTCGTGCAGTTGAGTACAATCTTGCTGCTTGCCTTCCTTTAAGCTACAAAAGATTGATTAATTTGGACTTTAGATTCCGATTCAATCTAAGATCTAAACTCCCAAATCTAAAATACCGCTATGGCAAATCTCACCCCCAATCCCAGCTACAGCCTCTCCATCCGCTTTCAAGTGCCCAATCAGCCCGGAATGCTTACTAGCGTCACTCAAGCCGTCTCCGATCGCGGCGGCAATATGGGGCAAATCGATGTCGTCGAACAAACCCGCGACTCCTCCACACGAGAAATTGTCGTCGATACCGCCAGCACCGAACATGCCGAAGAAATCATTCAAGCGGTGAAAGCACTGCCCAACGTTAAAGTTCTCAACAGCTACGATCGCACCTTCGCGCTCCATCAAGGCGGCAAAATCACCGTTCGTAGTAAAGCCCCTCTGAGCAGGCAGTCAGATCTGGCCATGGCCTACACCCCAGGAGTCGGTCGCGTCTGTATGGCCATCGCTCAAAACCCCGATCGCGTTTACGAATTGACCATCAAACGCAACACTGTGGCGATCGTGACCGATGGCAGCGCTGTTTTAGGATTGGGCAATCTGGGCCCCGAAGCCGCCATGCCCGTGATGGAAGGCAAAGCCATGCTGTTTAAAGAATTTGGCGGACTGGACGCTTTTCCGATTTGTCTCGCAACGCAGGACACCGACGCGATCGTTGAAGCGGTGAAAAACATTGCTCCCGTCTTCGGAGGTGTAAATTTAGAAGACATTGCGGCTCCGCGCTGTTTTGAGATCGAAGCCCGCCTTCAAAAAGAACTTAACATTCCCATCTTTCACGACGACCAACACGGAACGGCGATCGTCACGTTGGCCGCTCTGACCAACGCCCTAAAAGTCGTCAAAAAATCCCTATCTACAGTAAAGATTGTGATCAATGGAGCCGGGGCCGCCGGGGTTGCGATCGCTCATCTCCTCCTCAAAGCGGGTGCGACTCAAATCGTAATGTGTGATTCCAAAGGCATTTTGTCAAGCGATCGTCCCGATCTAAACGATCAAAAATGTGCTTTTGCAGTCGAGCAACCGGGTAAACTTGCAGACGCAATGAAAGCTGCTGATGTCTTTCTAGGAGTGAGTGCGCCGGGAGTGGTTACGCCTGAAATGGTGCGATCGATGGCAAAAGATCCGATCGTTTTCGCGATGGCCAACCCCGTCCCCGAAATTCAGCCCGAACTGGTGCACGATGATGTGGCAGTGATGGCGACCGGACGCAGCGACTATCCCAATCAAATCAACAACGTGTTAGCGTTCCCCGGAGTGTTTCGCGGTGCATTAGACTGTCGTGCCTCTGGCTTCACTACTAGCATGTACTTGGGTGCTGCTCTAGCAATCGCCAGTCTAGTTGCTGACAGTGATCTAAACCGAGAAAATATCATTCCGTCTGTGTTTGACGATCGTGTGGCCACTGCCGTTGCTGATGCCGTTCAACGAGCCGCTCGTGAAGATGGAGTCGCCAGAATTTAAGCAAGATTGCCGGATCACAAATTTCCTCAAAAACAAAGCCAGGAGTGCTCACCCAAACCAATCCGCACACTTGTTTCATCCTCATTCCTCATCCCTCCTCACGAAGCGGATTACCCCCAAAGGGGAACAGATCATCGAAGTTCTCCCTCATCCCTTCTTCAAGGACTCACCAACAATCTCGCCTCACACACCACCTGTCCCGCCGTCAACGTCAATTGTTGAATTTGAGTTTCTGTTCCGAGGCTGACCGTGTAGCCGTTGAGGTCGTCGATCGCCATTCCTCGTTTTGCTTTGGCATGGGGGAGCCATTGAGGATTGACAAGTTTTAGCTGATGGGGACTAGCCACCTCAAATCCGGTGCGAATGGCGATCGCGCTCACGGCTCCACTTACAGAAATTAATGAGGCACTGATGAGAACCTGATTCTCTTCGAGGGCAATTTGGAGGTTTTGCAAATTCAAATCGGGATCAGAGAGAGAATTGGTCAGATCACCTGACTTAAGCAGCATAATCAAAAACTCTTTGACTCCATTTGCCAATAGAGGAGCCTTCAAAGACGCATCCAGATCTTCCTGGTGCAACAGTACCCACCCCTCAACAGGAATGGGTTCCAACAACTCCAAAGCCTTACCTCGCAGCACCTGACCTAGATTGACGCGAATATTTGCTCCTGTTAAAAAAATCTCGCTCAGATGCAGACCCTGGTAAACCGCTTTGCAAGCCGACAGCGTGATCTTGGGAATGCAGCCCGACAGAATTTGTCGATCGCCCGCCGCAATCTCTAGCTGCAACGCTTCGACGTGTTCGACCTGCGATCGTAGCCACAACCTCACCGCCGGAGACAAAATTTTGCTAATCAGACGACTTTTTTGAGTTGGGGGATCAGTCTGCTCCTCCACTGGGTTTGAGTTCACATCAGACTGAGAAGAATCCATACAGCCTCAACATTAAGGACGATCGTAGGTTGCTCTACAGCATACAGGAAACTACAGTCGTCCTTTTTGCCTTTGCTAAATTCCTTTTTTGGGTGCTGATTGTCAAGAAATCCTGACATTTAGATTTCTTTTGGGATCTTTACCTTCTGTAAGCATGATTTGGCGATCCCCAAGTTAGAGGAAATGTCATGACTTCATAACATTGCGATCCCCGATCTGCCCGAAAACTCGTCGATCGACCTGAAACTCAACGCTTTGACCCCTTGACCCAACCCGGACTTTTGGGCACTATGACTCAGTAGAGAGCGATCCCCGGATTGTTAACGAAGGTAAACTTAGACGAGTCGTTAGGAACGATTGATGCGGTTAGAAAAGATTGGAGCAAATAATTATGGCAACCGAACGTCCCCCTCTCGAAGAAATGACCCTACGGCAACTGAGACGAGTTGCAAGTGAGTACGGAGTCTCCCGCTATAGCCGAATGCGTAAAGATCAGCTTTTAGCGTCGATCGAAGAAATCCAGCGCACCCGATTTTCAACAAACCCATCCCGTAAACTTGAGGCACAGGAAGAAGTGGAAGCAGCAAAGTTTGATGTTGGACAGAGTGATCTCACAGGTGGTTCTTTAGCTGTCGTTGATGAAGACCTGGCAGACTTACCCCAGGGTTATGGTGAGAGCCGCATCGTGCTGATGCCCCGCGATCCCCAATGGGCCTACACCTACTGGGATGTCTCCAACGAACACAAAGAAGCGCTGCGCTCTCAAGGCGGTCAACAACTTGCCCTGCGAATCTACGATGTTACCGACCTGACCTTACAGTTTCAAAGCCCCCACAGCGTCCAAGAATATCCCTCAGATGAGTTGGCGAGAGAATGGTATTTGCCGATTCCGGTGAGCGATCGCGATTACATGGCTGAGATTGGCTATCGCTGTGCAGATGGTCGTTGGCTCGTCTTAGCGCGTTCTACTCCGGTGCGAGTGCCTCCGGTCTACCCCTCTGATTGGATTGAAGATCAGTTCATCACCGTCTCGTGGGAAGAAGATCTGCGCGACAAAACTTTCCTTGAATTGGTGCCTCCTGCCAAACGCATGATGATGGGTGAAGCGGCGATCGCAGGCACGATGACCAGAAACCCCATCTACGACGAAATTTTTGGATTGGCTCAAAGCATCGAAGCTCAACGGATCGCCGGGTCGCTCTACGGCTCCATGCAGCAGGTTCCCATTCACGAAGAAGCCATCAGTTCCTACGTCTTCCCGTCGGGTGTAGGCATGTGGGCAGTGCCAACGACTTCTGGCTTAACGATGTCGGGCGTGGGGATGTCGGGAGTCGGCTTTTCTGCTTCAATGCCGCCGATTCGTCCTCGTCAATTTTGGCTAGTTGCGGATGCAGAACTGATTGTCTACGGCGCAACTGAACCTGATGCCACTGTAACGATCGGCGGTCGCCCCATCAAACTCAACCCCGACGGCACGTTCCGTTTCCAGATGTCTTTCCAAGATGGCATGATTGACTACCCGATCATGGCCGTTGCGGTGGATGGCGAACAGACCCGCGAAGTTCACATGAAGTTTGAGCGTGAAACCCCCAGTCGTCGCACCAACACCAAAGAAGAAGCAGTGCAAGAGTGGTTGGTCTAAGAAGGGATGAGGGATGAAGCCTTTCAATCCCCTTCTTCTTCCGCCTATTTTCTAGTTTTTCTAAATCTCCCTAGTCTTTCCCTCGCGTGGTCGGGGGATTTTTTGTGCGATCGTCCATCCCTCATCCCTCCTCGCAAAGCGGATTACCCCCAAAGGGGAACAGATCATCGAAGTTCTCCCTCCTCGCGAAGCGGAACAAAGTTCTCCCTCATCCCTCACCATTCCTATTAAGATGGACTAATGACACCAGAAGAAATTCCCACAACCCTTACCACTCTGTTTGGTGAAACCATTCAAACGCTTGCGCCTGGTTCCTATCAGGTCGAAACTGCTGAATTTAGGCTGCTTGTGTTGCTTTCAGATGACCAATCCTGGCTGAGAGTGCTATTGCCGATCGCCCCCGCTCAAGAAGCCAAACCCTACTTAGAAGAACTCTTAGAAGCCAATTTTGACACGACGCAAGAAGCCCGATACGCGCTGCATCAAGGCGTTTTGTGGACGGTCTTTCAGCACAGTTGTCATGGGCTGTCGATCGCAGACTTCACCGCAGCTTTAGAGCGACTCATTTTTCTACATCAGCAAGGGTTGGATGAGAGCTTTAGTGCACTCGCCGAAAAGCAAATTCGCCAAATTATTCAAGCCGCCAAACGCCAGGGGCAATCTTTGGAACTGACGCTGCAAACGCTTGATCGCTTCTATGAAGAAGGACTGCTGGGCGAACTAAGCATGAGTGCCCAATCTCGCGAAGAGGTGTTGACCGCGTGGCAACGTCAGCTTACAAGACTGTGGGCAGAGGTAGAACCATCCTGATCAAGGCTCCCTCTTCAAACGCCCCTACTTAATGCCTGCCATCAGACTCGCCTCTAGCTTGAGACAATTGCGACCGTCTACCTGCAAACGGTACTCCACGCGATCCATTAGGCGATTCAAAATGAGCCAGCCATATCCATGCTCTTGTTTATCCTCTGGACAGGGAGCCAAATAGGTCGAAAGGTCATACCCCTGCCCATAATCCCAAATTTCTAGCGCCAGGTCGCGATCCTTGACCTCAAGGCGAATCAGCACAGGAAGGTTAGGACGATCGCGATGAGCATGACGCACCACATTGGAGTAAGCCTCTACCAGCGCCAACCGTAAGCGAGAAGACTGACGAGTCCAATCGACCTCATCCCCAATCTCAATCTCTAGACTGCTCAACAACCAGTTCTCAGCAATGCTCAAAAACTTTAAGTCGCTTGGGATGTGAAGCTCAGTTCTCATAGTTAAAGAACCTCCAGAGATAAAATCGTCTGGTCATCTTCTTGAACAGCATTGTGGGATTGGATTTGGGCTAACAGTTGTTTCAAGTCTAAGCGTTCCCCTTCTTGTAGCAGCAATTGCCAAAGTCCGGCTTGTTTTAACATCGAGCCTTCACCCGCCGCTCTAGACGGACAAGTCGGCTTCTCAGAATGAATTGTTGCTTCAGTAATGCCATCACTGGTTAACAAAACGATTTCTTTGGAATGAAGGTCAATGCTGCCTGCGATCGCCGTCCAATCCGGTAAAATCCCCAACGGAACGCCACGCACTTTGAGATAAGTTGGCTCGATCCCACAGAGATCAGGCTGTCTTGACCAGACCATCGGATAAATATGCCCCGCATTGGCGTAAACTAACCGCTTTGTAGTCGGCGTATATCGCGCTATAACCATTGTGATAAAGCAGTTTGTACTGATCAAATCCTGAGACAGAATGCTATTTAGACTCCGCATGACGACATCAGGTTCAGGGGCACCTTCTTGAGACAATTCTCGTCTCAGCACCGAAATCGCACTCGCCATAAACAGCGCCGCCGGAACGCCCTTTCCTGACACATCGCCCACCGCCAGCCAGACATCGCCTTGAGGGTGATGATAGACCTCAAAAAAATCGCCGCCCACCTCTCTCGCAGGGTGACAACAAGCCTGCACCTTCACGCCCTCTAACACAGGCAACGTCTGCCGCAAAAGATTGCTTTGAATCTGTCGAGCGACGGCCAACTCAGCCCGAATCTGTTCTGCTTGCTGTTGGGTTCGCTGGTAAAGCTTGGCTTGTGAAATCGCCAGGGCTGCCTGCTCTGCGACACCTTCGATGAGTTCGATGTCCTCCTTTGACCAGGGACGATCGCCCTCCGCCTGATGTAAAGAGAGAATCGCCAATAGATCTTGCTGATAGGTCAACGGAACTGCTAAATGGGTTTCTCTTTCTGCTGATTTGCGGGGTGGATCTATTTGTGTCCTTCGATTTACCAAAACCGCTTGCACTAGGGGAGCCTCGCGATCGTCCTGACTCTTAGGGCTAGACTCCTGAGACACGCAGTATCGAGCAGAATGACGCTGAAGACTGGATTCCTCGACGGGATGAAGCATACAGCAAGCCGCATTTAGGGTCTGCCCCAGCGTCTCTACAATGGTTTGCAGCATACTGTGGTAATCGAGAGACTCGCGAATCGCCGTTGTGATTGCATTAAACAGAGATTCTCGGCGCAGTGCCCGACGCAGATCTTCTGTTCTTTGTTTGAGAACTCGATAGGTTTCTGCGGCTTGCTCGACCACGACTTGAAGCTGCTGCGGTTTCCACGGTTTGGTGATGTACTTAAAAACCTTGCCCGCGTTGATTGCCTCGACCAGATCTTCAACATCCGTATATCCCGTCAGCACAATCCGAATCGTATCGGGGTAGCGATCGACCGTTTTGCTCAAAAACTCAGTTCCCAGCATTTCAGGCATTCGTTGGTCAGAAATAATCACGGCCATCTCGCCCTGCTGATCGAGTAGTTTTAGCGCCGAAATTGCACTGTCTGCTCTCACCACATCAAAATCTCGTCGAAAGGTGCGATAAAGCAAGTCCAGATTATCTGGCTCATCGTCTACGATCATCAGCTTGAGCTTGGGGGTAGCTTCCCGTCTCATGCAGTTTTTTGCTCCTATGAGAGTTGGTAGAACTCATCTAAGTGAAGATGCCCCAGTCTTCCGTAAAACTAACCTGGCTTGATTTTGGCGGGGTGTGTATGATGACGCGCTTTATCTAAAACGACCCTCATAAAAAAAGAGCGCATTAGCTGCACCCTTCTCTGTTTGTCAGTTTTGAGATGAATGTGGGGACGAATTGACCGATTTGAAGTTCAAGATTTGACCCCCTCGATACGACTATCTGCGGGTTGCGCCTCCGATCGCTTGCTGAGTCTGCACCGTGTCGTAGTAGTAAGCCATCTGCAAATTGCCAACATGATGTTTGGAATCATTAGCAACCGTCCCCAAGATCACCGTGGGAGAAATTCTCAGCCCTTCTAGCGCTTGCTTTTGAGCATCGCGATTGGTCTTACCTAGCCGCGTCACAAGCAACAGCCCGTCGGTTTTAGCAGCAACCAGATTTGCATCGGCAAGGCCAATCAGAGGAGGCGTGTCATAAATCACCAGATCAAAGGCAGACTTAAACTGCTCCATAAGCTGCTGCATTTTCACAGAAGACAGCAAGCTGACGGGATCTCGCGAAACCTGCCCAGCGGTCAGAATGAAGAGATTTTCGTCTTGAGGAGACTGCTGCACCACTTGCTTGTAGTCCAAGTTTGAGCTAACCAGATCACTCAGTCCTTTGGTATTCACCAGTCCCAGACGGTTATGCAATTGAGGGCGACGTAATTCTGCATCTACCAATAAGACCCGCTGCCCCATCGCGGCGGCCACCTGCGCCAGGTACAGTGCGACCGTAGATTTGCCGTCTTGAGGGGTTGGAGAGCTAACCACCAAAGAGCGCACCGGAATCTCTGAATGCAGAAGCCGAACATTGGTGTAGAGCGATCGAAACGCTTCCAAAAAGGGCACCGCCCCAAACTTACGAGGCTTGAAACCCATAAACTGGCTGGCTCGTTGAAAGACTCCACCCGCATCAGGTAATGCATTGAGCCGATCCATTTCGTCTAGCTCTTGATTGGTCGGAATCACCCCCAACATCGGAAGGCGAGTGGCTGCTTTGACTTCATCAGGACTGTAGAAGATGTTGTTTAACTTATCGACCAGAAGGGCGATCGCTGACCCCAACAACAATCCCAAAATGGCTCCTAGCAAGAGGGTTGTTCTAAAGCGAGACTGTCCCGGTTCACCAGGGGCCGCCACCAGTTGCCAGGGGGTTTGTCGCTGTCCGGCATCAATTCTTAGCGCTTCACGCTTGGCTAAAAACTGGTTGAGGTTATCAGTTGCGATCTGGAGTTCACGCTGAATTCGAGTGTACTCACGAGCAATCACAGAAAGTTGCTTCATGCGATCGTTGAGTTGACCTTCGGTGCTGACCAGCGCCTGATTACGAGCAGACAAATCTCGAATCTGACTGGCTACTTCGTCTTGCACCCGTTGGGCTTCATTATTAATCAGAGGCAGCAGGTTCGATCGCTGGTCTTGCAGCACCCTGACGTTGGGACTGCCATTTACAAATAATGAAGACTCAGCCGCGATCTGAGTGTCTACCGTTTGCAGTTGTTCGAGTAGTCTTTGGTAGCGCGCGTTTTGACTGAGAGCAGTCGTGGCAGCAACGCCGTCTGGCTTTTGAGCAAGCTGAGATTGCAGGTCAGAAAACCCGGAGCGAATCTGATTGAGCGCCACTTCGTTTTCTAAACGCTGCCGTCTAAAGGCGGTCATCTGCTCAGACAGTTCACGGCTCTGCGATTCGGGGTCAAACAGGTTGTACTGTTGGCGAAACTGTTGTAGCCGTTGTTGACCCGTTTCGACTTGTTTTTGCAGTTGAGGCAGTTGGGACTCGATAAAATTTGTCCCCTGGCGCACGTCTGCGAGTCGCTCGTCAAGACTGTAGGCCAGGTAGCTTTTGCTTAATTCGTCCAGAATGGCTTTGACTTTTTCGGGCTTGGAGTCTTCGTAGATAATCTCAACAATTTCTGTGTTGGGCACCGGCTTGATGCTGATACCCGCCGCCAAGCTTTCGTAGGTCAGTTCGGGGTATTGGGGTTTGAATTTGTCTACGATCGGCTGAATGATTTTAGAACTGGTCAACAGCTTCATGCGAGTATCGTCAAAACCGCGCACCACATTGTTGACATCTCGGCTGGCATTGGCATTGGAATTGAGCGCTTGAGGCAAGGAGGTCACGACCTGAGATTCGGCCGTTACGGGCCGGGTCAAGATCTGGAAGGCACTCTTATAGGTGGGATTTGTGACCGCTTTGACGAGTGCTAGTGAGGTGACAACTGTTGCCACACCTGCGATCAGCAACCCCCGGCGGCGCAGCACCGAGAAGATCTGACCGAGATCTAACACATCATCCTCTTCGGGCTGACCGCCTGTCATGAGCCAGTGAGGGCGTTTACCGTTTTTTGACGATAAGGGGGGCAGCGATTGGGGATATTGTCCGTCCATCTTGACCTCTTCCAACTTGCTTGATGAATAACGATCGTGTATCTCTAGAAATCGATTGAAGCCACACCTTTGAGTCAGGTTGATCAGTGTGTTTTGAGGTCTGTTGCCTAGGGTTTAGAAAGGCTGGGGGGATCTTTTAAGTGGAGTGTCCTGAATTGTGTCATTGTCAATGCCCCCAAAGTTAACTCAGTCTTAGTGTTTCAGTCCAGTAATAGAGACTATCTAAAAATATTGAAAAAGTTCAGGACTGAGAACACGTTGCTAAACGGACTCAAGATTGTGCCTAAGACATCGGTGGCTTTGGTGATACCAGAACGGTTGACCACAATTACGTCATCATTTCGCAGAGCGGGGTTTTTGTTTTCATCGATGCCTCTGGTGAAGTCAATGCCGATCGTCCGTTGAGAGATTGTACTGTCAGGATTAAGGCGAATCAGTTCTACCGTGCTGGTTTTGGCGCGTCGATTGTCAAAGCCGCCTGCTGCCAAAATGACTTTATTCAACGGCGTATTGGGCGGCACTTCTACCACACCCGGTCTGGTCACCTCACCCACCACATTGACGCGAATCGTATCTGGCGAGAAGCTAGCAGACGCGATCTGAGCAGACTCCGCAGCCGTCACCGAGGTCGCCGTGGGAATAATGATCGTATCCCGGTCTTGCAGAATGAGATCCTGGCGCAGATCGCCTTCTTTGAGCAGTTTCCAGAGGTCGATCGTCAGCGTTTGTTCGGCTCCGGTTTTGGTGGTGCGCTTGACTTGAATCTGCCGGACATCTGCCATTGGTTTAATGCCCCCAGCGACCTGAATGGCCCTAGTGATCGTGGGCACGTTGTCGGTCGTATTGTTGTTTGTATTCACGCCACTGGCTCCACCCGGAATTCCAGCAGCGCCTGTACGAGCCGTTCCGGTGACGGTGTAAGGGCCGGGGCGATAGACTTCACCGACGACAGCAATATTGAGCGGCTGGTTGCGGTCAGAAGAAAAGCTCGTGGTTGCCAGTTGAGAAGACTCGGCTAAATTGACTTCGCTGGTTGTCGGAATATAGATTGAGTCGCCGTCACGCAGCACAATGTCTCTTCGCAGATCGCCTGTTTGCACAAAGTCCCACAGATCGACGTTGATCACCTGTTCGCCGCCGTTGGGTTGGGGTCGCCGGAGTTGCGCTCGTCGGAGGTCTGCGGCCTGAGTGATGCCCCCTGCGGTTTGAATGGCGCGTGTCATAGTGGGCAGTTGTGAGCCGCCTTCAGCCGTTGACAGCAGGTAAGAACCGCGACGGTTAACTTCTCCGGAAACGCCAACTTTGACTGGGCGAGGCGCGATCAGGGTAACGGTCACGATCGGGTATTTCAGCAGTTTTGCGTATTGTCGAGAAGCGATCTCTGAAGCTTGAGTCAGCGTCATGCCGCGCACCGGGATCTTGCCCACTTGCAGCAAGCTAAGGGAACCATCGACCAACACCTGAGTTTCTAGATTGAACTGAGGCAGCCGAAAAACTTCGATTCGCACGCGATCGCCCGATCCTAGGGTGTAAGATTCATCCACTGACGCGCCGCTAAAGGCTTGTGAGCTGGTGCCAGGAGTCTGAGTGGGCGGTAGTTGAGTTGCGTTGAGCGGGGAAGCTGTGGCCCAGGTGAGGAGGGTCAATCCAGCAAGGGAAAGGATGGGCTTGGGTAGGAAGGGTCTCATGTCTGACTAGGCTCTCTGAATATCTGACCGAAAAGGGTGTTGTTGAAAGGCGATTTAAAGATTTGACGGAATACGACAGGATAGAGTCAGCAAAGATACGAAGAAGCTATGAACTAATTAAACAAAGCTTCAGTAAATTCTGGACGGTCTGGGGCGGTTGTTTGTCAAATCATTATGTTTCTTGTCGATTACTTTAAGTAGAATTCGCGTTGACGTTGAGCGAGGTGGGGCTGAGGAACACGGGAGAAAATTGGGTAGTCGGCACCTGAGCGGCGATCGCTTGACCGATTTCCAGCGAGGCTGTTGCGGCGGGGGAAGGGGCATTACAGACATGTAGAGCATTCCCCGATTGCACGATCAAAAAGTCATCCACCAGTTTGCCTGCGGGTAGAAGCGCCTGGGCCCTGACTCCAGCGTGAGTGGGAATCAGATCGTCGGATTGAATGTCGGGAATCAATCGCTGTAAGCTCCGCACAAACAGGGCTTTGCTGAACGATCGGGCCATTTCTCGCAGCCCTTGATCGGCGTGTCTGGCGGCAAGCTTCCAGAAGCCAGGGTAGGTGACCACATCAGCAAAGTCACGTAGATCGAAATCAGTTTTGTGATAGCCTTCTCGCTTAAAACTCAGAACCGCATTAGGGCCTGCATGAACGCTACCGTCAATCATTCGAGTAAAGTGAACGCCCAAAAAAGGAAAGTTGGGATTGGGAACGGGATAGATCAACGTTTTGACGAGATGCCGCTTTTCTGGCTTTAGCTCATAATATTCTCCTCTAAATGGAATAATTTTGGCGGGCGGTTTGGTTTTGGTGAGTTGAGTGAGGCGATCGCTCTGGAGTCCCGCACAGTTGATCAAAAATCGAGTGTTAAACATGCCGTTGGGGGTGGCGATGCCGTGTCCCTCGCTGGTTTTGACCAACATTTCGACCTGAGTGTTGAGGCGCAGATCGGCTCCCTGGGCGATCGCCAGTTCTGCATATTTCTGACAAACCTGTCTATAGTTGACAATTCCCGTTGAGGTGACGCGGATGCCAGCCAGACAGCGCACATGCGGTTCGATTTCTTGAACTTGAGTGGGTGTGAGACGACAGACGGGCAGACCGTTTTGGAGTCCTCGCTGGTAGAGGATTTCTAAATGGGGCAGTTCTTGGGGTTGAGTCGCGACGATGACTTTGCCGCAGACTTCGTGATCGAGGCGATGTTCTCGACAGAATTGGATCAGCGATCGATTGCCTTCGCGACAAAATTTGGCCTTGAAACTGCCGGGTGGGTAATAGATGCCTGAATGAATCACACCGCTGTTGTTTCCGGTCTGGTGGTGGGCCCACTGGCTTTCTTTTTCGAGCAGCAAAATCTTAGCGCTGGGATAGCGGGTTGCCAAAGTCATGGCTGTCGATAAGCCGATAATGCCGCCGCCAATAATTGCAAAATCATACATAAGGTAGCCCTGACCGTCGGTGAACCGTTCTTAGCATTGAAAAGGGTGTTTCGTTATTTTTTTGGACGTTAAATTGAAACAAGGTGGGTTGAAACGCCCATTTGGTCAAGCATTTGTTGAATCTCGGTACAGTAGATCGCATTCATGACAATCACTTCATCGGGCTGATACTCTTTGAGAGACTGAGGCGATCGAATCTCTTGCCCCACACCTGGAATAAATCGACCGTGACGATGCGGATTGATGTCTACCACACAGTCGATCGCGGTTTGAGTCCCCAATGTCGTCAGAAAGGCTACACATTTAGAGCCAGATCCCCAGACGGCGATGCGTTTTCCCTGCGATCGCATGTCCTCTAGGTGCTGTTTCCAATAGGCTAATTTGGGGGCGATACAGGTTGTGAAGTGCTGAACCGCTTGCAAAAGTTGGTCTACGCTCTCCTCGGCTGGGTGGATTTTGGTAGAAGGTGTGACGACAGGACGCGCTTCGATCATCAAATACTGATCGCCGTAGTCCAGATACAAATCTTCGACCTCAAATCCTGCATGACGAAACAATCTAGCCAGCGATCCAGGGGTGAAGTAAGAACAGTGTTCGTAATAAATGTCTTCAAACGCCTGCTCTTTGAGAACTCGTCCCATGTCTGGGATTTCAAAAAAGACGGTGGTTTCGAGACGATCGCCAATCGATCGACGAATTGTTTTGATCAACTCAGCGGTTTGGTGAATATGTTCCAAGGTGTGACGACAGCAGATCAGATCACCGCAGCGATCGGCATATTTTTCAGAATAATAGTCTTGGATAAATTGGATGCGATCGGCTGCCTGACTCTGGACTCGTCCGCTCACCGAAGTGGGATCGATACCCAGTCCGCGATTGTTGCCCAACTCACACAGCAACACCAAAAAGTCACCTTTGCCGCAGCCGATTTCGACAATTTCTTGATCGTGCAGGTCAAACTTCTCAATTAGACGAGTTGCCAGTTTGTAAGCAAAAGAGTTGAATGTCGGTGAAAAGCTCTGCTGATCTTCATAAATCGGCGAGTAGTCAGAATGGCGGGCATCAAACGCCACGTTGGTAATAAATCCACACTGCGAACAAACACCCAACGCCACATCCCCACAGGGAAAATCCAGCGCTTCCTGTTGAGTCGGCATCATCAAACAGCTATGTACGGGGACGTTTTTCACCTCATAAAAGACCGCAAGTGCTGAGTGTCCGCAGCTTGGGCAAGCCTGGGTCGTCTGCGGTGCGATCGGGTTAGCTTGTTCAATAACGGGCGGTTGACTCATGAGAAATGTTTGTGAATGGGACGATCGCAGGATTGGCTAAATCTATCTGAACTAACTTAAACCGAACTTAATTCAGGCTGAAAAATCAAACCTTCCTCGCTGGGGGTCGCATCATAAAGAGACACAATTTCTTCAGGAAGCCGAGCAAGATCGCTGCCGCGCATGAAATCTCTCAGCGAAGTGCCCGTAGGCGCAGAGTCAATATTAGGAGCGCCCCCTTTAGAAAGGATTTCGTCCAGGTGTGCCGTTCTAAAATCAAGGCTGTAGCGACTCACACCCGACGTGTTGGGCACCGTTGAGTGCATTTGTGCGCCCGAAAATAAGACAATTCCTCCAGCGGGGCAGACAACGCGAACCTGGGGATCTAGCTCGATCGTTTCAGTTGCGTGGGGCTGTTTGCGAGTGTCTGACTTGATGTGCTGTGAGGCATTTTTGCGTCCGTTTTGGTTCCACTCGTAGTAGTTAAAACTGCTGGATTCGTTTTCTACAGCCTGATTCCAGTAACGAGGGTGAAACGCCATCGAACTCTCAGACTCAATCTCATAAAGCGGGAGCCACCAGTTAAGCTGACACATCGGTGCAGAATACCACGTATCTCGATGGGGATGGTGAGCATAGCCCACGCCGCTCGTCAGATAGCCATCTGAGGTCACCATACGAAAGCGCGGCACATCTAAATAAGTCTGATCTAAATCGCACGCCAAATCAGTCAAAACGTCCCGAATCAACTGCTTGGTGCTGGGATGATGAATAAACTGAGGCTTGAGAGGAGCGACGATCGCCACGTATTCCTCAACTGACAGATGATATTGAGCCGTTTTGGGATCGAGGGGAGCAAAGGCCGCTTCGAGCATCTCGCGGGCAAGCTGACACAGAGCTAACGTGCTAGGGCGCGGCGAAAAGACGAAGATTTGCCCTTGATAAAGGCGTTGTCGTCTTACCGAGTCACTGACAGCAGAATCAAAGTAAACAGTATGCATTGAGGGGTTCTCTCAGCGATTGCAACAAAATGACAGGTGTGGCTGGCGATCGTTTCGGTGGAAAAACTCTCTGGAAAAACTCTGATCAATCTTCAATATCAGACTCAAACGCTAGGCTTAAATTCTGGCTTGCAGCTTGAGCCAGCGTTAGATCGTTCCAAAAACCTTATCTCTTCCGTAAATCTTCGGGCAAGTCCTTTCATGCACTCTTCATGGTTATGGATGAATTTCTTTAAGGTTTGGGGTGATCACTCAGTTATATTCAGCATTCATCGAAGTTTTCAATTTAAAGGTTGAGTGAAGCTGCTCTGTATTATGGAGGCTAATAAAAGATTTCTAAAATTTCATCAAGAGATGATATTAAATCGACCCTCAAAGAAAAAGAGACCCCTACAGAGATCTCCTAAATTGCTAATAAATCGCTAATCAATTGAAACCTTCGATCGTTTGCTCTACAGATCACATCACGACCTTTCGACAGTGAAAAGCTTCCGCAAATTTGCTGGGGGAATTAGACTCAACGCCTCGCAGCCGCAGGAGTGCCTGAAAAGTATCTTCAGTAAACCACTGTCGTTTTTTCTGTGTTTCAAAGACATCTAGAATGGTTTGAATTTTGCGTTGGCAAATCGTCTCGCCGAGAGGCACAAAGAAATTGGGGTTACCAATATCACCATCATATTTGGGGATTTCATACTCCAAAATTAAGTGATCTCGAAAACTATTCCAGGTCAGATCAGAAATTAAGCGGTGATCTTGATGGGCATCCTTTCGATAATGAGTGAAGACCAGATCGGGTGAAAATGCCTGCTTAATTTCCTCAAAATATTCCTTAATCTCAGTCCCTACAAAGGGAAAGAAACTGTTTCGGAAGTTTTTAACGACAATATTCTCAACCTTTGCATCTTTGAGAAATCGGTTGGCGCTGAGAAATGCTTCCTTCGATCGTACTTCACTAGAGCTAAAGACAACCCAGTAAAAAACGAGGTTTGGATAGGTTTCAATTAGCTTAAGAATCGTTCCTCCACAGCCAATTTCGATATCATCGCAGTGGGCACCGAGACACAAAACTCGATACGTCGAATCGTCGGTTTGGTCAAACTGTAACTTCAGCACTTTTGCTCTCCGTGAATCGTGGCGTTACAAAATTTCAGGCGTTTTCCAAACTTCCCAAACGGCTTTGCCTTGAGAATACATATCATCCAAATTTTGTTTGTCTCTAAAAGTGTCCATGCAAGTCCAGAAGCCGTCGTATTTATAAGCAATCAGTTCTTCTTTTTCGATGAGTCTTTGGAAGGGTTCGATTACTAATTCCTCACCTTTTTCCATGAATCTAAAAATGTCTCTTTTAAAGGCAAAGAAGCCACCATTAATTCGTGTATCTGAGCTTGTTACGTGTTGGATGCTGGTAACTAAACCATTTTCTTGAGTCGAGACGACATGAAACGTTTGCGTTGGTTTGACACAAAGAAAACTCGCCGTTTTATCTTGTCGAATAAAGTTGTCAATGTAATGATCTAAAGGAAGATTGGTCAACCCGTCGCTGTAGTTTGCTAGAAAAATTTCGTCATCGCCAATATGTTTTTCGACGGCTCTTAGACGTTGACCAATGTTGGAATGTAACCCTGTATCAACGAAGGTAATCTTCCAATCTTGAATGTCACTATTCAACATTTGAACTTCTTTACCACCGCTCGATAACACGAAGTCATTTGACAAACATTCGTTGTAGTTCAAAAAGTAATCTTTGATAAAGTCAGCTTTGTAGCCAAGACATAAAATAAATTCTTTGTGACCATAGTAGGCATAGTATTTCATCAAATGCCAAAGAATCGGTCGATAGCCAATATTCACCATCGGCTTTGGAATACTTTCGGAATAGTCTCTAAGTCTTGTTCCTAAACCGCCGCAAAACAAAACAACTTTCATTAGAATAGTCTCCTTGCGTTAATTTCTCTAAGAATTCCCTGTTTTTTGATGTCACAGCAATTCTCTTAACAAATCGTTTTTGATCAGGGCATCGGCAGCTTTTTTGATCGCATCGAAGTCAGAATTAGAGCGATCGGCAATCTCCAATAGACTATGTTGACCATCCGATAAGTTGAGCGTCCACAGCATCGCCATTTCGCTAATCCCACTCTCTGACGTGCCACCCACTGCCCGATAAAGTCCCCGTTTTCCTAGCTGAGGTTCACATTTGGGATTTTGATTTAAGTAGGTTCTATTGTGTTCCAGAACCGAGAAAACCGCTAAACATTTGACAAAAGAATCCTTCAGGTAGACAGGCTGAATAAATTCTAAGTTGTCAGCCGATGTGTGATATTCAGGATACTTACCATTCGGAGTTCTCATCAGACAACCGACTGGAAGATTGAACCCTGGAGAACAGTATTGCCGCTCATCATAGCCGTAGGGAATGAACTCGATCGCTTCAAATTCCCGTCCAGAATGCTGCAAAACGTGAAGAACTGCTCGATCGATTTCAGTATCGCCTCGCCGACTTTTTTTGTAGGTTGATTTACCTGAGTCGCCCAAACAACTCAACACCAACCCATGCTTAATGCTGGCGACCCGATCTTCGTTTTGACTGAGCCAGGTGATCGAACCAATGGTAGCTGGAATGAAAATAAATCGATAGGAATAGCGACGCGCAATCTGACTTAACTGCTTGGCTAAAAAGGTGGCGATCGCAATCCCAGCCAAATTATCATTCGCAAGAGAAGGATGGCAAGCATGACAGGAAATCAGCACCTCATCCGACGTTTCTCCAGGCAGATAATACTCGCCGTAAGTGAGATTTCCAGGCTCTAAGGTGGAGTCAATACAAACCTCATACTCACCTTCTGGAAGGTTAAGGAACTGCTGATGAGTCAGACAAAATCCCCAACTGTCTTTGTAGTACGACGTGCGGTAGGGAATCCAATCAGGGCGATCGGGCAACGTAAACAGATGAGATTTCAAAGCTTCCAGCGACATGGTTTGATGAACGGGGACGCTGTAGTTCACCACATGCAAATTGGACTTTTGGAAATCGATGACGCGATCGCCCTGCGAATTTTTGACGTAAGCATCTCGAATATTCCACTCTCTGGGCACTGTCCAGTCAAATACCTGCGTCCCAGACGGCACTTCATAAAGCGTCAGAGGAATGTGGGCTTGAATCTGACTCAGCGTTTGGCGAAAGCCGTTTCCCGTGATACTGCGACAAATCGGGTACAGCTCCGCCGCAAACTGATAGATTTCCTGTGCCGTGTGGTCTAGATCAAGTTCTCGTCTGAGATCACTGATATTCATGGCGTTTAGCCTCTTGAGGTCACAGGTTGTTACAGCCCAATTCCTTCGTAGCGCTCAATGCTCTGCTTCTCCAATAGACGGCGACCATCGATAAATAATGGCTGTGGATTTGTCTGAGAAAGGATTTGGGGCACCGATCGAAACTCATCCCAGCGCGTCACCAGCACAACCGCATCCACGTTTTCGAGAACTTGCGCCAAACTGTCACAAAAATCGAGCTGGTCAGAACCGAGTATATGGGCCGCTTCCTGATTGGCAACGGGATCGTAAGCCTTCAGAATTGCCTTTTGCGCCAACAGATCTTTGATCAAAGGAATCGCTGGAGATTCGCGCATGTCGTTGGTGTTGGGTCTAAAGGAGAGTCCCAAAATGGCAATCCGAACACCTTCCAGCGAGGGGAAGTGCTTGTGAAGTCGATCGATCACCTGTTGAGGTTGATCCTGATTGACTTGAATCACTGCGTCTAACAAGGGCATCGGACGATTGTGCTTTTCACCGTGGGCAATCAGCGCCTTCACATCTTTGGGCAGACAACTTCCTCCAAAACCACAGCCAGCCGCCAAAAAGCTTGTAATCGGCGGGACAACGCGATCGCCATTTGGCAAAATCGTGGTCAAATAACGGCTGTTATGAACGCCCTGCATCACGTCTACGATGTCGGTATTGCCGATCGCCGCACACAAATTCCCCACTTCATTCGAGAAGGAGATCAGCAGCGCCAGCAGAGAATTCGAGGTGTACTTGATCATTTCTGCGGTTGAGTTGTTGGTTCTCAGCCGATCGACTCCTTCAAATCCACTGTAAAGTTCGCCCAGCAGATCGATACTTTGGTCATCAATGCCGCCCAAGACAATGCGATCGGGATACATAAAGTCGCTCACCGCTTCGCCTTCGGTCAGAAATTCTGGGTTCATGCCCACGCCGAAATCAACGCCCGCTTTTTTGCCAGAAGCCGCTTCCAGAATCGGTAACACCACTTGATCGGTTGTGCCCGGAACAACGGTACTTTTGACAATCACTAGATGATACGTGGACTTGTCTTTGAGCGCTTCGCCAATTTGTTGAGCGGCTTGCTTGACGTAGGTCAGATCGACTTCTCGCCCATCGAATGGAGTGCCCACGGCGATCAACGAAACATCGGTTTCCAATATCGCTTGCCGAAATTCGGTCGTGGCTTTGAGACGAGTGTGAATGTTGCGTTCTAGCAGTTCGTCTAATCCGGGTTCGTAAAATGGCGAAATGCCCTGGTTGATTTTTTCAACTTTGGTGGGGTCAATATCGACGCAGAGGACTTGATGCCCTTTTTCTGCAAAACAAACGCCCGACACCAATCCGACATAGCCTGTGCCAATGATCGAAACTTGCATTATGCGTCCTCCGCTTCCTGATTGTCGTGATACCAAATCAGCGATCGTCTCAGTCCTTCTTCGACAAAGATGGTCGGATTGTAGCCTAGATGAGTTCGTGCTTTTTCGATGATCGGGCAGCGTCGATTGGGGTTGTCTACGAGATAGTCCTGGTCTTCACTGACTTTGCGAACCACTTTGCCTTGATAGCCAAACAATTCTTGAGACAGGGAAACGACGCGCTCCGCCAGTTCTGCAACCGAGATTTCAGGAGTCTCAATCCCAATGTTGTAGGCTTCGCCTGCGTGGCCTTTGACCAACACTTTGTAGTAGCCCGTAATCGAGTCAGCCGCATAGCAGAAGGTGCGTTTGGGCGATCCATCCGACAGCATCGTGATATCTCGACCCGAAAAAACGTCTCGCGCAAAATCAGGCAGGAGACGACGATCGGTAATCTTTAACCCAGGCCCATAGTTGTTAAACGGACGCGCGGTTTTGATCGGCAAGCCATACTGTTGAGCAAAATTGACGCAGAGTGTTTCGCCATAGCGTTTGGCTTCGTCGTAGCAAGCACGCGGGCCCGTACAAGACACATAGCCGCGATAGTCTTCGGGCGTAGGAATATTCTCTGGAGACGGATCACCGTAGATCTCGCTGCTAGAGAAAAACAAAAAGCCGCCGACTTCTTTGCCCTGTGTCTGCTGATTTTTGAAGTGTTCCAGCAGATTTCGCAGACCGTTGACGTTGGCATCCATCGTGCCGATCGGGTCTCTGCGGTAGAAAGTGGGAGAAGCGATCGAAGCCGCGTGAATGATGTACTGAAAGTCTCCCATGTCGAGCGGGAGGGGCTGAGTCATGTCATGTTTGAGCAGCGTCAGCGTCGGATCGCCTTTGAGATCCGTCAGCCAAGTAGGAACGCCGCGCGAATAGTTGTCATAGACCGTGAGGTTGATTTGCTGTCCAGATGCCGCTTTCTGATTCCAGTGGAGAACGGATTGCACAAAGTAGTAGCCCAAAAAGCCAGCGCCGCCTGTGATCAGCAGATTTTTGCCTGCCATTTGACCAAATTCCTCAGTCAGATTGGCGCAAATGTAATCGAGATCCTGGGTGATGATGTCTTTGGCGTTGAGAGTGGATTGGCGATCGACGCTCACATTACTCGTTCCAACCATAGGTGTCCGGGAGATAATGAAGTGATTAGTAAGTTCAAATTGCTGAATTAACAGCGACGAATTGACGACTAGGAATAGATTTTGACTTCAGGAATCGGAATCACAAACTGTCCGCCCCATTCGCGAATGTAGGAAACCTGATTCATGATTTCGTCTTTGACATTCCAGGGCAAAATCAGCAGATAGTCGGGCTTGGTTTCTCGAATTTTGTCGGGCGACAGGATGGGAATATGCGTTCCTGGCGTGAACTTGCCCTGTTTGTATGGGTTGCGATCGACCGTATAGTCGAGAAAGTCAGTCCGAATGCCGCAGTAGTTGAGTAGCGTGTTGCCCTTACCGGGAGCGCCGTAGCCTGCGATCGTTTTGCCTTTTTGCTTCGCGGTGACCAAAAATTCCAGCAGTTTGCGCTTGGTTTCTTTGACTTGCTCGGTGAAGGTAAAGTAGGTTTCTAGCTTGTTAAAGCCAGCCGCGTCTTCTCGTGCCAAAAGTTCGGTAACGCGCTCTCCCACAGGTTTAGAACTGTCTTCGGCATGACGGGCATAGATTCGCAACGAGCCGCCGTGAATGGGGATTTCTTGAACGTCAAACAGCGTCAGCCCATGATGCGCGAAGATCTTCTCGACGACCGTGAAAGACAGATAAGAGAAATGCTCGTGGTAAATCGTATCGAACTGGTTTTCCGCCATCAGGCGCATCAGATGAGGAAACTCCATCGTGATCACGCCATCGGACTTGAGCAAAACCTTCATCCCAGAGACAAAATCGTTGATATCCGGGACGTGAGCCAAAACGTTGTTGCCCAACAATAAATCAGCTTTGCCGCGCTCATTCGCCAGGTTGATCGCCGTCTGTTTCCCAAAAAACCGATTGACAACGGGAATGCCTTTATCGATCGCCACCTGAGACACATTGACCGCAGGTTCGACACCAAGAACAGGAATTCCTTTTTTGAGAAAATACTGCAACAAATAGCCATCATTACTGGCAATCTCAGTGACCTGACTCTCGGCGGTGAGGTGGAAGCGATCGACCATCAGATCCGCATAGTCACTGGCATTCTTGAGCAGCGCATCTACATAAGACGAAAAGTAAGCGTACTCAGTAAAAATATCCTGGGGACTGACGAATTCTTGCAACTGCACGAGAAAACAGTTGTCACAAACATAGGTATGAAGCGGATAAAACGGCTCCATGTGGTTGAGTTCTTCGGGGGTGATGTGGGTCTGACACAACGGCGACATGCCCAAATCAACGAAGGTGTGGTGCAGAGGAGATCCGCAAAATCGACAACTCGAACTATTCATAGACAGTGCACCTTGCAGTGGAAAACATTCAGATCACCTGGTTTAATTAGGAAGTTTTGACTCAACTTGCCGAGCCTAATTTACCAGAGTCAATGCTGTCCGTTAACAACTTCGGACGATTCTAAACATCTGTCTAAAGTCTGCGGTACTTCTACTGAATTTTCTAGTCAACGTCCGGCACTTCTACGTAATCTTTACCCAAGTCTGCACAGTCTTTACTCAAAATACATGCAGAAAAATTAGAAGGGTTCACTCTGTTAACGGTT
This sequence comes from Phormidesmis sp. 146-20, assembly GCF_052939475.1. Classification (NCBI taxonomy): domain Bacteria; kingdom Bacillati; phylum Cyanobacteriota; class Cyanophyceae; order Leptolyngbyales; family Leptolyngbyaceae; genus Phormidesmis; species Phormidesmis sp. 146-20. Next base: position 28,700 of record NZ_JBJPHT010000019.1, read on the forward strand.
AAAAATGTCTAGCGTGTCTTGTTCAAAATGCCTTGTCAGGAAACAGTTTAGGGATTCCACTCCATTCAGTTTGTAGTCCACAGACGATTTAAAGATAAGCACCTTGTTCTTCGTGTTTTTGACTTGAAGCGAGACAGCCATGAGCCGATTCAGCTTTCCTAAATACTGAAGAAAAGCGCTGGGATGGTAGCGTACTAGCAGCAACATCGTGCGTATAGCAGGTACAAATCGCTTGGCTCTGGCTTCATTTCCAACTTTGCCTGCAAGGACAGATCCCCAAAATTTTGACCAGTTTTTTTTGCCAATTTCGGAGTCTTCCTGGTAGTGGGGGTGAGCTTGAATGTAGTCTTGCTGAGAATCGATGATGCCTAAAACTGCCTTGAGCATCCGGGTGGCCTGGCTTGAAGCATTTTCTGCATGTTGGCGATAGTCAGCAATTAATTGGTTGTGACAATAAATGGGGAAGGCTCTGGCAACTCTCAAATAGAGATCATAATCTTGAGCCAGTCTGAGGGCGGGGTTAAACTGCCCGATCGCTTCAAAAACGCTACGCTGAAACAACACAACTCCACAGGGGCAAATCCCCAAATTGGCTTGCAGCAGTGCTTGATAATTGGCAGTCTCAACAGGCTCTTGTGGGTCGGCTATTAGTGCGCCATCAGCCGCAACGGGTCTCGATAGCCCAAATACAAAGCCAGCGTCCGTATGAGTTTGCAGGTAGGCGACGTTGGTGGCGATCGCGTCAGGCAGCAGGCGATCGTCACTATCCAGAAACAGTACGAGCGATCCGCGACTTTTCTCAAGCCCATGATTGCGGGCAACGCTGACCCCTTGATTGGGTTGGTAGTGATAAGCAACTGAGGGATAGCGGGCACAAATTTCGCGAGTGTTGTCGGTGGAGCCGTCGTCAATGACCATCACTTCAATGGGACGATAAGTTTGGGCAAGGACGCTCTCGATCGCTTCACTAATAAATGACGCATTGTTGTAGCTGGGAATGACGATCGAAACCAGAGTTGACTTTTTCGCATCCATGTTTGTCGCCTCCTTTTCAGGTGAGTATAGGGGCGATCCTGGAGCTTTTGTGTGTCAAAGGCTTGTCGGCCACACTTCGCTGATATGGCAGCTTCTTATGAAAAATCAGGCGCGAAGGAAGCGTTAGTTTATTCGTTGAGAAAGCCTAAAATGCTCTGGTTATATGGCTTCTACGATCGATAAGTATGTGCTGATCAAACAGGGTTAGTGATTAATAACACCCACAAGTGTCAAGTTTAAGCCGCGATCGATTGCTCTCGATTAAACAATTTTGGGAGATGGAATTGGGATGATAAATTGACCGCCCTGTTGCTGATAATCGGCTTGCTGGCGCATGATTTCTTCGGCAAAGTTCCAGGCTAAAATCAGGACATAATCGGGTTGGTCTGCTAACAGTTTGGCAGTCGGAAAGATCGGTAGGTGATTTCCACCCATGTATCGTCCGTGCTTAAACGGATTCAAATCCACAACGTAATCAATTAGCTGCTGGTCAATGCCAAAATAACTGAGTAGCGTGGTTGCTTTGGCGGCGGCTCCATAGGCTACGATTCGTTTATTTTGTTGCTTCAGATCCCGCAGAATGGCGAGAAGATCTTGACGGATGGTTTGAATACGATCGGCAAAGTTCAAATAATAATCCAGGCGATCGACGTGACGATTCTTTTCTTCTTCCAATAATATTTTTACCGATTCGCGCACCGCTTCTACAGGCTCGACAAAGACGCGCAGCGATCCGCCGTGGACAGAAACTCGCTGCACATGATTGAGATATAAGTGGTGGCGACGAAACAAGCGATCGAGCGCTGTCACTGAGAAATAACAAAAATGCTGATGGTAAATGGTGTCAAATTCACCGTGATCGACCAGATCAACAACATAGTGAGCTTCCATTACGGCAATTCCCGTCTTTTTGAGAATCGTGCGAATCCCTTCGACAAAGCCGTTGAGATCGGGAACGTGGGCCAACACATTATTCGCTAAAAAGACATCTGCGACTTTGTTTTGCGATCGTAGGTCTCGCGCCAATTCTTGATTAAAAAACATGTTGAGCGTGGGAATTCCTACCTTTTGAGCAGCCGTTGCTGGGCCGTCAGCGGGATCGATGCCCAAAACGGGAATGCCTTGTTCTACAAAATTTTTGAGCATGTAACCGTCATTGCTGGCGGCTTCGATCACCAAACTGTTAGCGTTGAGGTGCCGGGATGAGATCAGCGATCGGGCACTCTGCCCAAAATGCTCCATCAGCGACGGCGAAACTGAGGAAAAGTAAGGATAGTCTCGACAAAACAGAATTTCTGGCGGCACCGTTTCTGTAATCTGCGTCAGCGAGCAGACCGGACAAAAGGCAAAATCGAGCCGTGCGGTGAGTTCGGGCTGTTGGGGATGGGTAAGTAGCGCGTCAGCAAGCGGCGTTTGCCCAAAGTCAATGATGATATCGAGATCAGGGTTGCCACAGGAACGGCAAGTAGGATGACTCATGGGTGAATTCTACAACTCCGTCTCAGTTAGCGTCGTCTTCTGCCACCGCAAATTGGAATCGAGCATTCCACCGTTGATCAAGTACTTGATGTGAGCAATCCGCTTATACTTTTCGCCCTCAAACTCATCCAGCGTTAGCCCCACCTTTTGGTAAGTGTTGTAAAGTTCCACGGCTCCCTTTTGGGCCGTCCACTGGGGCTGATATTCAGGCAGGGTTTGAGCGATTTTGTCGCAGTCCACACAGTAGCAGCGCAGATCAGGGCCCGCATCCTCGGCGTATTCTACTTCGCATCCCGGAACGGTTGCTTTCACAATCTCAGCAATGTCTCGAATCCGGTAATTTTCGCTTGTCCGTCCCACGTTAAACGCCTGATTATGAACCAGTTCACGAGGCGCGTGCAGTACCGCGAGAAAGGCGCGAGAAATGTCTTCAATGTGAACGATCGGTCTCCAGGGTGTGCCGTCACTTTTGATCAACACCTTGCCCGTCGTAAAGGCCCAGGCGACTAAATTGTTTAACACCAGATCAAAGCGCAATCGAGGCGAAACTCCATAGGCCGTCGCACTTCGCATAAAGGTGGGAGAGAAGCGATCGTCTGCCAGTTTCGTCACTTCCTGCTCGGTCATCGCTTTTGAAGAACCGTAGGGCGTGACCGGATTAAAGTCAGAAGTTTCATTCACAGGCGTATCCCCCGCCGCTCCATAATTGCTGCAAGACGACGAGAAAATGAATCGCTCCACCCCGGCTGATTTTGCCAGTTTTGCTAAATGCACTGAGGCTGCGTAGTTGATTGCATAAGTCAGGTCAGGATTCAAATCGCCCAGCGGATCATTCGACAAGCCCGCTAAGTGAATGACTGCCTCAAATCCTGCCAGATCAGCCGCTTCTGCATCACGAATGTCTTTTTGTAGACAGGGAATTTTTGGGATACGGCTACCAAACGTACAGCGCTGATAGAGGTCGCTATCAAATCCGACGACTTCATGCCCGGCTGCGATTAGCAGGGGTGTCATGATTGTGCCGATGTAGCCTTTGTGCCCCGTTAACAAAACTCGCATTCTGATCTCCCCAAACTTTCCAAGGTGCTTTGCCGCTTTCCCAGAGGCTTTCGAGAATTTTCTTCTCGCGAATGGTGTCCATACATTGCCAAAAAGACGTATGTTTGTAAGCCATCAACTGCCCATCTCTAGCCAACCGCTCTAAGGGTTCTTTTTCCCAATGGGTTGTATCGCCATCAATGTAGTCGAAAATTCCCGGCTCCAACACAAAAAACGCGCCGTTGATCCAGCCTTCTCCAATCTGAGGCTTCTCAGAAAACTCGACAATTTGCTCTCCATCCAGTTGCAGATGGCCAAACCGCGCCGGAGGCCGCACCGCCGTCAGAGTCGCCAATTTTCCGTGCGATCGATGAAACGCCAACAGTGCACCCAGATCCACATCAGACACGCCATCGCCCCAGGTCAGCATAAAGGTCTGATTACCCACATAGGGAGCCAGTCGCTTGATTCGTCCACCTGTTTGGGTCGAGAGTCCGGTGTCGATCAGGTCGATCGTCCAGTCTGGCTTTACGCCGCCGTGCATTTCAATCTGTCCAGTTTGCAAATTTACCGTCAGATTGCTGTTAAGCGAACAATAGTCCACCATGTACTTTTTGATGACTTCGCCTTTGTAGCCGAGGGCGATCGCAAAGTCCTTGAAGCCATAGGTGGAGTAGTGCATCATAATGTGCCAGAGAATCGGACGGCCCCCAATCTCGATCATTGGCTTCGGTCTGGTTTCAGTTTCTTCGGCAAGACGAGAACCCAATCCGCCTGCCAGAATTGCGACTTTCATGAAAACTCCCACAAATGGTATGCCAAACTGTTGACGATGCACGCTGTCATAGCAAACTTAATGAAACCCGTGCGACACCACTGCTGGATTTTGGGATTTAGACATTGACTTGAGACGGTTTCGGTGGGCTGGGTGGACTGCTTCCGGGCTTCCCGACCTGCAACAATTGACTCGTCGCGGACAAAACATCTCTCACCATGTGTTTCCAGTAGCAGTTTAGCCACTCGCGCATGTGACCCAGGCAGGCCATTTTTTCGGCGCTGCTGACGGGGGCTTGTAGAATCGATCGACAGTATTCAATAAACAATGTCCAGCGCGGCAGCATAAATTTACCCGACTTAGAGGGGTCAAACCAAACCGTGTAGCCAAAGTAATCCTGATCGCTATTCTCTTTGGCAAACAGTTTGCAGGACTGCTCTGCGTGTTGTCTGGAGAGAAATAAATATTCTGGAAGCTCATAATATCGCCCCAACAGCGCCAATCGCGCCAGCAGCACCCCATCTGCGTGACCATACGACCCGTGTAATGGAATTGACCTGAGCGCACTGATTCGCATTACCCCAAAAATCGGAAAACATTCTTGATGAGTGCAGACAATATCGTGAAACCGCTCGTGAGGCTTTTCAGAATTGAGTCGCAGCTTGCCATCGTAATCATAGTGACGCGCATCAGGGTCACCCTTTGCATCTACAAACTGAGTCCACGGATAGCAGTTGATGATGTCAGGATGGCGATCGAGCACTTCAACGCACTTCTCTAGATAGGTTGGCGCACACATATCATCATGGGCTGCCCACTTAAAATACTTGCCTCTTGCCAGCGCGACCAGCCCGTTATAGTTGCGAGCGGCTCCAATATTGGTCTCATTGCGGTGGTAGCGAATTCGCGCATCTTTTGTCAGGTATTCTCGACAAATCTCTTGGGTGCGATCGCTCGAAGCGTTGTCCGAAATAATCAGTTCAAAGTCGCTAAACGTCTGAGCTAGAAACGACTCGATCGCTGCCTCCAAGTAATTTTCACCGTTATACACAGGAATGCCAATGCTTACACGAACTGTCTGCGTCATCTGGGTATTTTCTCCACATCGCTGAGGGGGGCAGCTTTCAACAACTTGACACCAAATTGATCATCTTATGGAGAAATTGTACAGAGCCAATTGAGAAAAGTGGGCGTTCTTGCTAACATCCTCTGACCAACTTGAAAGCGATCGCCCAAAAAATTCTCTTTTCTTTTCTTTTTCTAAGGTCTCTGTGACTTCCAGGCTGATGACTTAGAAGGCTACGCGATCGTTTTCATCACTCCCCTATCGCAATCAGACATCCAAATCGACCTGTTTGACGACACCGGACGGGTTGGACTAATTTGCCTGAGAAGGCTGATGACGGCTCATGCCCTGCTTGAGAGAATGAAGCGAGTAATTGACCGCGCCCAAAACGTCTCTCACCATATGTGTCCAATAGCAGTTGACCCAAACTTTGAGTTGGCGAAAACAGGTAATTTTTTCAGAAAAGCTAATGGGCGCTTGCAAAATCGATCGGCAATATTCGATAAACAAAATCCAATGCGGCAGGGTAAATTTTCCGGTCTTGGAGGGGTCATACCAGGCAGCATACTCAAAGTAGTCGTAGTCGCTGTCTTCCTTGGCAAAAACCTTACAGGACTGCTCTGCATGTTGCCTGGAGAGAAAGAGATATTCTGGAATCTCGTAATATCGACCTAACAGCGCCATTCGAGCCAGCAACACCCCATCTGCGTGACCATAGGAACCATAGAGAGGCACTTGTCTCAAAGCACTCAACCGCATCAGCCCAAAGATCGGAAAGCATTCTTGATGAGTGCAGGCAATATCGTGAAACCGCTCGTGAGGCTTTTCAGAATTGAGTCTCAGCTTGCCGTCAAACGCATACACTTCAGGACAGAGCAGCCCTCGATCGTCGATATATCGCGTCCATGAATAACTGAGAATCACACCGGGGTCGCGATCGAGAATTTCGACACAGCGCTCTAGATAGGTCGGCTCATGAACATCGTCGTGGGCAGCCCATTTGAAATATTCTCCCTGAGCGTAGTCAATTAGGCAGTTGAAGTTGGGGGCGGCTCCCAGGTTGACCTCGTTGCGGTAATAGCGAATTCGGGCATCTTTTGCCGCGTAGGATCGACAGATTTCCTCAGTGCGATCGCTCGAAGCATTGTCTGAAATAATAATTTCAAAATCCTTGAAAGTCTGGGCGAGCAGCGAGTCTATTGCCGCTTCCAGATAGTTATCCCCGTTGTAAACAGGAATGCCAATACTGACACGGGTACGATTATTTGTTTGATCCATCATCTGAGATCCTTCTGATGCAGCATGATTGCTAAAACTTATGCTTAAAATTTATGCAACTTGAGTACAAGCGCGATCGCAAATTGAGAAACGGGACGATCGCGAAACTGAATGACCTGTGCTTTCCACGATTATCAAAAAGCGCGTGAGAAAAGCCAGTGCTTCTACGGGGTCTTTACCGAAAAAATACATTATGTTTGGAGAAAGCCTCTTTTCTACTCCAAGAAAACACGATTGCCTCTGTGGTAGTTGATATACTGAGCAAACCAATCAGACCCCCTGAGCAGCGCACCCCTCTATGAAGATCAAGTGAAGTCATTTTTGAAGCAATTGCGCCTGTTGAAACGTTTTTAGAAGGCCATCAAATCGATTAAAGTCTTGAAAACTCAGGTTTTCGCCAACCAAAATGTGGCTTACAAATCATGCTGACTTCCTTGAAGATCTTCCGTAATTACCCTGCTCAGTCTTGTCAAATTGAGAGGCCTTTCATAGAAAATGAACCATGAAAAGTGGCAACTTTCCCCAGTACACCGCTGCTAAATTGAGACTCACAACAGGACTATTTTTTACAAGCAATGAGGTGCTGACCAGATGATGAGTTATCTGTCCAAGTTTTTCTATCTTCTGGGAGAACGAAGAAACCAATTATTTCTGCTCGTGTCTCTATTTATATTTACTTCTTTATTAGAGACCCTGGGGATTGGACTGGTTGGCCCTTTCATTTCGATCGCCACCAATTTGAAGTTTATTGAACAAAATGAGCGACTGAGTTGGCTCTATCAACGCTTTGGGTTTACACCAGGTCAAGAATTTAATTTTTTGATTGCGGTCGGCTTGGTGGTGGTTGGAATCTTCTACTTAAAGTCATTCTTGAGTTTTTACATTCAAAGATACATTTTTGAGTTTGGATTCAAGCAGCGAGGAGAGCTTTGTACTCGGTTACTTCATGCCTACTCAGCAGCCCCTTACACCTATCACCTCACTCGAAATTCATCGACCTTGATGCAAAACATGCTCAACGAAACTGAGTTGTTTAGCTACAAAGTTGTGATGCCGATGTTGTTTGCAATTTCTAATAGTGTGGTCACGCTGGCGATCATCTTTCTATTAGTTAGCACCAATTCAATGGCGATGTTTATTATTATTGGCATCGTGTTGTTGGCATCTGGGTTGTTTTATCAGTTTAGACACAAGCTCGTTTTTTGGGGGAAGGAACGATCGGAGTCCTACGAAGAGATGATGCGAATTATCAATCACAGTTTAGGTGGACTCAAAGAAGTTCGGGTGATTGGTTGTGAAGGTTACTTTGAAGAACAAGCCAGCGTTCAGATGGATCGATTTGCCGTTTCGAGTGCGGCGCACATGTCGTTTACTAATTTGCCTCGCTATGCGATCGAAGCCTTTCTCATCACTTTCTTAGTCGGCTTTACCGCCATCTTTCTAGTCTTTAATCCGGCAAATAGTCAAAGTTTAAGCTCGGTTTTGGGCATCTTTGCGATGGCTTCTATTCGCCTGCTGCCAGCGGTTGGCAATGTGGTTAACTCGCTCAATGATGTGCGATATGCCAGCTACTCAATGGACAAGCTCTACTTTGATCTACAGTCTCTAGAAAAGCAGTCACCAAAGTTACCAGAAAGATCTGAAGAACAGGCGATGCCATTTTCTGAACAGCTTGTTTTAGATCAGATCACCTATCGCTATCCCAACGTTGAAGAAGAGGCGCTGGATCGAATTTCTCTAACCTTAAAAAAAGGAGAATCAATTGGGCTGATTGGGCGATCGGGTGCCGGGAAAACAACGCTAGTCGATGTCATTTTAGGACTGCTAACGCCAGAAAGTGGAGATATCAAAGTAGACGGCGTTTCTGTTTACAACAATCTTAGAGCCTGGCAAAATCTGATTGGCTATGTGCCACAATCTATCTTTTTGATCGACGACACGTTAGAGCGAAACATTGCCTTTGGAGTTCCCGACCATCTCATTAGTCAAGAGAAGCTAATTCAAGCCATTCAAGTTGCTCAATTAACTGAGTTGGTAGAGCAACTGCCTGAAGGAATCGGCACCGTTATTGGAGAACGAGGCGTTCGGTTATCAGGGGGGCAACGGCAACGAATTGGAATTGCTAGAGCGCTCTATCACGATCGCCAACTGCTCATTTTAGACGAAGCCACGGCCGCATTAGATAATGAGACCGAAAGTTTAGTCAGTGAAGCCGTTAAATCATTAGGAGGCAGCAAAACAATTATTCTCATTGCTCACCGATTGACAACTTTGGAACATTGCGATCGCATCTATCAAGTTGAAAAAGGACGCATTACCAAGTCAGGAAGCTATCAAGAGGTCGTGCTGAGTAAACAGGCTTCGGCTCAATCCTAATGCTGGTTCAAAACTTGCTTAAAACTTGACAATTGCCCATGAATTCACCTGAGATTTCTGTCATTATCCCCACCCTCGATCGGGCGACTCTGTTACTAGAAACGCTAACTTCTTTACAGCAGCAAACGTTTGAAAACTGGGAGGCATTAGTCGTTGATGACGGTTCTCAAGATGACACCGAATTACAGGTTCTTCAACTGAACCAAATTGATCCCAGAATTCGCTATGTCAAACGGTCTGAGACACCTTCGGGCGCACCTGCCTGTCGCAACCTGGGAACGAGATTATCAAAAGGCAAGTATTTGATTTATCTAGACTCAGACGATTGTCTGTCCCAAGATGCTTTAGAAAAGAGATTTTCTTGTATGGAGATGTCACCCAAACTTGATTTTGGAGTGTTTCCCTGCATCATTTTTCGGGAGCATCCTAACGACTTACAGCTACTTTTGAATGTGGATAAAGAAGTCGAAGATGTCGATCGTTTTCTCTCTTTTGATTTGCCCTGGCAAACCATGTGTCCAATTTGGAGAAAAGACGCTCTAAATCGATTGGGGGATTGGCATGAAGCACTCTCAAGCTGGCAGGATGTCGAATATCATATTCGTGCGCTTGCGTTGGGTTTCAACTATCAAAAATTCCCTTATCCAGATTGTTTTTGGCGAGTCTGTCACGCTGGATCAGTCAGCGACAAAGCACGAGGCACGGCGCATCTCAACTCTCACAAAAAATTGCTGATTGAATTGCAGAAAAATCTCGATCGAGCAGGACTATTAACCAAACAGCGCAGACACCGAATTGGTGGGCTTTACTTCGGGTTTATTGACCCCCTTGCGAGTGAAGGATTCAAAAAAGAAGCGCTGGAAATCTGGTCGTTGGGGTTTGAGCAGGGCATTTTTAATGCTCAGGTTCATCAACAGGGCGTTTTGTATATTCTCGCCTCGACGGTTTGGGTGCCCCATCGCCTGGTTCGTAGAAGCCTTCGTCGCTTGATGCGAAAATACTTTCAGCTTACCTGGGGGACTCCCTTCATTCCAGAACCCTCAAAAACGATTCGCAGCATTCCTATAACAACCGCCTATCCCTCTGCTCCAAGTTCTGAAGCCGCCACCACTGATTAAAAATCAATCAAAATATTCACTGAGAACGTTAAATAAGAATTATGAAGGTGCTACTGCTCAACGAGTCTGATATCAACGGAGGGGCAGCACGGGGCGCATATCGGCTTCATCAAGGATTGCAGACGATCGGCGTAAATTCCTCAATGCTGGTGCGCGATCGCTTTAGCAGTGATCAGACGGTGACCGCTCACAAAACGATCTTGACTAAGCTTGGGCCGCCCCTAAATGGCATTCCCCTCAAGCTCTATCCCAAAACTCAGACACTTTTTTCAGCCCAGTGGTTGCCTGACGATCTGCGGTCTGCGGTACGCCAAATCAATCCCGATGTGGTCAATATCAATTGGGTTTGCAACGGCTTTCTACAAATCGAAACGATCGCCCAATTTAACAAACCGCTCGTCTGGACGCTGCACGACCTGTGGCCGATGACGGGAGGCTGTAACTACAACGAAGGGTGCGATCGTTACCAGTCCAATTGCGGAAGTTGCCCTCAGTTGGCAAGTCATCGAGAATTTGATCTGTCTCGCTGGATTTGGCAGCGCAAGTCCCGTGCCTGGAAACAGTTGAACTTAAGTCTGGTCGCTCCCAGTCAATGGATTGCCGACTGTGCGGCTAAAAGTTCTCTGTTTAAAGAGCGGCAAATCGAGGTGATCAACGGCGGATTAGATACCGAAAAATATCGTCCGATTCCTCAGTCGATCGCGCGTGAAGTTCTGAATTTGCCACAGGACAAAAAACTCATCTTGTTTGGCGCACCCGGAGCCATGACCGACAAGCGCAAAGGATTTCATCTCTTGTTGCCCGCTTTACAAAACTTGAGTCAGTCGGGTTGGGCAGCGCAGAGCGAAGTGGTCTTGTTTGGCACATCTCAGTCTGATTCCGCCCGCTTAGACTTCAAAACGCACTACCTAGGCAAGCTGGCGGACGATGTGACCTTGGCGCTGGCTTACTCTGCTGCCGATGTGATGGTCGTGCCTTCGCTGCAAGAGTCTTTTGGGCAAACGGCTTCTGAATCGTTAGCCTGTGGCACACCTGTTGTGGCTTTTGACGCGACCGGGCTGAGAGATATTGTGGATCACGAGCAAAATGGCTATCTGGCAAAACCGTTTGAGATTGAGGATCTGTCGCGGGGGATCGCCTGGGTGCTAGAAGCGGACGATCGCCGCCAACTCCTCTCTCAATCTGCACGAGAAAAAGCCCTCCGAGCCTTTTGCGTCAAGCTGCAAGCCGATCGCTACCAACGGTTGTTTCAAGCCCTTTTAGCGTCAAAGATTTAATAGGTTGTTAACCCAGTCACAGTTCTACCCTAAACAAAAAGCGATAGGGTAAGTCAAACCTGATTACGCGATCACACTTACACTCTCTTTATTTTTGTCACAAATATTACAGTCAGCCGGGTTCAGAATTCGTGAATTTACCGGAAAGTGTCAGGTTCATTCCTTAAAGAAGCAGTGAAACCGCCGACAATCCCTAGCAAAATCACAAAGCTGGCTGATTTAATAGCGTTACTTGGTGTAGACATTTGGCGAATCCCTGAACAATTCTGGGCGCAGATTCTCAGCGATCGCGTCTCGGCTCAATCAGGCAGATCGTTCTTCCCAGGGTGAAATCTATTCCGTAATGAATCCAGGAGTGATCTTAGATGCGAGTTTTAGTGACGGGTTCGAGTGGTTTGATTGGGTCTGAAGCAGTGGAATATTACGATCGGGAGGGGCATCACGTCGTCGGAGTCGATAACAATATGAGGGCTGAGTTTTTTGGCGCTCAAGGCGACACTACCTGGAATTTAAGCCGTCTCCAGCAAAAAACCAGCCAGTTTGAACACTACACGATCGACATCCGCGATCGAGAAAGTCTGTTTGAGCTATTTCGCACTCACAAGTTTGACTTGATCATTCACTGTGCGGCCCAACCCTCCCACGACAAAGCCTGCCAGATTCCCATTCTCGACTTTGAAGTTAACGCCCTCGGCACCATCAATCTTCTAGAATCGACTCGCCAGTTTTGTCCCGAAGCGGTCTTCATCCACATGAGCACCAACAAGGTCTACGGCGACGCTCCTAACGAAGTGCCAATGGTAGAACTCGAAAAGCGCTACGACTATGCCAACCAGTCAGACTATCATGGCATCCCAGAAACCTGTCGCATCGATCGCTGTCTCCATTCCCTATTTGGCGCTTCTAAAGCATCAGCCGACATTGTGGCTCAAGAGTATGGACGCTACTTTGGCATGAATGTGGGCATCTTTCGTGGGGGTTGTCTAACCGGGCCGTCTCATTCGGGCGTTGAGCTACATGGGTTTCTCTCTTACCTGGTGAAAGTCGCAATTAACGGCGGCACCTATAAAGTATTTGGCTACAAAGGGAAGCAGGTGCGAGACAACATTCACAGCTACGACGTGATCCAGGCGTTTGAAGCGTTTCGCAACAGTCCCCGTCCGGGTGAAGTGTATAACCTGGGAGGCGGCCGAGAAAACAGCATTTCGATTCTCGAAGCCTTTGACGTGGTTGAAGAGCTGACCGATCGCAAAATGAAGTGGGTCTACATGGACGAAAACCGCATCGGCGATCACATCTGCTACATGTCCGACCTGCGAAAGCTTAAAGCCCATTTTCCCAACTGGCAACTGACGCGCAGCGTTACCGACATTCTGCAAGAAATCGTCACGGTGGAGCAATCCCGCTATGTTAATGCCTGAAGTCGGAGATCGCAGCCCAGAAGAACGGGAGGCTTTAGGGTCGCTCAACACTCAACCCCCAACTCTGAATACTCAGTCAAACCGCACCCCTGATTCGCGGCTGATGATGTTTGAGCTTTCGGTTGGTGGGCACTATCCGGGATACATTCAGCATCTCGTGCGCTATTGGCGAGAACGATCGCTGATCGGGCATCTAGATGTCGTGGTTTCGCCAGAATTTTTGGAGCGGCACTCAGAGGTCGTAGCGGAAGCGGGAGACCATTCTAGAATTCAATTTAGGGCGATCGCTCCCTCAGAGGCGGCGGTTCTCAGTCCTCGCTCGTCGGCCCGATCTCGGTTCGTTCGCGCCTTTCAAGAATGGAAGCTGCTGCGGCACTATGCAACAACGCTGAAATCGGATCACTGTCTGATCCCCTACTTTGACACTCGACAGTTTCCTCTAGCGCTGGGGGCGACGCTGCCCTGCTCGTTTTCTGGAATCTATTTTCGTCCCACGTTTCACTACCCCAGTTTCGAGAATCATTCGTCTCGCCACGATTGGGCACAACAGTTGCGCGACAAGGTTTTGATGAACCGCGTGTTGGCAAATCCTCAACTGCAAACCCTGTTTTGTCTCGATCCCTTTGTCCTAGAACACTGGGAGCAGTTTCACACCAACGTGCAGCCTGTCTATTTGCCCGATCCCGTGCAAATTTATGATCAACCGCTTGAAGTTACAGATAGCCTGAAAGTAAGCTTAGGCATCGAGCCACACAGAAAAGTCTTTTTGTTGTTTGGTGCATTAGATGGGCGCAAGGGCATCCATCAGCTACTAGAGGCGATCGCGCAACTCCCTCCTGAAGATTGTCAGCAACTCTGTCTGCTGCTAGTCGGCCCGATCGACCCCGCAGAAAAATCTCAACTCGACGGTCAGATTGAGTCGCTTCGGCGATCGCTGCCCGTTCAGATTGTGGGGTCTCATCAGTTTGTTATCGATCGCGACATTCAGCCTTACTTTCAACTAGCTGATGCAGTACTGGCACCTTATCAGCGCCATGTAGGAATGAGCGCCATTTTAGTCAGAGCAGCCGCGGCTCAAAAGCCTGTTTTAGCCTCCAACTATGGACTAATGGGCGAGATTACTCGTCGCCACCAGTTAGGAGTTGCCGTTGATTCTACTGACCCTCACGCCATTGCAAACGGGATAACGTCTCTACTGCGAAACCCCATAGACCAGATGGGCGATCGCCAAAAAATGCAGACATTCGCCGCCCAAAACTCAGCCCAACGATTCGCCAACGTTATTTTTGAAACGATATGGACAGGTCAGCCTCAAACGCTCTAGCAAAGTCGCCCACTCACTTGCCTCTACCCCATCCTGAAACCCCGATCGAGTCAGACCTTGCCAATCTCAAGGTGGCGTGGGTGTTTCCTTCGCTGGCTCTGGGTAGCTACTGGCATCCGGTTTTTACTCAGTTTACTAAGCGAATCAAGCAGACCAAGATTTTTACAGGAGTCTGGACTGGGTTTGCCCCAGGGTTTGAGAACGCCTTTACGGTTGAGATTGTTGGAGAGACAAAGTTCATTCCGACCGAAGCCGACACTGGGCAATATGTGCGAAACATCACCGTCGCCTCGCCTCGCATTGTTCCCCAGTTGCTGCGGTTCAGACCTGATGTGATTTTTGCGAGTGGCTTCTCAATGTGGACGCTTTTGATCCTGTTGTTAAAGCCGATCGCGGGCTGGCGCGTCATTATTGCTTATGAGGGCTGTTCTCCGGCCTTTGACTTTTTAGACGATCCGATTCGGCTGTTTTTTCGGCGGCGCATGATTCAGTTTACGGATGCCTGCATTACCAACAGCGACGCAGGGCAGACTTATCTGATTGATGTTCTCAAGACCCCGCCAGAGCGCGTTTTTGCTCGACCCTATGAAGTGCCCGACGCACAAGCCCTCCTGGGTCGCGTCAAAGAGCGAGAACCTGACAGCTTTAAAGATGCCTCACGCCCAGTTTTTCTGTTTGTTGGGCAACTGATTCGTCGTAAGGGCTTACATTTGTTGCTCGAAGCCTGTGCCGTTTTGCGAGCCTGGGGCTATCAAGATTACACGCTGGTCGTGGTAGGGGATGGCTGCGATCGCGATGAGCTAGAAATCCTCAGCCGCAATCGAGAACTTGACAACGTTCGCTGGGAAGGGTGGGTCGCTTATGACGAGCTTGGCTCCTATTTCTGCAACGCCGATGTGTTTATTTTGCCAACGCTAGAAGACACCTGGGGCATGGTCGTTTTGGAATCAATGGTGTTTGGGAAACCTATCCTCTGCTCAAACTGTGCGGGAGCCGCCGAGATGGTAGCAGACGGTGAAAACGGCTATGTGATCGATCCCAATGACCCCGAAGCACTAGCAGAACGGATGAGTCGGTTTATCAAAGATCCCAATCTTGCGCCAACGATGGGAGCGCGATCGCAGCAAATCATCGAAAGCTATGAGCCTGAAGGAGTTGCCCAGTTTCTAACTCAGGTCGTGGAATTTGCTCACAAGGGTCGGTGAGGGAGAGCTGCGCGAGGAGGGAGAAGGGAGGAGGGAGGAGGGAGGAAACCACAGGCGTTGGTGTCTGGAACTGCTTCCTGAGACTGTTTTCTTGGATGGAAGGGATCGCAAAATGGGTCAGATTGAATGAATCTTTACTTGTATCTCAAGCACTTTCCGGCTCAGGAAAATCCTGCTCATGAGGGCACTTCTAAGGCAGTTCACGGTTTGGCATCAGGTTTGGCATCTTGTGGGGTGAGTGTGACGATTCTCTGTGAAGGGACAACACCGGGGTGTTTTCAGACAGAAGCAGGCTACCGAATTCGCTGTTTTGCAAGTCCCAACACTCATCCGTCTCTGAGCCTTTCCGCTGCCCTCAAGCGATATATTCAACATCACATCTATGCTGAAGATCTGGTAATTCTCAACGGCATTTTTCACCCTAGCGTCTATGCGATGTCTCGCTGCTTGATGCGATCGCGCATTCCCTATGTGGTTGCTCCTCACGATCCCTATCATCCAGCCATCTTTGGCACCAGGTCTTTTCTCAAGTGGACATATTGGTATTTGATAGAGCGGCGGCTTTTGAGACAGGCCAGGGCCGTGCAGGTTTTGGATTGCCGACATGGAGAATGGCTGAGACACCTGGGCATTGCCACCACGATCGTGGAAGTCCCCAACGGTTTTTCACCCCAGGATGTTCACCCCGAAGCGACGCTGAACTGGACAAGTAATCGCCCGCCTCGACTGTTTTTTTTGGGTCGATTAGATGCCTACAACAAAGGATTAGATATTTTACTGAATGCCTTTGCTGAGATTGTCCAGGTTGCAAACGCGACGCTCGAAATTCAGGGGCCAGACTGGGGCGATCGCGCCTCCCTGCAAACCCAGTCCATTCGACTCGGCATTCACGATCGCGTCACCTTCTTAGAAGCAGCCTATCAAAACTCACCCTCTATGCTGATGGGCGATCGCGATATCTTTTGTTTGACTTCTCGATTTGAGGGGTTCAGTTTGTCCGCATTGGAGGCGATGTTAGCGGGTCGCGTTTTGTTGGTGTCAGAAGTTGCGGGAATTGCGCCCCATGTCGAATCGAGTGGGTGTGGAGTCGTGGTTGCACCAGAAACTGAGGCAATCAAAGCCGGACTTTTGCAGTTATTTCAGCGTCGCGGTGAGTGGCCGAATCTCGGTTTGCGAGGACGACGCTATGCGCTAGAGTACCTGCAATGGAACCAGATCGCCGCCCGTGCTCTAGAGCAATATCAGTCTCTTTGTGGCTTTTCGGCCTCTCAAACTTCTACAAAATCGTCTCCGTCTCATCTGCCTGCCAGAGTTGATTTTTAGTCATTTAACTTTCACGTTTATGAAAATTCTGCTATCTGCTTATGCCTGTGAACCAAATCGCGGTTCTGAACCAGGAATCGGTTGGAACATGGCGCAGGCTATCCCCAAGCATCACCAGGTTTGCATTTTGACCTCCAATACCCATCGGGCAGCCATCGAAGCAGAATTGGCCAAAAATCCGATTCCCAATCTTAAGGTGGCTTACCTTGATCCGCTGGGCTGGGTTTATGACTGGAGTCAAGAAGGTAAACGTCCTTTAGTGGGGGTGCATTTACACTACTATTTGTGGCAGATCTGGGCATATTTTGTGGGGCGATCGCTGCATCAAGCCATCCAGTTTGATCTCGTCCACCATGTTACTTATGGAAAATATCAAAGTCCCAGTTTTTTATCGCTGCTGCCGATTCCCTTTGTGTTGGGGCCGGTGGGTGGTGCAGAGTTAGCGCCTCAGCCTTTTTGGAAAGACTTTAGCCTCAAGAATAAAATCTATGAAATTGTGCGGGCGGCCGCCCAACGGATAGGAGAGTTTGACCCATTTGTGAAGATGACGATTCGGAGAAGTGCGATCGTCTGGGCCACCACCGATGACACCGCAAAACGACTGTACAAGCTGGGGGCCAGGTCTGTCGAAGTGATGAGCGCTCTCAGCCTCCCTGATTTAGAAATCAATCAATTAAAGCAGCAGTCTGCGGTCAAAGATGCGCCGATCCGCTTTATCAGCATGGGTCGATTGCTGCATTGGAAAGGGTTTCACCTGGGTTTACAGGCTTTTGCGGAGGCCAATCTCCCTGACGCTGAGTATTGGATTTTGGGTATCGGGCCAGAGCAGCAGCGGTTAGAAGATTTAGCAGAATCTTTGAACATTGCCCACCGAGTTAAGTTTTGGGAGCGCCTGTCACGAGAAGAATCCCTGCAAAAGTTAGGGCAGTCTCATGTGTTGGTGCATCCCAGTCTGCACGACTCAGGTGGATGGGTGTGCATTGAGGCGATGGCGACGGGCCGCCCAATCCTCTGTCTCAATTTAGGCGGGCCCGGTGAGATGGTGACAAATGAAGTAGGAATCAAGGTGGCGGCTCAATCTCCTGAACAAGCGATTCAAGATTTAGCGCAGGCGATGAAAAAACTGGCTCATAATTCAGAGTTGCGCGATCGCATGGGTCAAGCCGGACAGCAGCGGATTCGAGAAGCCTACAGCTTGGAGAGCAAGGAGCAGCGATTCACCCAAATCTACCAGGAACTCACGCAAGCTTCTCAAGACTCACCTAAGTCAGCGTGAATTCAATGAGAATTTTTCGCCTCGTTGTTGACGGCTTCTGCTCTCCAAGCTGCCAATTTTGACGTGAATTCGATGAGGTTTTTTGCTTCGTTCTTCAGCGCTTCTGCCCCCCAACCCCCCAAAATTGGGGGACTTTAAGACAAGATCTTGGGTTCAAAGTCCCTCACTCGTGGGGGATTTGGGGGGCTGCCCGGATTCACAACCGCAGCGAAAGATTTGATCGAATCCACGTTAAGACAAGCATTTTGGTTCACAATTTGCTGTGTTGAATACGCACTCATTTAAGACTCATTTAAGGCTGCTCGGCGACTGTCCACTCCTCGGTCTCAGATTCGTCAGGCAGCGATCGCAGTTCTTGAAGATATTGATTTCTCATTCTGTAGTGCGCTGCTTGCAGACCGATCGCCGTTCCGGTCAATAGCCCCAGAGGAGACATCGCAAACACATAAACAATTACGTTGTCCGTAACCATCGAAAGCCCAATGCTGACCAGCGCCAGAAAAGCCGCAAGTTGAACATGGGCATTGTCACGATCGTAGCGATCGGCCCACAGCCAGGATTTGAACGTGATGGCAATGAGCCAAGCGTAGCCGAGTCCCCAAAAGCTGAGTCCCAGATAGCCAAAATCATGCTGTAGCCGCAAATAGTCATTGTGAGGTTGTCCCCCTTCAATCACCAGTGAGGTCGCGCCCGGCCCTAACCCAATGATTTTCCCAAACAGCGGCGCTCTGGCGATCGAGTTTTGCACCGCCTGCCATAAATATTCTCGCCCCGACGTGTTGAGGCTTATGCCCCCAATTTGACCGCTGTCTCCCACTTCCGTAAAGCGTGCCCGAATCGGTTCAACAAAATTGAAGGCTAGATAAGCAACCAGAGCAATAAAGCCTGCCCACAAAAAGAACCTGATCCAGGTTTTATAGTTGTGCGGCGAGATTCGTGAGAACGGAAAGATCACAAGCGCGATTACAGTAGCGGTGCGTGACAAACTCATGCCAATCAAGGCAATCAAAATAATCGCCCACAGCAAATCTTTGGAGTATCGGTAACGGGCGCTGGCCAAAAACCAGGAGACGGCAATCAAAGCAAACAGCGCAAACGATCGCGCCCCAATAAATAGATTGCTGCCCGGCCCTGCGACCAGACTCGCGGCATAAATCAGCCCAGCACACTGACAAGCTCGATGGAATCCCGTGTGCAAATACCAAAGCTGATCTTTTGCTCGATAAGTCTCGATCGCCCCCAGCAGCAGCAACCCAACAAAGCCACAATACACCAGTAGACTTTGAGCCTGATCGCGCAAAGAAAGATTGAGGGCGGCGGGGTCAAATACAAGTGAGGCGACCCCTAAGCTGAGAAATCCCATCAGTAGAGCACCTGGCCCTATAACTTGCTTAGGAATCTTGGCTCGTAGAACCACAAACGCGAGGCTGAACACCCCCAGTAAAATTGTCCAACCAGCTTGAATGCTAAACGAACCTCCTCGAAGGCGGGTGCCTGCATCGACGATGCCGCAAATCAGGGCGCTGGCTGTGAGGAGAATAAGTGAGAAGTTCATGGGCGTTTTGGGTAAGTAGGATGCTGGTACTTTGGGGGAAGGAGGAGGGAGGAGGGAGGAGGGAGGAGGGAGGAAGGAATTGCTTCTATTGGTTGGGGGGATTAAGATTTCTCACTACATTGTTGACTGCATTGTTGATGGACGACTAGAAAGACGATCGTGACGCAAGGGCGTTGTATTGAGCCTGGTTTAGGAGGGCGGTTGTCTTTTGAAATTGCCAGAAATTATTGAGACCTGCACTCAGCAATAGACAAAGAATCAAACCCAGGGCGACTTTACGAGTTTGACCGATCGTACTCAGGGCGGCAACGGGCAGCAACAGAGCCAAAAAGTTAGGCGCATAGAGAAAGGTTTCCTCGCCAAAGAGAATAAAGAGTCCCAACTGCGTCACAACAGACGCTCCTAGAACGAGCTTGAATCGTGGGTTACGATCGACCTTAAAGAAATTCCAAACGCCCAAACCCAGAATGGCTGTCCACAACCCGACAGCGACTCCGCCCAAAACACTGCCTGATCCCGGTCGCGACCGCTGGATGCTCAACAGTTCGGGAGAATTGGCGTGGGGGAGCTTTGTGATTTCTGGCATAACCTCTGGCATAACCATTGTGTGAGCGATCGCAGCACCCAAAACTTGCCCAATGCGCTCAGGAGAAGGGACGGTCAGAAATTTAAGCCGAGTTTTTTGGACGGGTGATTCTGAAGAGGCGGTACTTGTCGGCGTCAATGAAGCTTGAGCCGCAGGTGGCATGGTTGCCGATCCGACTGGCAAAATTAGACCTTTAATCACATAGAGTACCAGCACCAGACCTACCGTTGCTGATAGAATGCCTAGCGCAGGTCTCCAGGTTTTGTAGATCAGCGTAGCGATAATACTTGTGAGCCAGTTAGTGATGGTAAATCCTAACGCAACGACATTCGCAACAACGTACCAGATGGGCGAAACGGGACGAGATTCACTGACCAACGCCACCCAAAACGTTAGCAAAAATCCCAACGCAGCAAACTGACAGGTTTCTAAAATCGTTCCCCAAAATAGAGAAGTCGCACTGACGATCGCCACACAGGTCAACAAACTGGCATCCAGCAAACGGCAACCCATATTTCGCACAACCAGAAACAGAACGCCACTCCAAACCCCTGCTACCAGGCTTACCAACAGCCGAATCGACTCAATCACGTCAACCCCTGGAATGAGTCGAAACACCGCAGCCACCGGAAAGACAACCAGCGAAAACAAGGGGTGCAGCTTGGTGTAGTGAGCTTGGTGAACTGGGTAGGCAGCCCGTTGAAATTGCAGCGGCAGATCAGCTTGAAACCAAACATCAAAGAAGTTGTAAAGATTAGCGGGAATTTGATGAGCCAGCCAATAAGTAATCAGCCCGCTCACACTTCCAACCAGCATCACCGCCAGCAGATCTTGGCGAGGTTTTGAGATGTCTTTGAGCATGGTAGAAATCATTTGCTTGACTCTAGTAGTTGACCCTGGATCGAGAAGTTGAGGTGCGATCGTCGTCATCAAACCTGTTTACGAGCGTATTCCTGCTCCGAAAAGTTCCATAGTTCTTGAGGTCGAGTGTAGGGTTTTTGAATCAGCCAGCCCGCAATTTTTTCCCACCAGCGAGGCGGATGGGGGAGAGACGCAACTTGAATCGATCGACATCCTACAATCCACGCCCCAATTAAATCGGTATGCAAACTGTCGCCGATCACCACAACCTGACTGGAGGGTAGCCCCATCGATCGCAGGGCGCGTCGAAAGCTGCGCGGAAAGGGTTTGCGGGCAGGACTAAGGGTGGGCATTTTGAGGCGATCTGACCAATAATCAACGCGGTGCTGACGTTTACCGTTGGAGAGAATGAAGAAGCTGAATCCCAATGATTGGGCTGTAGCAATCCAGGTTTCGGCGTGAGGGGCGAGGTAGCGATCGTCTTCTGACACCACTGTATTATCTAAGTCGAGAATGATTCCTTTGATGCGATGGTACTGCAAAAGGTCTGGCTCGATTTCGGCAAGGGTGTGAACGTACCGGGGAAGCGGAAATTTGGAGCGACGAGCCGCTACTTTTCTCAGTTTGATTTGCCAATTATTCATCAGCTTCTTTAGGTTGACGAATCACCATAAGTTCTTTCCCGATTCAATAGAGAGCTTAATTATTCAACTACTTTTTAATTGCCACATGGCTGAATTCGCTAAAGCTCAGTAGATCAACACACTCCACGAACTTCTCTCAGCAAAAGTGCTGACTCTAAAAGGGAAGCGGCCGCAATTCTACTGACCTATCTTTTACAGGAGATGGTACGGGATGACAGTTCTAAAACCCAAAGTTGAGGGGAGCTTTTACAAAATCTTTAAGAATTTCAGACCTTTATTAGAATTCAAAATTAGCTCGACCCGTCGCGAGTCGTAATACTCAGACGAATACTGACAAGCTATTTAGATTTGAATCAGCACACTCAAGACGCGCTTCAACCAATCGTGGCTCAGACACAGGTTGCTCAAAGTTTAGAAACGCTCCCGTCTACATCTGCTCAACGGCGATCGGGCATGGAGCAGTCAGTGGAAACGCCAGATTTTTTAAGCAAACCACCCTGCGATCGATCAATGTTGAAATTGACTTTAGTCTGAGGTGTAGCATCAATGCGTCGCTGGGCTACAAGTTTGGGGGCGCGGGTTAAAGGTAAATTTTCTTATGGCAGCAACAATGTTGATAACTAAGTTCTCACAACTCAAATAGGATAGCTATATCTATAAGGTGTATTTAGACAAAGGCAGCAAAAAATAGATGTAAGTGAGCAGTTCAATTGTGGCTGCTGCAAGGAGAATTACTGTAACAGGCTTACATCCTTTATTTTCTTGATACTTTTTGGTCGATTCTCAAAAATCGGAGGAAAATAGAAGAATGACAAACTCTATTTACCTGGAAGCACATGAGTAATACCAGTAATTTCCGTCAAGCGATCCGCGATGCGAAGGGGCAGGCGCTCGTCGGCCCTAACGTGATTGCCAATGCCCTTCCCTGGTTGGGCGGCGGTCTGATGCTCACGGCGTTGGGCACTTACGGCGGTCTGACAGTCATTGCCAACAATCCGCAGATTTTTATGCCCACGTTTATTGGGGCAGTTATTCTCGAATTGATTTTGTTTTTCGTGGCTTCTAGCGTTGCCCAAAAAGGAAACAATAGCGTTGCACTGCCGTTGTTGGCAACTTATAGTTTGCTGTCGGGCTACACCCTGAGTGGGTTGGTCTTTTTGGCACTGCAAACTTCGGGAGTCGGGATTGCAGGAGTAGGATTTGCGGCTTTGGGCTGTGGTGTCACGTTTATTGCAGCAAAACCGATCGGCTCCAATCTGTCCGAAAAAGACGGGATGGCGCTGTCAAAAACGATCCAGCTAGGCATCATCGCGCTGTGTGTAGTGCTGTTGGGTCAGTTCCTTCTATCGGTCTTTGGGGTATACACTCCTGGATTCTTAGAAGTAGCTATCTCAGCGATCGGTGTTCTGTTATTTGTCGGTTCTGCGGTGGTTGACTTTTTTATTCTGCCGCGCACTTACACCGATGAACAGTATCTCCCTGCTGCGCTGTCGATGTATTTGACTTACATCAATCTGTTTGTGTTCATTCTGCGATTGCTGATTGCGATTAACGGTCGTGACTAATTCTTGATTTCAAATCATTGAATCATTTGTAAGAGAGGCGTAATTCGTTGCGTCTCTTTTTCTTTTTTGTCTGTTTTCTTTCTATACTGAAGAAAGTGTTGGGAATACTTCTGTTTGGAGTCATGGAATATGTCAGAACCAATGGGAGCGATTCGAGCCAAGATTAGTCTTACTAATGCGATCGATAAACGATTAGTCGAGCGTGGATCACTTGCACCGCGTTATCTTCGTGAATACCAAGGCGAAGGACTGGTCGATACAGGCGCGTTGACGCTGGTGATTCCGCCAGATATTGCAGAAGCACTAGGTTTACAAATTGAAAGACAGCAGATTGTTCGATATGCCGATGGGTTTGAGGAGCAAGTTGGCGTTTCGGAACCTGTGACGATCGTGTGTGAGGGCCGCGAAACTTCCCTTCCTGCGCTAATTGTGGGGGATGAAGTTTTAATTGGTCAGGTTGTTTTAGAGTTATTAGATTTCCTGGCAGATTGCAAAAATCAACGTCTGGTGCCAAGTCGCCCTGACTCCCCCGTTGCGATGATCAAGTGAGTTTGGTCGGAAAGGCTTTAGACAAATCCAGCGTTAGATCAGGGAAATAAGGAAGAGTAAGCCCTTCATTTGGCAACAAGACCCGCTTAACTCGATAACCAAATCCCTGCGATTTTTGATAAGGCTCACGATAGGTTTCTAGAACATTTTCGAGTAGATTAAAAATCCAATAATCTTGAATATTGTGTTCTGCATAGAGATTTAGCTTTGTCTCCTGGTCATACGTCAGAGAAGCGTCAGAAAGCTCAATCAACCACAATACATCTTCTGGCTTTGGATGCGACTCTAAATAGTCATCAGAACGATTTGTAACGATCGTAAAGTCGGGTTCTGGCTCACTGTTAGAGAGAATAATAGGAGACTGACATCTTACAGTTGCACGGTCGGACAGCAGTTGAGGCAACGCTCGAATCAGCTTGGTCAAACAGACCTCATGAGAAGTTCCTTTTGCTGCCATATAGACCAGTTCTCCTCGGATTAATTCGATGCGATCGCCCTCCGCAAAAAAACCAAGCTCACTCAAACGATGATATTCGTCTACAGTGAAACGCTTGACGGTAGGCTGACTCGGACTTTTGGTGATTGGGAGATTCATAAGCTTTAGCGTAAAATCGCCTCGATAGTTGGATTATAGCGGCTTCTGGTCTAACCCTTGATTTGAGAAGATTCTGAGTCTAGAGTGCTAGGTTAAAGCCATTATCGATCTATTAAAGATAATCTTCTCATTGGTAAAGTGATTTTAGAGAAGCTAGACTTGCTGGCAGATTGCAAAAAACAGCGATTAATTCCCAATCCAAAGAATCTTGATTATCCAGTTGCCGTGATTAAGTAATACAAAAATTTTATGAACGTCGATCGCTTCGATCATTTAGTTCTCACTGTTCAAGATATTGAAGTGACTTGCGAATTTTATACAAAAGTTTTAGGAATGCAAGTCATTACATTTGGACAGAATCGTAAAGCCCTAAAGTTCGGTTGTCAGAAAATCAATTTACATCAGGTTGGTCAAGAATTTGAGCCAAAAGCACTCCATCCAACCTCCGGTTCTGCTGATTTGTGCTTCATCACCCAAATCCCGATGCAGCAGATCATTCGTCATGTACGATCGTGCGAGGTAGACATTCTCGGAGAGCCGATTGAGCGAACAGGCGCAACGGGCAACCTTCTCTCGATTTATCTGCGTGACCCTGACGGCAATTTAATCGAACTCTCTAACAATGCAAATTCAGATCCAAACCTTTACCGTTCATAAGCGGTTTGCCCTCACCATTAGTCGCGGAACCACTGCCCAAACCACAAATGTCCTGATCCGAATTGAGCAAGATGGCATCGAAGGCTGGGGAGAAGCGTCGCCGTTTTCGATCGGAGAACAGCCCCAAACCACCGAGAAAATTGCGCGGTCTCTCCAAGCGATCGCACCCCTGCTCAAATCCTTGCATCCCCTCGAACGTAGCCGCATTAACCAACTAGCCCAACAGTCTCACCTGCCCTCTGCCGCCTGTGCCGCGCTCGATGTCGCCCTACATGATTGGGTAGGCAAAGCCATCAACCTCCCGCTCTGGCAACTGTGGGGCTTGGAAAGAGAGAAGATTGTTCCGACTTCAGTGACGATCGGCATCAGTTCTCCAGAAGCGGCAAGACAGCGAGTATTAGATTGGTTGGGCAAAGGCACGATCTCTTCGAGTTACCCGCAAGGGGTCGCCGAACCATCTCTCGGAATTCAAGCCTTGAAAGTGAAATTGGGCAGTCCAGAAGGAATCGAAGCCGATCGTGCCATGTTGCTGGCCGTCAAAGAAGCGGCTCCTCAGACTTCGCAAATTAGCATCGATGCCAATGGCGGCTGGACAGTAGAAACCGCGCTAAAAATGGCATTCTGGCTGGCAGATCAAGGCGTGACTTACATTGAGCAACCGTTGCCCAAAGGACAAGAAGCTGATCTAGCGAAGCTTTACTATCAATCACCGTTGCCGATTTTTGTGGATGAAAGCTGCTGGACGAGTCGGGATTTGCCTTTGTTGGTCGATCGCGCTCACGGCATCAATATCAAACTCATGAAGTCAGGCGGTCTGTCAGAAGCGTTACGCATGATTCACGCGGCCAGAGCCTTTGGCTTTAAGGTGATGTTTGGCTGCTATTCTGACAGTTTGTTACTCAACACCGCGTTCTCTCACCTGTCGCCGTTAGCGGATCACCTCGACCTAGACAGTCATTTGAATTTATCAGACGATCCCTTCATTGGGGCTACCTTCCAAAACGGTCGCGTCGTCCCCACTAATCTCCCTGGCATCGGCGTAAAACTGAGAAACCGCTAACGCACTTTGAGAAGCTTACAAGTTGATAACTTACAAGTTGATAATCCATTCAAAACGTTCAAGAGGAAGTTACGGCTTTTCCCTTTTTTCGACGATCGCCAAGTGCTGACCATCAGGACTAAAAACTTTAAACTCGCCCTGAACTTCCATTACCTTGACACCTGAGCGATTAAATAGGTAGATCTTCTCTTTTGAAGTAGTACTTAATTGACCAGTTGAATTAAACTCTGGAGCAAGTCCTGGTAGTTGAGCAACTTGTTTACCGGATGAATTATAGAGATAGCTTTTTTGAGAATCACTTGTAATTAAACGTTGTCCATCCGGGCTTGAGAATGAGAAAGATTTGCTGTAGATCGCTTCCGAAGGGAGTGGAGTGCCACCAGCCCCATATAAAACCATCTCAGCCGGAGAAAGATCTCCAGTCATTTTGGCAAGTTCTCGACCAGAGCCATCAAACAAGCGGCTTTGTCCACCAGAAATATCATTGGGTTGTTTGTTCTTTCCAGTTAGAAAGGTTACAAATTTATCACCCTGCGGTAGGAAAGCAGCATAATTTCCTGGCAAGCGAGCAAGTTCTTTTCCTGACACATCATATAGATAAACTGTATTGCCTAAAACGGTCACCAACCGCTTACCAGTCGGACTAAATCTTCCATTTCTTCCTTGCAGTTGAGCAATCTTTTTGCCCGTCGCATTGTATAAGTAGCTTGAGTCTTCTCTAAAATCAGTGGTCAGAATGAATTGTTCACTGCGATCGAAGATGCCAAAAAAACCGGATAGTTGAGCCATTCTCTTACCCGAAAAGTCATACAGGTGAAGGGATGGCTCATCCAAAGTTCCGACTGAGGAGAAGAATCTTCGTCCTTTGGGACTAACACCCGCACATGCTTTTGGCAATTGAGCGATCGTCTGACCCGACGAGTTAAACAAAGTACAAGTTGTGGAATCTAATCGATTTAGAATTAGTCGTTCTCCAGTCGCATCAAACCCACTAACAAAGTCAAGGAATAGCCCTTGCATTCGAGCCATTTGCCAACCTGAAGCATCAAATAAATAGGCACTATCATCTGTAAGCGTAACAATTCGTTGACTATTTTGACTGAACATAGGCGATGACGCAGTTCTTCCTGGTAGTCGAGCCAGTTTGCGCCCTAGTGCATCGTATAGCTGAAAATAATCTTTACCGCCTAAAGCAATTCGTTGTCCGTCTGGGCTAAACTCTAGCGTGCTTCCTTCAAGTTGCAGCAGCTTTTTACCAGATAGATCAAACAAAAAAAAGCGCCCCAGCCCAAATCTTGATTCGGTTACCAGTCGCCGCCCATCTGGACTAAAGCGATACATCCGTCCTTCAAACTCAGCGAGCTTTTTACCAGACAAATCAAATAAACGAGTCACATACTCTTCTTTATCAGAAACGGGTGATTGTTGTGCAAGTTCTGCTTTTACATTAGCCGCTACAGCCTGCTCAGTTCCACGTTCGGAGTAAGGGGTTGCGATCGCAAAAAATAACGCTGCAACAACAACTCTCATCTTTTGTTGAACTAACATTTTGCCCTGTAATTAAGATTTGCTTTAGCGTACCCAGTTCTTATACTAAAAAGAGACTGTGACACACAGGAGAACGGCTATGTCACTCGACCCCATCCTGACCAACCCGCTCAACCCTCAAGAACCCCTTCTCGCTGGTTATGAGCCTGATCCTGAGCCTGACCCAGAATGGGAATTTCCGTCACCGCCGACCGATCTGCCTTACGACGACGGAGAACCCTTGGAAAGCAACCGCCACCGCATCGCCATGAATGTGTTGATTGACTCGACCCTACAAGCCCTCAGTCACCGGACAGACTACTTTGCAGGCGGCAACATGTTTGTCTACTACAGCCAAAACCAAGCCATGAATCGAGACTTTCGAGGGCCCGACTACTTTGTGGCTCTGGAGGTGGATGGCGATCGAGAGCGGCGCAGTTGGATTACCTGGGAAGAACAAGGACGCTACCCTGATGTGATCGTCGAATTCATGTCCCCATCTACTGCTAACATCGACCTCAACGAGAAAAGACACCTCTACGAACGCACCTTTCGCACCGCAGACTACTTTGTCTACAATCCATTTGACCCCACCTCTCTACAAGGTTGGCATTTGGATGCTTCACAGCGTTATCAGCCTTTGACTCCCAATTCTCAAGGATGGCTCTGGTCTGAAAAACTTGGACTCTGGTTGGGCAATTGGCACGGGAGTATTCGGCGAGAACCTCCGACGGGAGGCTGTTCCTGGTTGCGACTTTACCGAGATTTTGCGGAAAGCCCCGCTCCTTGAGGACGGGGATGCAGAGCAACGGCGCGATAGCGCCAATCTCTCAGGCAGCAGACCAAGAGATTTTCAACACATCTTATACATCTTATATTGACTGTGCTAATATAAGAATATCGTGGGTGGGTCAAAACGATGCTGGTCTTAGAGTTCAAAACATACGGGAAATCAAGCCAGTTCAAAGCAGTAGACGAAGCAATTCGCACTGCCCAATTCATCCGAAATAGCTGTATTCGGCTGTGGATGGATGTTAAGGGGACAGGACAAAACGATTTGCAAAAATACTGCGCGGTGTTAGCAAAGAATTTCCCGTTTGCAAATGAACTTAACAGCATGGCTCGGCAAGCCAGTGCAGAACGAGCCTGGTCATCCATCAATCGGTTCTTTGAAACCTGCAAGAAAGGAATCCCCGGTCAGAAAGGGTTTCCGCAATTCCAAAAAGATTGTCGCTCGGTTGAGTACAAAACCTCTGGATGGAAGCTGGCAGACGATAAGAAGTTCATCACGTTCACGGACAAAAAGAACATTGGGCGCTTGAAACTGAAAGGAACCCGCGATTTGCATTTCTATCAACCTGACCAAATTAAACGGGTGAGATTGGTAAAACGGGCAGATGGCGTATACGTTCAGTTCTGCGTAGATGTGAATCGTTCAGAGATGTTAGAGCCATCGGGAAACACTATCGGGTTAGATGTGGGCTTGAAAGAGTACTACACTGACTCAGAGGGTGTAATGATTGAGAATCCGACCTTTCTCCGTAAAGGTGAAAGAGTTCTCAAGCGTTCCCAAAAACGTGTTTCTCGCAGGGTGAAGGGGTCAAACAACAGGCGGAAAGCAAGACAGGTTTTAGGTAAGCGCCATCTCAAAATAAGTAGGCAGCGTAAAGACCATGCCATTAAGCTGGCGCGGTGCGTCATCACATCTAACGATGTAGTCGCCTACGAAGATTTGAGAATCAAAAATATGGCGAAGAATCATTGTCTTGCCAAGTCGATTAACGACGCATCTTGGTATCAGTTCCGAGTCTGGATTGAATACTTTGGAAAGGTGTTTGGACGAATCACGATAGCCGTGAATCCTCAATACACCAGCCAAGAATGCTCTCGCTGCGGTGAAGTGGTCAGGAAAGCTTTGAGTACGCGCACTCATATTTGTCGGTGTGGGTGTGTGTTGGATAGAGACCATAATGCAGCGAGAAACATCCTCAGCCGGGGGTTGGGTACGGTAGGGCATACCGGAACCTTTGGTCTTGAACCAAGCAACGCTTTAGGAGAATCGACCTCTACTTTGGCTGGAGCAATCCTGCTTGAGCAAGTTGGCTCGTAGATTAAAGAATCCCCGTGCGTTCACGCCGGGGAGTGTCAAACCACACCTCACTCCTCACTCCTCACTTTTTTCTGTTCACAAAGTTACAGTCTCGACAACACTTGTTTGGTACGATACACACCAAAGTTATGTTCGGATAGGTGTGAGGCTGTATGTTGAGTAAGTCTAATTTCTGGAAGCCCTTGCTGCTTTCTCCAGTCGTTTGGGCGACGTTAGTGGTATCCAACTCTACGATCGGTTCCGCAGCGCAGCCGACTGATACCCAAGATCTGCTAGAGAAAGTTGATCTGGTGGTTGCTGATTCTTCTCAGACTGCGGTTGCTCCTGCTTCTCCGCTCAAGGTTGCCGATGCGACGGTTCCCACAACCTCAAGTTTGGATGCGATCGAAAGCATTGCCTCTTTAGATCAAGCCGAAGAGACTCCAGAAACCCCCATGTCGCAGGTGACTTCTGTTTCTCAATTGGGCGATGTGCGCCCCACAGATTGGGCGTTTCAGGCACTTCAGTCGCTGGTTGAGCGCTACGGCTGTATTGCGGGCTATCCCGACAAAACCTATCGCGGCAATCGGGCCATGACTCGCTATGAGTTTGCGGCTGGGTTGAATGCTTGTCTCGATCGCGTCAATGAACTGATCGCCGCAGCTACGGCAGATCTGGTCAAAAAAGAAGACCTGGCCACATTGCAAAAACTACAAGAAGAATTTGCCGCCGAGTTAGCCACCCTGCGCGGACGGGTCGATGCCCTCGAAGCGCGAGCCACCACCTTAGAAAAGCAGCAGTTCTCAACCACCACCAAGCTGCAAGGAAATGTCTGGGTCAACATCACAGGCGCGACCGCCGGGCGCGGAGTCTTGTATGAAGGGCCCGTTTCTGGAGCCAACGATCCGGGGAACGGTCGATTTTTTGCAACCCGAACTGGAGGACTGCCTACGACCCTAACCGCCACCGATCCCAACATCACGCTAGGCTTCCTGACCTGGCTGACCCTCAACACCTCCTTTAGCGGAAAAGATCTGCTGGTGACTCAGTTGGCGGCTGGAAACTCGATTTCTCCTTACAACCAATATGCGTCGGCTGGCTTTTTTAATGCGAGTGGTGTTCCTTTCTTCGACCAATCAGCGGGAACGGTCAACGGTCGTCCTGATGTCGTAATTCACGATCTCTTCTACAGCTTTCCGGTGGGCGAAAATGTCAAAGTCACCGTTGGCCCTCGCATCAACTGGTATCGTCACTTTGACTTCAATCGCTTTAACTTTGTCTTCAATTCGGGAGCCAGCTTTGACACCTCCAACAGCACTCAGTCCAATTCGATCGACCGGGGTTCAGGAGCCGTCGTTGAAATCAATCTGAGCAAACAGTTTCGTCTAGCGCTCGGCTATTTGGGTGAAAACACCGAATTCTTGCCTGCTCAATTTGGCTTTAATACGTCGAGCAATCCCCAGTTTGGCTTGTTTGGCGGCACCAACACGACATCCGCAGAACTCACCTTCTCGCCCAACGACAAGATCAACCTACGCTTTCAATACAACCACTCGCGCATTCAGGCCTACGGCGGACAGGTGGGCGGAGCGATCGGAGAACCCATTCCCTATGGCTACCTGGATGCGGGCCCTGGTTTCTCAGAGGGGGGAATTGGGGGTGGACTGAGATACGCCTCAGCAGACATGTTTGGCGTAAACTTTGACTGGGCGCTGACTCCTGGGATTGGTGTATTTGGGCGCTACAGCTTCGCGAATATTGATCTGAATCCGGTGGATGGAAGAGTCAGAACTCAGTCCTTCCAGGTGGGGGTCGGCTTCCCTGATCTGGGTAAAAAAGGTGCGTTGGGTACGGTCACTTTCTTGATGCCGATGGATATCACAAGGGGGCGGCGATTCTTTGCATCGGGGGGTGGCGACGGTGGCACCCAGTATGAGTTAGAAGCGTCCTATTTTTATCCGTTGACTCAAAATATTGCTGTAGTGCCGACGTTCTACGCGATCTTCAACCCCAACAACTTTGAAGTCAATCCAACGATCTTTGTGGGCAGCTTCCGAACGCAGTTTAGCTTCTAGACATTAACGTAGGTTCGATGAAATTTTTCGATACGTTCAAGCCTTCTTCGCCCCTTAAATCCCCCACCAGTCAGGGACTTTGAACTAGAACTCTCGTCTTAAAGTCCTTCAGAATGGGGGTTGGGGGCAGAAGCGCTGAATATCGAAGTGAAGAATCTTATCGAGTTCACACGACCTTCTCATCAAACCGGCCGGGCGACAATTGAACGATCGCCTCGTCGGTTTTTCCATTCATACAAGCCGCAAATCGTCGGGCGACTGTGGGAACCACCACCAGCGGATTGCTAAAGCCTGAGAAGACATGGATGCCCCGCGTGCCCGGAATTGAGCCGATGAGAGGAAGGCGATCGCTGCTAAAGGCAATCAAACAATGGTGCCAGGTTCCTGGTAGGTCGCCGAGTGTGGGGAGAATGGTTCTGATTTTGGCTCTCAGATCGGACTCGCTTTGAAGGGGGTCGATCGCCGCATGGGGATCAGTTAAAGTGCGGCTGACCTGTCCCAGACGAATCGTGCCGTTGAGAAACTGAATGGCTCCCGCGTCAAGAATAGCTGGGGTTGGCTCGTGTCCAGGTTCGTTCCACAGGTCTTCGACGGTGGGCTGGGTCGATTTTGCTTCAAGTTGAAAGCGCTCTCCTTCGGCAGGCATGACCAGAGTGCGAAGCTTGACTTTGACGGGCGGCATTTCGATTAATTCTGCGTGAGTAAAAAATTGCTTGACGGAGATTCCTGCTTCTTTGAGCAATTGGCGGCTGATCCCCCCAGTACACATGACGACATTGGCGCTGTGGAAGGGTTGGTCACGAGTCGTCACGCCAGAAACTTGATCCCCGGTTCTCACCAACCCTGTAACGTGAGCAATTTTGAAGTCTCCGCCCAATTTTTGAAAGGCTTGACAATAGCCCTGAGTGGTCAGTTCTGCCTCAATGTGTCCATGTTTGACCGTCAGGGCACCGGAGATTGCTTCCCGATTTAGTAGCGGCTCTAATTCACAGGCTTCGTCAACGGTGAGTAACTGAGGTGGGATGGCAAACGAAGTGTAATTTTCTGCCATTTTTTGGGGATCGTTGTGGGCGGCGATCGTCAGCAGCAAATCCATTTCTCGAAACTGTGTGTCTGTGTCCAACTCATCCGATAGCTGACGGTGCATCTCAATGCCTTCGGCAAACAGTTGGCGCGTTAAGTCCGTCGTGCCTGACCAAAATGCCAGCCCCCCATAGCTATAGCGAGTCGCACCCTGGAGGGGATCGTACTGTTCTAAAAGCAGCGTTGAAAATCCTTGTTTGGCGAGTTCGTAGCTCAGGGCGGCTCCTGTAATGCCTGCGCCCACTACAATCCAGTCGTATGTTTTCATGCAAATACATCTTGAGGCTAGAAAAAGTTTAGGGGATGCAGGGGGCGATCGACCGTCTCTAGTCGTACAGACTGTTGAACTTTTCTAGACGAGATTGCGGATGATGCGACTTTAGAGAGAAACAATTCTAGAATGACTTGAATCTGATACTGAGTCACCTCTTCTCAACTCCTCACACCACGAATGTTCAATTTACTTAAACTTTCAACGCCTGTAAAAGTGATTTTGGCTGGCTGTGTGGCGATCGCGACGATTTTGATTGCCCATCCTTCCCGCGCTCTACAAGCTCAGATCACACCTGCTAATCCTCAATTGGGCGATACGCTCACGGTTTTGGTACAGTCTCAAGGCGCTACGCCGACGGTGACGCTGGGGAACAAATCCTATCCCACCTTTGCGGTCGGAAGTCAGAAATTTCGCGCCCTCTTACCGACGACTCCCCTTGATCGTCCCGGTCGCCTCTCTCTTAAGGTCACTGATGGCAGTGAAACTCAAAATTTGACGGTCAACTTAAAGAAGCGATCGTTTCCCACGCAGCGCATCTGGCTTCCACCGGGCAAAGGTGACGACGGCACCGATTTTGAATTCGATCGCGTAGATGAATTCAAAAAAATTGTCAGTCCTCAAAAGTTTTGGTCAGGTAAGTTTCTGCGGCCCAACAATGGTGAAACGACCACAGGGTATGGAGTACGTCGCTACTACAATGGCGTGTTTGCTCAGGACTACTATCACCGGGGGGTGGATTATGCGGGCAATTCTGGATCTGCCATTATCGCGCCTGCGGATGGTCGAGTGGCGCTAGTGGGACGAGAAGCAAACGGCTTCAAAATTCACGGCAACTGTGTTGGAATTGACCACGGTCAGGGCGTTTCTACCATTTATCTCCATCTGAGCCGCATCAACGTCAAAGAAGGCGATTTCGTCAAAGCTGGACAAACGATCGGGGGCCTAGGGGGGACGGGTGCCGCGACCGGCCCGCATTTACACTGGGGATTCTACGTTCAAGGATTGTCAGTTGATCCGACTCCGTGGCGAACTCAAAGCTTTAACTAACCGCAGATCAGCAAGCTTGTGATTCTGAATAATTGACGGTACAGATCCCTGATTTTGAAGTTGGGGATCTGTCGTGATCGCGCTCATTTATGCCTAAAGAAAATCACTTCCTCTCACCTGAGAAAGATTAGATCCCGATCGCTTTTTCAGTAAAGTTTCTGAGTAATTGATTAGACACAGAGGCAATTATGAAAAACCCACAAGATCTTATTAAAGACGCTAAAGACGCACTTCCTAATGTCACGCCTACGCCCCCAGATTTGAAGAGAGAGTCTTCAGTTCATGATCTCAAGTCGCGCTTAGAGTGGGGCGAACCTGCTCTGACGATTTTGGATGTCAGATCCCGTGAAGCGTTTAACGACAGCAAAATCATGGGCGCAATGAATTTCCCCCTGAGTGAGTTGGTGGACATGGCGCAAAAGAATCTGGAGTCAAAGCGCGATATCTACGTTTACGGAAACAGCGCTGAAGAAACTTCTCAGGCTGCTCAACTACTTCGTGAAGCTGGATTTAAGAGCGTTGCAGAAATCAAAGGCGGACTGGCTCAGTGGCGAGCGATCGGCGGGTCTACCGAAGGCAATGTTGATGCACGCGAAGAACCCGGCGAACATGCCTACAATGTGGTTTCTCAGGTGAAGCATCACGCAGATACGCAAAAAATCAACTTTAAGTAAGTTCAAACAACAGGTTTAGAGCGTTTAATTGGATTGTTCTTCTATAGGTTTAGTTATCAGGTAATGGGTCAGGCTTGGCTCGTTACCTTTTTTGCACAAGTTTTTTGAGTCGTTTTCTTAAACCTCTTTTTTTAACCAACCTCTTTTTTAACTATGTGTGGCAGATT
The DNA here is from genome assembly GCF_052939475.1 of Phormidesmis sp. 146-20. Lineage (NCBI taxonomy): Bacteria > Bacillati > Cyanobacteriota > Cyanophyceae > Leptolyngbyales > Leptolyngbyaceae > Phormidesmis > Phormidesmis sp. 146-20. Next base: position 63,699 of record NZ_JBJPHT010000019.1, read on the forward strand.
TACTCAAAGCTTGACAGGTGAAGCGATCGCCTCCGCCTTTGATCTCGATGACATCCTTGACTGGACACCCCGCTACAACATTGCACCGACGCAAACCGTTCCGGCAATCTTGAGCGAATCGGGCGATCGTACCTTCAAAGCCTTACGCTGGGGGCTGATCCCCACTTGGGCAAAAGATCCGGCAATCGGCGCGAGACTGATCAATGCGCGATCGGAAACCGTCACCGAAAAACCCAGCTTTCGATCAGCCTTCAAAAAACGACGCTGTTTAATCACGGCGGACGGATTTTATGAATGGCAGAAAACCCAGGGCAAGAAGCAGCCCTTTTACTTTCGGCTAGAAAACGGTCAGACGTTTGGATTTGCTGGCTTGTGGGAGCAGTGGTCGTCCCCAGAGGGCGATCTATGGCAGACCTGCACCATTCTGACAACCGATGCCAACTTACTTCTGAGTCAGGTACATGATCGGATGCCTGTGATGCTGCACCCCGAAGATTACGATCGCTGGCTCGATCCCCAAAATCAGGACACAGATGCTTTACAAGCCCTGCTTCGTCCTTATGAATCGGAAGCGATGCAATCTTATGCGGTCAGTCCCCTGGTCAATCGCCCCACTCACGATCAGCCAGACTGTATCGAAGCGATCGCGGCAAACAGTCACTAGATATGACGGTTGAACCCCCTGACAGGTGAACAAACGCCACCGCAAGCTCAAAGATCTCAGGAATCTTGAGTTTGCGAAGACGGAATTTGTTCGGATAGCTGCGACCTTTAGTTACCTATTTACCAGGATTGTTTCGATCAGTCTAAAAGGCGCGATCGGGTGAATCTACGTTCATCTCATTGACCACGGGCGGCAAATTAGCAAAGCGGGGATCAGGCGGAAAGGCTACTTCTTCGATCGCACCGGGCTGACCCAACTGTTTTGCCTGACTATCGTTGTAAGTGACCATCACGCCTCCTGCATTTCCTGCGCGGACGACAACCTGCTTCTCAGCCATCCAGGTTTTTTGAGCGCCCTCTGACAAAACGCCTTCATACTCAGTTTTGCCATCGGCAACTACCCGCACCCAGGATTGAGAAGTCAGTGTTAACCCGACTCGAATGGGCTTTTGCGTTCCAGGTTTGGCGGCTACGTTGGCGACCGGAGTCGTTGGGTTTCGCATTGGACTGGCCGGCCCGATCGCCGTTCCTGGTGCGGACTGCAATCGCTGTACTTCTGGTAGCTGCGCCTGAGTTGACGAACGATTAAGAAAATAAGAAAGACCGTTGACCGCAGAGACGATCAAAAACATATAAAGCAAATATAAATGTATTGGGCGCAACTGGGCCCCCGGCAAACTGCGCCACGAAGGACGAATTTCGGGCAGACCAAACCGAGTCGGAAAGGCACTCGCAAACTCTACGCCATCCAGTCCGATCGCGTCGGCATACTGTCTCAAAAAACTTTGGATGTAGACAGGCTCAGGCAAAATGTTGAGATTGCCTTCCTCGATCGCCCTCAAAAGTCTGGGCTGGATGCGAGTAATCCGAGCGACTGCTTCGAGAGAAATTTCTTGCTGCTGACGTAACTGAGCCAAGCGCATTCCCAACTCTGCCAGCCGTTCTGCTTGCTCTCGGTTTGCCTGGAGGACTTGCTTATTCATACGCTCTGCTCCTTGATCTCTGCTGGCAACCTAATCGATGTTAGGTCAAATCGGTCTTTCAACAAACGGACTTCAAAACTTTTTAGAGGGCGATATTGGCCACTCCGTACAGGAGGACGATCGACTTGGATCGTGGCGATCGCGGTTCTGTGAAGCTGTAGCACTGGATGCCCTAATTGTTCTGCAACTTTGCGAATCTGGCGATTTCTCCCTTCAATGAGAATCACCTCTAACAAAGTCTGGACATCTGAACGCTGAAGAAATTTTACTTGAGCGGGTAACGTCTTTCGACCTTCTAACATAACTCCCTGCTGCCACTGTCGCAAGACTGCTGACGAAGGTGAGCCTGCTACCAAGACTTGATATGTCTTAGGAATGATGTGACGGGGGTGGGTGAGATAGTAAGTTAATTCACCATCGTTAGTCAAGAGGATCGCTCCGGTTGATTCTACATCTAATCGCCCTACAGGATGAAGCCCCTGACCCTTCTGCAAGGAGTTGGGTAGTAGGTCAATCACAGTGGTTCGTCCCTGGGGATCAGCGCAGGTCGAGACCACTCCGGCTGGTTTGTTAAGCAAAAAATAAAGGGATTTAGGGCGCGAAATGTCGCCTGCTGGTGTGGAGGTCGATTGAACCAGCTTGCCGTCTACTTCAACGCGATCGACTCCTAAGCTGGCTTTGTCACCCAGATGAGCGACTTGCCCGTTGAGCAAGACTCGACCTTCCAGGATTAGTTGCTCGGCTTGACGACGGGAGGCGATGCCCCACTGGGACAGAATTTTTTGCACTCTCTCAGACATAAATCAGAGGCTACACACATCCTTAAAATTGCGGAATCAAAAACCGTAGTGTCAAAGCAGCTATGTAGAACCACTATTATGTACAAATATTACATGAGATGGTGATTGGCACAATCCCTCAATCAGCGGCACAATGTTTCCCAAAGTCCAGCATAAGGGCTGACTATTCAAACTGCTCTGACCAAGGTAGCAAGATTTGTAACCACGCGCCTCCGGTACCGGGATCATTTTTGGCACTAATCTTTCCATGATGAGCTTCGACGATTTGCCGCACGATCGCCAGTCCCAACCCGCTGCCGCTACTTAATTGGACAGGCTGTAAGGCGATGTCAGCGTTAGGTTGCCATTCAGTGTCACTGCGCGATCGAGAAGGGTCGGCTCGATAAAAGCGATCGAACACAAAGGGTAGAGAATTGTCTGGAAAGCCCTGTCCTGCGTCGATAATGTCGATTTGAATTTCGTGGGTCGCTTGTTTAGAGGGTTGAGTTAGGGGATGCAGACCAAGACGAACCGCGATCGAATGCTGAGGCTGGCTATATTTGAGGGCGTTGTCGAATAGGTTGAGAAAAACTCGATGTAAGCGAGACTCATCGCCTCGAATCAGCAAGTGATCCAACCCTTGATAGTCCAGCTCGACTGACTTTTCGGTAGACAACGGCTCTAGACTGTGCCACGCTGCCTGAATCAGATTTACCAGGTCGATCGTCTTCAAATTTAAGCGTTGAGTCGGACTGATTTCTAACTGGCCGAGATCGAGCAATTCTTGTACCAAGGTACTTAGACGCACCGCTTCTTTGAGCAGGCGATCGACCCAGTTGCGGGTAGGTGGTTCCAGACGAGATTGAAGGGTTTCGGCAACCAGACGAATAGAGGTGAGTGGGGTTTTTAGCTCGTGGGCCACATCGGAGGCCCAGCGATCGCGCTGTTGAGTCAAGGTGAAGGCTTCTTGACGGTCTTCTAGATATACGCCCACGTCTCCTTCTGCCAGGGGAAACGCTACCCCCCGTAAGGGGATCGCCTGCTGCTCAGACATATTCACCGCATCGACAGAAGCTGCGTAAAACGTCCAATCTCGCTGACAAAGCTTTTGGCTGTCTCGTGCCTGCTCGATCAGAGAATCTAGCTCATACGATCGCACCAGCTCCAACAATAATCGGGGCTGATTTGTATTATGGGACTGAATATGCAGCGTTTGACAGGCGTAGGGGTTGCACCAAATAAGCTGATTTTCTTCGTCAACCTGCAAATAGCCGATCGGGGCTAGATCGACAATTTGTTTCCAGGTTTCGAGGCGGCGTTCTAGCTGTCTGCTTGATCGCTGATGATGAGTTACCGCCAAGGTCAACTGAGACGTCAGTGATAGCCCAGCATCCACATTGTCTGTACTCAGGTCTTGAGTTAACTGCTTGAGTTTTGAAGTGAGTCGATATCGAAACCAACTCAGTAGCAGCAGTCCGATCGCGAGTCCGAGCAGAAACCACAAAAATTCCACAGGTTAGCCACAGGGTCACGGGGGCAATTGACCAATTTGCACTGATCAACGCCTACTAGCTTAACCGAACCCAGGGAGTGGCATTTGAGAAACGCTATAGGATCGTGAATTAAACAACCTGTAATTCTCGCGGTTTCGCGTCGTTTGATTCGGCTTCTGCCCCCTAAATCCCCCAAATTTGGGGGACTTTGAACCGCGAAACTGCCTTAAATTCTAGAATGTCTGCTTTCTCAAAGTCCCCCAGAATGGGGGATTTAGGGGGCGAAGCAACCAGGCAATCATCGATCTTATTCAATTCACGATCCTATAGAAAGTCAACCAAAACGAGTAGACCAACTTGATAAAGCGATCGTTCTACCTGCTGTTAACGTAAATTCGACGAAATACTTGGCCTCAAATACAGGTTTGGAAACGTTCCTAACTCGCCCTAAGTAAGAGCCTTCCAAAAATATTGCCTAAAAGTCCCCCATTGGGGAGGTTGGGGGCAAAAGAACAGACCGACGAAGCGCGAAAAGTCTGTCAAACCGACGTATTTTTAACCTTTCTCACATTTTTAACCCTTCTCACACAGATCTAGCCAAACCGATAGCCAAATCCCCGAACCGTCACCAGATACTCAGGGTTGCTGGGGTCGATCTCCAGCTTTTCTCGGAGCCAGCGAATATGGACATCGACCGTTTTGCTGTCTCCGATAAAGTCAGGCCCCCAGATGCGTTCTAGCAATTGTTCTCTTGACCAGACCCGCTTGGTGTGGCTCATAAACAGTTCGAGCAGTTTGAACTCTTTGGGCGAGAAATTGACTTCTTCTCCGCGCACCGTGACGCGACATTCTTGAGGAAAAACAGTGATGTCTTGAAACTTAAGCGTAGGAGCCTGAGTCGAAGACTGAAATTGTTGATGCCGCCGCAGCAAGGCTCGACAGCGAGCGACTAACTCTCTCATACCAAAGGGTTTGGTGAGATAATCATCGGCCCCGACTTCTAGCCCGACGACGCGATCGGTCTCCGTCCCTTTAGCGCTCAACATCAGAATGGGGATGCTGTTTCCTTCTCGGCGCACAAACCGACATAAGTCTAGACCGTTGACGTAGGGCAACATCAGATCCAAAATCATCAGATCAAACTTGGCGGATTCTTGAGCAGCAGAAGGAAACGATCGCGGGGGAGTATTCCCTTTGCCGATCGCCGTCTGAATCATCTCTAAAGCACTGCGACCGTCGGCGGCCGTTAGCACTTCGTAGCCTTCCTCGCTGAGGGTGAGGGCGATCGTGTCGCGAATCAAATCTTCATCTTCGACGACCAGAACCCGACCGATTTTCATGTTGGGCTGGACTTTCTTAACTTCGAGCGAAGGCGTGGATAGCATACATGTGCTGGAGGCGAGCTTTTCCATGATGATTCTACCATTGATTAAAATCGCAGTATGGTTTTATACATTTTCTACAGTTAATTATTTCTCATCTGTCTCCTTAACGTGAATCCGATGAAATCCTTCGCTGCGGTCATCACTCCGGGCAGCTCCCTAAATCCCTCAAGTTTGGGGGACTTTAAGCAAAAAATCCCGTCCGGAAGGCCCCCAGTTTTGGGGATTGGGAGGCGAAAGTGCTGAATCACGAAGCGAAACATCTCTGGCGAATTCACGTCTCTTTAAGAAAGCCCGCTCGATCGCCCAGACTCATTGCCCAAAAAGAGCCAGCCATAGCGGAATCATGACCAGTAGCACGATCGTACTTAAAGCAATGCTGCTGGCTGCCAAGTCGTGATCAAGGTTATATTCTTCCGCCAAAATCAGGCTTGCAAAGGCGCTGGGCATTCCGGCCATCAAGACGAGTGACAGGCGGGGATCACCAGACAACCCCAATAGCGTCGTGCCAATGCCAACCAGACCGGGCAATAGCAGCACTTTGAGCAGCACCGGGAGCAATGCAGCTTTTAGACTTTGAAGACCTTGAAGCTGACTGAGCCGCATTCCCATCAACAGAAAGGACGCAGGAATCACGAACAGTAAAGAAGCGTCGATCGTCTGCTCTGCCCATCCGACAAATGGAATTGACTGGGTAGAATAGCCGATCGCAAATGCCCAAAGTGAGGGCACTGTGACCAGATCTTTGAGCAGTCGCCAGCCGTGGTTGGGTTGCTCAGGTCGTCCGTAGTGGCTGGCAATTAATACCCCAACGCCGTAAGTGCCCATTAGATTTTGGGTAACGCTAAAAAAAACCGCCCAACTCATATCGCCCGTCGTCAACAGGGCAGGAATAATCCCCAGACCGACAAAGCCCGTATTGCCGATCGTGCTGGCGATGATCAGGGTGCCTTGATGAGGGCGATCAAGCGGTGGAATCCAGGATCTGAGTGAGGCGTGAGACGTTAAGGAGAGTTCTTCTTTGGCTTGAATGCTCCAATCTCTGGTGAATGAGATCAAGATTTGGAGGGTGAGCCAGGCGAGGAGTAGCCCAGTACCCAGGGTGGCGATCGTGATGGCGGGAGCTAACTCTACTTGATGAGAAAAATCAGTCTGTCTCGCTAGGGCAAAAATCTGCCAGGGAACGCCCACCCAGTAGAGGGTGCGACCCAAGAAACGCGGAAAATTTTCTGGTAGAAAGCGAAAAGAGAGAATGCCCAACCCTGTCCAGACGAGCAAGGGGGTGTAAGCGTGAAACAGGGTCTCGATCATGCCAAAGCGACTCAGGGCAATATCCCTAGAAATGCTGTCTTTCTCCTCAATTCTAGGTTTGATTGACGACTTATTTTAACAAAAATTTACAGAGATGCTCAAGCCATGAGCGACACATGAGCCGCGACGACTCGCCAACCATCGGGCGTGCGTACCCAGGTCTGGCTTTGTCTGCCGATCAGACCCGATCCTTTGCGCTGAAATTCGGTGTTGGTGGTGGCAAAGTGGTGGCTGTAGGTGGTGATTACGGTGTTTTTGAGAATGCGATCGAGACTCGAAATATCCCGTGCGTTGCGAAAAGCTGTAATTGATTCGTATCCATACAGATTTTCGGTGACTCCAAAGCGGATGGTGTGGGGGCTGTCCCAAAATAATTCGTTGAGGACGGTGAGATCGTTGTTGACGAGGGCCGTTTCGTAGCGCTCAAAGGCGTTTTTGATTTCGGTCAAGGTGTCTGGGTGGTTGATTTCCATTTCGGAGTTCCTTTCCTGATCAATAGAGGATCGCTCTACAGTGATTCATTCAAAACGATTTTGTCTGTCACTTTTGCTGCTTCATCAAGGTCGTAAACGATCGGTACACCTGTCATAAGTTCTAAATTGGCGATCGTTTGACTGTTGAGGTTGTCCAAAATCATGATGATCGATCGTAGAGAATTGCCGTGAGCCGCGACCAAAACGTTTTCGCCTGCCTGCAAGTGAGGCAAAATGCGACTTTGAAAATAGGGAATGGTGCGATTCAGGGTGTCTTGCAGACTTTCGCCCTGGGGAGGACGAGTGGAAAACGATCGCCGCCATTGTTGCACCCTGTCTGCCCCATATTGTTCGGCGGTTTGGGCTTTGTTGAGTCCTTGAAGCTGACCGTAGTAGCGTTCATCAAGGGCGGGGCTGAGAAAAATCGGCAGTTCTTCGTCGGAGTTGCCTTCGTACTGATCCCAGCCGTGCCAGTCGGGGTCGTTGGCAGCATGTTGAATGATTGGAGAGTGACCCGCGCAGACTTCAGGATATTCGGTCAGGCAGATGACGGCGGTTTCGATCGCTCTAATCAACAAACTGGTGTAGCAGACATCGATTTGATAGTTTCTCAATCGATAAGCGGCTTTGGCGGCCTCGAGTCGCCCCAATTTGCTCAAGGGCACATCGACCCAGCCTGTAAATTTGTTGGCAGCGTTCCAGATACTTTGCCCATGCCGAATCAGGATAAGTTTTGCCATTAGACTGTCGAGCGGCGAACGAATACCCTATGGAATTTACTACAGTTTGACTGAAGTCTCTGCGTAGATAATCCTATTTCTAAAAGAGAGGCTCAAGAGATGAATTTGCTTAGAGCGCTGAGAGGATTGGGTTGGGTAGGTCTTTTTTCATTGATTTTCTATGGATTGGTGCTGTTTTATCCTTTTGTGAAGGGGAATGTCGATCGCTTTATGTCTAATGTGAGTCAAGATAGAGCGACTCAACAAGATATGGTTTACCAGACAGGAAATGTGCGAGTTTATCGCTTTCGAGATGGGGTGACGACTTGTTATGTGGCAGACAAACAGGGACTCAGTACTAGTCTGTTTTGTAAGTAAGTTTGATGGATTAGCTTTGTGAAGTATTTCAGTCTTTGTAAGTAGGCTGTTGTGTAGATTACAAATAGTTTAGAACTCGCTACTTTGAGAAAAGAAGGTTTCTGCGAACGGTTTCAGCCTTCTTGTGAATTATGCAGCTTAAGGTTGAGCAAGCTTCTGTTGAGGAGGCGATCGAGTCTGTCATTCCAACTGATCCAGTTGAGTCTGCTGAGGCGGTGGGACTGCGATATGTGACGGATGATGTTCCAGGGATTCAGCGCAAACCTTCTGGCAAAAAGGGTTTTATTTATCTGGGTGTAGACGGCAAGCAGATCCGAGATCGCGATGAAATTAGTCGCATTGAGTCTTTAGCGATCCCACCTGCTTACAAAAAAGTGTGGATTTGTCCTTATCAAAATGGTCATCTGCAAGCGACGGGACGCGATGCCAAGGGACGCAAACAATATCGATATCATCCACTGTGGCGATCGATTCGTGATCAAACAAAATTTACGCGCATGATTGCGTTTAGTCAAGCGTTACCTGACCTTCGCAAGCGGTTGGATCACGATTTGTCGCTGCCAGGATTGCTCAAACAAAAAGTGTTAGCCGCCATTCTCAAATTGATGGAGCTAACTAGAATTAGAGTGGGAAATGAGGAATACGCTAAAGCAAACAATTCCTATGGTTTGACGACGCTTCAAGATGATCATGTAAATGTTTCAGGGACAAAAATCGAGTTTAGTTTTCGCGGAAAAAGTGGCGTTGATCATGAGATTGAAGTGAGCGATCGTCGTCTCGCCAAAATTGTCAAACGCTGTCAAGAAATCCCCGGTCAAGAGTTGTTTCAATATCTAGACGAAAACAAACAGCCGCAGGATATTACTTCGACCGACGTGAATGATTATCTAAGAGAAGTCACAGGTCAAGACTTTACTGCCAAAGACTTTCGCACTTGGGCTGGCACTGTTCTTGCGGCCTCTCACCTGGTAGAAATTGGTCGGTTTACGTCCCAAACGGGGGCTAAAAAAAACATTACGCAAGCCCTAAAAACAGTCTCCGCTCACCTGGGAAATCGCCCTGCAACCTGCCGCAAATATTATGTACATCCAGCAGTCTTTGAGGCATATTTGGATGAAACGCTGCATGATGTAATGAGAGAATATGGAGCGATCGTGATTGCCGATTCTCACGCTTTGAAGTGTGAAGAACTAGCCGTCGTTGCGCTGTTAGAAAAAGTTAATTCTGTATGAGGTCAGCCTCCTAAATCTCCTACAGGTCAGGAACTTTAAGCGTGTATTAGCGCTCTTCTGATTGTTCGTTCACTTGTTGCTGGATCTCGGTCAACAGGCGGTTAAATCGATCGCGTCTTCCCCTCAATCGATCGCGCTGCTGCTGCAATACCTGAATGTCATCCTCAATATCAGCTAGTTGATCTTCCACTTCTGCAACCAATTCACTCAATACTCTCTCACTAATTTTTGCTCCAGGCTTGAGGCTGATTTCTTGTCGTGCAATCTGCTCGATTAGCTCTGACATGCTGAGATTGCGCTGACTTGCCATGACCGAGAGGTTTGCTTTTGCGGTCGGTGTCACGGTCAGATTTAGCTTGTCTCTGTTTTCGCCTCTGGCTCCCGAACTTGCTCTCGGACTCACAAAAACTTCTAGCTCATAGGTGCGTATATCGTCCCAATTATCTTCTACGAAGCGCACATCTCAAATGCGCCTGATACGCTTATAATTTTTTGCATATAAGGCGTATAAAGGATATTTTATGAGCTACCGACCTTGGGCGATCGTGGCCATCTTTCCAGGACACAGACCTCGTGAAATTGTTCGTACGGTGACTCGATCGGATGCCGAAGCGTTTGCTAGATTTCTAAACCGCAGCGTCAAGCAAGGAAATTTTTACGTTGTGTTCGATCCACCTTGTGCCCCAACCGAGGAGTGAACCTTTTGGAGGAAACGAGCGCTCAATAAAAAACCCCCAGCGCGAACGCCAGAGGTAATATCAGGGTGCATCTACCATTCCCCTATACACAATTAGCCCTCCTCATCCGGAAAAGCATTCAAAGCATTCAATATTTTATTTTGAACCAGCGATCGGGCTTGAACTTTAATCTAGCGTCCAACGTCTAAAATCCAGAGATCTCGTCTGCCATCTCAACAGTCAAAATTTTTGCTCAAAGCGCATAGTGCAGGCGATTTTACTGACTTGCATCACACACAAACGATAGAGTGCAGACTTACTATAGGAGATGGACGAAATTAGTCTCTACCGATGGGTAGGAACCTTTTGGGGTGTATTTCTAATCTCAATTTTTGTAGCTGATCCGCCAGAACTTCCGCAAAGGAATACCTCCAGTGCTACCCTTTGAATTCGTCGTGACTGGGAAGCCAGTTTCTCATCAAACAAAAGACAAAAAGCGCCTTCAAGACTGGAAGCAAACCGTTCGTAGAACCGCCGAAGCCTGTTGGCAAAACAAACCCCCGATCGGCAACTACGTTCGAGTGGTCATTACACATTACTACGATGCAGAGCCGGGTAACGAAAACTGGGTTCCCGACAGTGATAATATTGTAAAGCCTATGAGAGACGCTCTGAATGGGCTAATCTATGTAGATGACTACCAGATCACGGATTTCGTGAGTCGTCGGCGTAGTCTTAATGGATCTTTTCGGATAAAGGGCATCTCTCCTGTTCTTGCAGAGGGATTTTGTCTAGGAGTAGAATTTCTACATATAAGAGTAGAAGTTGCTCCCAATCCCGAAGAGTTAGATTAAGATTCTCCACTGAGTTCCTATGAATCACTCAAACAACCCAACCCCATTAGAGCATCGGCGACTTTTAACGCTGGCTAAAGAATACCGAGAGCAAGGATATGCTGTGATCGTTAACCCTTCCCCTGAAGACTTGCCGCCTGCTTTAGCAAAATGTCGATTTGACCTGATTGCTAAGACCTCTAACAAGACGATCGTCGTCGAAGTTCGTAACCGAGACACTCTGACCCTCAACGGTGCCGAAGATTTGCGCCGCATGACCAAACTGGTCGAAGAAATCCCCAACTGGGAACTTGAGCTAGTTGTGACTAACCCTCGCAGACGAGCCAGTTGAGCGATCGCTTGATCCCAATATTTTTTCGTAGACAAGCGGACAGCAAGGGAGCAGAGGCCCCCTTTTTTATTGTCTACCTATTTCTGTTATTACCTAATCTTCGGTCTAATCTTCAGCAAAAATGTACTTGTACAACTCGCTCGGATCGGGTTCAGGACTGTTGATGCCAAACTCGACCGCTTCATCGACGATCGCCTGGATCTTCTTCTCGATCGCCTTTAATTCAGACTGATCCGCCAAATTTTGCTCTAACAGATAGCCCGCCAGCTTTTTGATCGGATCACGGGCCAGCCAACGCTCTTTTTCATCCTTCGATCGCAACTCATCGGGATCAGCCAGCGAGTGTCCTCTAAAACGGTAGGTCAAGCATTCGATCAGCGTCGGCCCTTCTCCCGCACGGGCACGAGCCACCGCCTCTTGAGCGATCGCTCTCACCGCTAACACGTCCATTCCATCCACCTCGTAACCGGGCATCCCAAAGGCGGCGGCTTTTTTGTAGATTTCAGGCTGAGAAGTGGCTCGATCGTGGGCCATCCCGATCGCCCATTTGTTGTTTTCTACGACAAACAAAATTGGCAACTTCCAGAGCGCCGCCATATTCAAACATTCAAAAAACTGACCGTTGTTGGTCGTCCCGTCCCCAAAGAAGGCAGCCGTCACCTGATCTGCGCTTTCATCGCCCATAACTTCTCGACGATACTTAGACTGAAAGGCCGCCCCCGTCGCCACAGGAATCCCTTCACCAATAAACGCAAAGCCCCCCAACAGCCGATGCTTCTCCGAAAACAAGTGCATTGAGCCGCCGCGACCCTTACTACAGCCCGTCGCCTTGCCAAATAGCTCGGCCATCACCTCTTTAGCCGGAACCCCCGCACACAGCGCATGAACGTGATCGCGATAGGTACTGCACACATAATCTTCGCCCGGCCGCATCGCCTGAATCACACCCGTCGAAACGGCCTCTTGACCGTTGTACAAGTGAACAAACCCAAACATTTTGCCGCGATAATACATCTCAGCGCACTTGTCTTCAAAAAAGCGCCCCAGGATCATATCCTCATAAAGTACCAGCCCTTCTTCTTTTGTGATCTGGGCAGAAGCAGATTGAATTTTCGGTAAAGCTCTTTCTTGTACCATTTGCTTGTAGTAACCTCGCTGCAATACCCAAAAAGAGGGGACGTTGAACTTTAGACGTTGGACTTTAAATGCGGGACGTTAGACGCTGGGTTTTGGACACTGGACAAGGCAGGGTTTCATCCAGAGCGTTAAGCGCTAACCCGATCGCACCCTCAATTTAATCTAAAATACCGCCCTGTTGGATCAAAGATCAAACAACTGAACTAGAGAATTCTCTGCTGTCTGGTGGCAAAACTTGAAAACTTAACCCTCTATTAAGTGAATAGTGCTTCCACAACAATCCAGAAACCTCTATTGTGAGAAATTGTGAGAAATCAAGCGATCGCCCAAACTAGAGTTTTCTAAAGGTAAACAGCCGACTTTGTATCTACGGGTTATCATGACAGTCATTCGATTGCGGTTATAATTTTTGCTCTTGTCGCTCACTGCTGGGGAAGTCAACCGTGCGTATTCCGCTCGATTATTATCGAATTCTGGGTCTGCCCATCCAGGCGACTGCCGAACAACTCAAGCAGGCACATCGCGATCGTACGCTGCAACTCCCGCGCCGTGAGTACTCGGAGGGAGCGATCGCCACTCGTCGGCAGTTGATTGACGAAGCATACGCCGTGTTGTCGAGTCCAGAAAAACGCCGGGACTATGACGAAGGTTTTTTGGCCAAAACTTATGAGTCAGACCTGGAGGCGAGCAGTTCATCTGGTGTATCACAAAGCACCAATCGACCCGAAGCGGCTGATCCGTCCCCTAGTATTGAGATTCAAGATAGACAACTGATCGGGGCACTGCTGATTTTGCAAGAACTGGGCGAATATGAACTCGTTCTCAGACTCGGCCGACCTTATCTCACCAGTGGCAGCGCCAATCTCAGAGACGGTAAACTGGGCGATCCCAAGATTGTTCTATCAGACATCGTGCTGACCGTTGCCCTGGCCTGCTTAGAACTGGGTCGAGAACAGTGGCAGCAAGGACAGTATGAAAACGCCGCCGAAGCCCTCGAAACGGGGCAAGAACTGTTGCTTAGAGAAGGTCTGTTTGCCAGCGTTCGAGGCGAAATTCAGGCTGACCTGTTTAAGCTGCGTCCCTATCGAATTTTGGAACTGTTGGCCCTCCCGGATGAACAGTCACCCGATCGCCACCGGGGGTTGCGGCTGCTTCAAGATATGCTGCGAGAGCGCGGCGGCATCGATGGCACGGGCAACGATCAATCGGGGTTAAGCATTGATGACTTTTTGCGATTTATTCAACAACTGCGCGGCTACCTGACCGCCGAAGAACAGCAAACGCTTTTTGAAGAAGAGGCGCGTCGTCCCTCGGCCGTTGCTACCTATCTGGCGGTTTATGCGCTGATGGCTCGTGGGTTTGCTCGACAACAGCCGGCCCTGATTCGACGGGCGAAGTTGATGCTGGTGCGGCTCGGCAGTCGGCAAGATGTGCATTTAGAGCAGGCTGTTTGTTCGCTTTTGTTGGGGCAGACCGAAGAAGCCAGCCGTGCGTTAGAACTTAGCCAGGAATACGAGCCGCTCGCCTTCATCCGCGAAAATTCTCAAGGGGCCCCTGACCTCTTACCTGGCTTGTGTCTCTATGCAGAACGCTGGCTTCAGGATGAGGTGTTTCCCCATTTTCGTGACCTCGCTCAACAAAAAGCAGCGCTCAAAGATTACTTTGCCAATGACCAGGTTCAGGAATACTTAGAAGAACTGCCCGTCGAAGCTGAACCGATCGAGTGGGGCGCAAATCCCATCGGGCGATCGACCCCGACCCGGCAAAATGGCAGAGTGGATCAGTCCGTCCATTCTGTGAGTCGCGCCTCGACAGCGACGATCGCGACTGACGATCGACTCACTGATGACGTTCTGGCGATGCCTGCTGCCCAGCGTCTCTCTCAACTTTCGCCCGAAGGCAGTTTGCAAACCGACTCCTCTCCCCCAGTGGGAACGCGCACTCGTCCCAGAGTCGATCGCCCCCGTGGAGAACTCAATAACGGCCACCGCATTCCAGATGCAGATGATTTGCCGCCGCGACGATCGGACGGGAGACCTGCTAAAACTCGTAGAAAGTCGAGGCTTTCCCTTCCCCTAGTTCTGTTGGGCATTCTTGCCGTGGGTGCTTTGGGGTTTTTGCTCATTCGAGGCTTGCGGGCCCTCACTGGGCAGTCTGCTGGCAATGAGCTTTTGGTACAACTTGATCAGCCCGTAATTGCCATCCCTGAAGTCGTCCCCGATTCGCCACTGGCAGGTGATATGAATGAGGCGACGGCTCAACGAGTTTTAGAATTTTGGCTCAACACCAAAAAAGAGGCGATGGGTGAGTCTTATGCAACGACTAAACTCAATCAGATCTTGGTAGAACCCAAACTCGCAGAATGGCGCGCCTCTTCTGAAGAAGCCAAACGTGAAGGGCTGCACATTCAGTATGAACATACTATAAAAGTCGATTCTGTTGAGGCAAATTCGACTGATCCCAATCAAGCGATCGTCACCGCCACCGCGTCTGAAGTCAGAAAATACTATAGAGGTGGCAGCCTTTTTGATACCCAAACAGACACCAATCTCAAGGTTCGCTATTCTCTGATTCGTCAAGACAATCAGTGGCGCATCAAAGATTGGCAAGTACAGTGAGCCGCTTTTGGTGAATATCACTAAAGGTTCTGACAAAAATTGGGCAAATTTGCCGAGATCAAGTTGTTCATCTCAGCCAAATTTGCCCGGTTGCTTTACTTGCTGAAATTTATGCGCTGACTGCCGCAGAACGACTTTTGACCGCAACAGTCTGCTCTTCCATCACCTGGCTATAGAGGTCACCCAACTGAGACGCAACGCCATCCCAGCTAAACTTCTCTTCGACTCGCTTGCGACCCGCCTTGCCCAACTGATTGCGCCACTCAGGGTTAGAGAGAATGCGATCGATACCCTCTGCAAAGGCGGCATCATTTTTGGGAGGAGCCAAAAGCCCCGTCACTTCAGGAACCACCGTATACTGCAAGCCGCCCACATCGCTGGCAATCACAGGTGTATGGCTGGCCATGGCTTCGATCGCCACCAATCCAAACGGCTCATAGTGACTCGGCACCAGACAGACATCGGCCGCCGCATAATACAGGTGCAGATTCTCATTGCCCAGGCGACCCGGAAACTGAGTCGCGTTTTGCAGCCCCACGTCTGAGACGATGCCCTCAATCCGTTCGCGTTCAATCCCGTCGCTCTGACCAGGCCGACTGCCGCCCCCGATGATCAGTTTAATTTGGCTGCGTAGTTGAGATTGCGCTACCGCTCGGACTGCCGTTTCGATGCCTTTGCGTCGATCGAATCGCCCCACATACAGCACTACTTTCTCATCTTGAGGAATGCCTAGTTGCCGTCTCGCTTCGGACTGAGAAACGGAGCCATAGCGACGAATATCGGTGCCACAAGGAATCACATCAATGTTGCCGTGAGTCGAGACCAGCGATCGCATATGGTCACGTTCTTGAGGACTGGTGGCCACGATGCGATCGGCCGTTTCCAGGCAGAGTTTCTCAGTGGCTAGTCGAGTTTTGGCAATCATTGGTATCGTAGCGATCGATTGATATTTGACCGCACCGAGAGAATGGTAAGTGTGCAACAGCTTTAGAGATTGGTGCTTTCTCAGCTCCATGCCCACCCAGCTAGACATCCAATAGTGGGTGTGAGCCGCCTTGTATTGAACGCCGTTCTCTGCCTGAAATCGCTGGAATGCTCGAACAAATTCTGGCATGTAGGGAAACAAATCATCTCTGGGAATAAACGTCTTTGGCCCCGCCGTCAAGCGAATGGTACGGCAGTGACGATTGTGCTGAACGATCGCAGGCTGGTCTGCATCCGATTGACGAGTAAACATATCAACCTGCCAACCTTGACGAGCTAGTGCTTCTCCGACTTGACGCACATAGACATTTTGCCCGCCAGCTTCTTCTTTACCAATCTCAATGGCCGGGTCGCCATGTTCCGAAATCAACGCAATGCGAGGCTGCTTTTGACCTAGAAAAAACATAGTTTTATTTCCCAAGATGCGGTGAATGAGGGCACATTAAAAATTGAAATCAATCAATGTTTCACAGCTTTATAAGTCATAGAATACAGGTGAAATTTCTTACCTTAATCAGTCATGGGTAAGAAAAGACGATCAAAAAGTTGACCACCCTGGGATGAGAACGTGCCCTTTATTCTCATCGGTAGAACTACTTTCAGGAAATTTTTGATGAGCAAAATAGCGCCACAACTGGCTAAAAAATGACTTGATCAAGTGCTTTCTTTTGCTGCGCTCCAGTTATATTTATCGCTGAAAAGCCTCGTTGGACTTGACTAAGCGCTACCCTGCGAAGCTTTAGGAAAGAGAACTATCAAATCGATGAAATTAACGATGAAATTAACAACATTGAGGAACTTCTAATCGAAAAGGTCGCTCTAGTAAACAGTAAACAACTTACCTTTTCTCTTCTGCATCTGAGTCATTCAATCTGTCAACGATTCAATCAGGCTCAGGAACGTTAAATAGTCAAACGAGCTACGTTTTTGATTTTGCTTGGTTTAATTAAAATTTGATTTACCTAAATTTAGATCACCCCAAAGTATTATTCCACTTGCCTAACTTTAGAGGGTTGACAAAAGTACATACTTAAGCGGATACGAAATTTTGAGTGACAATAAACCTGTTTGAAGCGATTGAGTTGTTGCCACTTTGTAGAGTTTTTGCCGTTTAATCTGGCTGCGATCGTCCCTTCCAGCTCTCTTTTTTCTCACTCATACGATCGCACGAAAAACAAGGGCAGATGATCACCTACCCTTCAGAACTATTTTGATGATAGAGTACCCGATCTAATACAGACGACTGAGAACGTAGTCAGCTAGTTTGATCAGTGCCTGCCGAGGCTCCGAGACGGGAAGCTCAGACAGATGTTCTACAGCCATCCGCGCATGACTGGCGGCCAATTCGCGCGATCGCTCAATGCCTCGACTATCTTTTACTAGAGCCAACGCCTGCTCTAAGTCATCTTCTTGAGCAAACTCGCGCTCGATTAAGGCCTCTAAATAAGGCTTTTCTTCTAATGCATAAAGCACCGGAGCCGTCAAATTGCCGCTTTTAAGATCAGACCCGGCAGGCTTACCCAGCCCTTCTGTCGAGCCAGTGAAATCTAAAATATCATCCACAATCTGAAAGGCGAGACCGAGATGTCGCCCATAGTGGTACATGCTTTGAGTCTGAGCGTCTGAAACTTCGCTGAGAACGGCGGCCGCCTTGGCGCTGTTGGCCATCAAAGAAGCCGTTTTGTAATAGCTCTTAGACAGATAGGCCTCGATCGAGACTGTAGAAAAGCAGTTTAACCCTTGCTGAATCTCGCCCTCTGCAAAGTCTTTGATCACTTCAGACAACAGCTTGACGACTTGCAGATTGTCTAAATTTGCCAGATACCAGGAAGACTGAGCAAAGAGAAAGTCTCCAGCCAGCACAGCGACCCGACTACCAAAGCTGCTGTGAACGGTGGGAATGCCGCGCCGCACGTCTGATTCATCGACGACATCATCATGGACGAGGCTGGCAGTGTGGATCATTTCGGTGATTTCGGCCAGTCGTCGGTGACGTTCGGTAATCCCCTGATCCGGCATCGTTGCCCGTGTAACCAGGAAGACGATCGCGGGTCTGACCCGTTTCCCCTTGGCTCCAAAGAGGTGTTCTGCGGCTGCGTACAAAATTGGATGACGCGCACCGATGAGATTTTTGAGGTTCTCCGTCAGCACACAGAGGTCTGCTTCAACCGGGGAGAATAGGGATGTTGCTGAGGTCATGGATAAGCCGACTAAGGGGCTACATGGTTAAGAAACTTTACAGGTTCTGAACTTATTCTAAGCTAAGGGTTTTCTACATGGAATAGAAACGCAGAAAAAGTTTGGGAATTGGGCGCAAATCATCGGTTATTGGGTAAGAGAACTAGAAATTTAGGCTAAAAGCTATCTGACTAATGACAGATTTATGAGAAGAACTGAGGGAGACTGCTTTTTCCTCATCACTTCTTAAGACTGAAGGATCAGCCGGATCGCTGAAGATTGTATAGATTTTTGAAGTTCGTTCCCAGAAAGTCCCTAAACCTCTAGAGTGCTGTGTTAGTCTAGTTTGTAGGCATTTCAAAAATTTCATAACGTTCGGTACGAATCGAGAATGTAGGCGATTTCGAGTTCTTGAGCCAGGTTTTCTAAGGTTTGGCTTTTGGGTAGAGAGAGGTCTGCATTTATGAGAGCTTTTTACTAATTTTCACCAATTTGAGAAAGCCTCTCTGTACTGAGTCAGGAAGTCTGCTCCATCGTTGCAGATTGTTGAATCATATGTGAACACAGTGTAGAACGCGGGTTTGTGTCGATCGGCGCTGACGCATCTTATGTTCTCGACGTGGCTAAATTGCTCAGAGTCCGGCAGGTTTCGGCTTGCCTCAATATTTTTGCTGTTTCTTAGTTTTTTATAGGTCGATCGCGCTATGGTTTATCGTGACATTCCTCTGATTATTCCAGTGTTGGCTGCGGGTTATTTATTGATTGTCTATGGGCTGCTGGGGCTGGCTCGACGCAACTCGACTGAGGTTTCGCGATCGTCGGGGTCACGAGAGTAATTTGGTTGCGTCTCCGACAACTTCTCTGACTCGATAGATGGGTCGGCCTTGTGATTCGTGGTAGGTTCTCATCGAAAGTTCGGCGAGCAGTCCAAAGCTAAACAGGTGCAGTCCTGACAAGAGCAGCAAGACCGTGAGAATGAGTAAGGGACGTTGCCCAATGTCTTCTCCTAAACCCAATTTGACATAAGCCAGGTAAGCGCCCGAAACGGTGCCTGCTAGCAAAGAGAGCAAGCCAACTCCACCAAAAACGTGCATGGGACGGGTGAGAAATTTTCGCATAAAGGCGATCGTCAGCAGATCCATGATCACGCGAAAGGTGCGGTCTAATCCATACTTACTTTTGCCAAATCGTCGAGCATGGTGGCGGACGGGAATTTCGGTAATTCTGGCTCCCTCAATAAAGGCGAGTGCGGGGAGAAATCGATGCAGTTCGCCGTAGAGATTCATATCCGCCACCAGTTCAGCCCGATACGCCTTGAGTGAGCAACCGTAATCGTGAAGATGAACACTGGTGCCCCATCCGATCAGCCAGTTGGCAATTTTGGAGGGCAAAATCCGCGTCAGCGAGTTGTCTTGACGATGTTTGCGCCAGCCGCTTACCAGGTCATAGCCTTCTTCGAGTTTGGCCAGCAAGATGGGAATGTCTGCCGGGTCGTTTTGCAAGTCGCCGTCTAGTGTGACGATCGCGCTTCCTCTCGCGTGACTAAATCCTGCGGCGATCGCGGCCGTCTGTCCATAGTTCTTTCTCAAAATCACGGCTCGTAGGTCGCGGCGCGTCTGAGCCTGTTGCTTCAGCAGTTGGTCAGATCCATCTTGCGAACCATCATCCACACAAATGATTTCGTAGTGTAAATGCTGAATTTGAAGGGCGATCGCGTCCAGTAAAGCAGGAATGCTCTCAATCTCGTTGTAGATGGGCACCACAACAGACAGATCAGGCTGAAGGTCACTGCCAAAAGTCGCTGGCGTTCCGTAAGGAAAAGGAGAAATGCTCATGGGGACGAGAGAAAAGTTGGCTTTTAGTCTATCAGCAAAGGGGAGAGGAGAGGGAGGAGGGAGGAGAACTTTAAATCAAAATGCTTGTCCGAAAGTCTCCCAGAATTGGCAGCTTGGAGGGCAGAAGATGCAAACAACGAAGCGAAAAAACTTTATCGAACAGACGATCGCTTACTTCTCCTGAGGTTGGTAGCTGGTGGTGACTCGTCCGGCTCCTCGTAGTTGGGCGTAGTAGGTTTGACTAATGGAGTCGCCTTCTGCCGACAAGATATCAATTCCGATACCGTTGCGTCCCTGATCTTTGCCTGAGCTGTGAATGTATTGTTGGTTTCCTAAATACAAGCCGACATGCGTTGCTTTGACAGGTGTACCAAAGAAGATTAGATCACCGGGAATTAAGCATTCGATTTCAACCTTTTTTACAAAGCCTTCTTGCTGATAGGCATCTCTGGGTAAACGAATTCCCGCCGAAGCGAAGGCCGCTTGCATCAAGCCAGAGCAATCATAATTCGGGGCAACGGTTCCTCCCCAAAGATAGTGATTGGGTACATTCATCGCCGCTTTTGTAAACTCAATGACTTGAGGAATTTGCTGCTGGATTTCTGCCTCAGATAGAATCGGCGCTTGATACGAAGTTCTCGTTTCCTGCAAATACTGCAAATCTTCAACGGCCAGCCAGCCGGAGTAGTCATCTTCGCAAAGCATGACCTGGAGCGGCGTGGGAGAGAGAATTTTTAAAAAACGTCCGATCGCAGCCTGAGTTGCCAGACTTTTGAGTTCAGGAGAATCGTAAAGATTGAGGTTGGTTCTGGTGAGATACTGCATGGTGGGAGGGAGGAGGGAGGAGGAAGGAGGGAGGAGGGATGAAGGGTGAAGTAAGGGTTAGGATTCTTTAATGATCAATTCCTTGTTGCTTTTAGCTCAAACTCAAGACTTTCTACCATGACTTTCTTTCACAAAGACGAAACGTTGCAAACTTTGGGCGATCGCATTCTCGAAGCGACTTGGCGTGAGTTTCCGGCGTTGGCACAAAATCAGATTGCGATGACCTGGATTGTCTATGATGCGCCAGTGTTCGTGAATACGGGAGGGGCGGTGAATGTGGATGATTTTTGGCAACGATCGCCGCGTGGCTTTCAGTATCGAGGAGTTGAGCGGATTTACCCGGCTAGTGTGGTCAAGCTGTTTTATCTGGTGGCGGCTCATGAGTGGCTAGAGAAGGGCATGATTCAAACTTCGACTGAGTTAGAGCGGGCGATCGCTGACATGATCATCGATTCGAGTAATGACGCGACGAGTCTGGTGGTGGATGTGTTGACGGGAACGACGAGCGGCCCAGAGATTCCGAGTGCCCCGTTTGAGACGTGGAAACAACAGCGCAATATTGTGAATCGCTACTTTCAATCGATCGGCTGGCCTGACCTGGCCACCGTGAACATGAATCAGAAAACCTGGTGCGATGGCGCATACGGACGAGAACGAGCCTTTTTGGGGGAGGCTTATGAAAATCGCAACCTGTTGACGACCAATGCTTCGGCTCGATTGCTGCACAGCATTATTGGTGGAGTAACGGTTTCGGCGGCGCGATCGCAGTCCATGATGAATTTGATGCGGCGATCGCTTAATCCCACTGACTTAAAAGCCAACCCTGAAAATCAAGTGACGGGCTTTTTGGGTGAAGGGTTGCCGCAAGTGGCTCGACTCTGGTCAAAGGCAGGATTGACGAGTCAAGTTCGTCACGATGCCGCTTATATTGAGTTGCCCAACCTTCGCCCCTATCTGCTGGTCGTCTTCACCGAAGGCAAACCCCACAGCACCAATGAGGCGATTTTGCCGTTTGTGTCTCGGCAGGTGGTGGAGGCGATCGGAGGGATGAGGGATGAGGGATGAGGTTGAAATTGGTAAAACTTAACGCTAGAAGGTTTCGCATTGTTCAACACCAACCTATAGAAGATGAAGGAGTTTAGGCGTTTTGTTAGTCAATCAGGGCTATTCGCTATAGTGAAAAAAGACTTTTCTGGATGGAGCTAGGTTGCCGATGACTAGCCTGTTGGTTAAATCTGCACAGATGTCAATGCCGATCGATCTTTCTTCGCTGATCACCCTGTCGAAGATGAGTGATCAGCAGTTTTATGGTTTTTGTCGCACGAATCCCGACTTGCGAATCGAGCGGAACGCCACCGGAGAAATCGTTGTAATGCCCCCTGCATTTGCTGATACTGGAAACCGCAATGGCAGAGTCTTTGGGCAACTCTATGTCTGGTCTGAAGCGGATGGGACTGGAGAGGTATTTGATTCTAGTTCAGGCTTTACCTTAGCTAATGGGGCAACTCGATCGCCTGATGCCGCCTGGGTTTTGTCCGATCGCTGGAATGCTTTGCCGCCAGAACAACAGGCATCTTTTGCCTCGATCGCTCCCGACTTTGTGGTGGAATTGCGATCTAGTAGCGATACATTGCTCAGCCTGAAGGAAAAGATGGAGGAATATATTGCAAATGGGGTGCGGTTGGGGTTGTTGATCGACAGAAAGCATTGTCAAGTTCATGTTTATCGAGTCGATCGACCTCCAGAAATTCTGGACAACCCTGAGTCTGTCAGTTGCGAACCTGAGATGCCAATGTTTGCGCTGAAGATGGCAAAGATTTGGTAAGGAGATTGCACGCTGGTTATGTGTAACGATACGACAGCCTTTTAGCTGGTCGGTTGGGTAATACGAGGCTGATGTGAGCAGGAATCGAGTGATCGCTGCTCTCGGAAATGTGTAGGCTTGAGGGGTTGCTCACTCATTTCTGATTGTTCTATGACCTCTTATCCCACCAGCCAAAAAACGAATCAAGTTGACGAATATCATGGTGTCGCGATCGCTGACCCGTATCGGTGGCTAGAAGATCCCGATTCTGATGAAACAAAAGCCTGGGTCGAAGCGCAAAATCAGGTGACGTTTGGCTATTTGCAGCAGATTCCGAGTCGAGAAGCGATCGCTAACCGTCTCACAAAGATCTGGGATTTTGAGAAATATGGCATCCCGTTTAAGGAAGGTAATCGCTACTTTTACTTCAAAAACGATGGACTGCAAAATCAAAGCGTTTTGTATACCTTGAAGTCGTTGGATGACCAGCCGATCGTCTTGCTTGATCCTAATAAGCTTTCTGAAGATGGAACGATCGCCCTCTCTGGCTTATCGATCAGCGAAGATGGTGCATACATGGCTTATGGGCTGTCTGCTTCGGGGTCAGATTGGCAAGAGTGGCGGGTGCGAGATATTGAAACGGGTAAGGATACGATCGACCATCTCAAATGGATCAAATTTTCGGGCGCATCCTGGACACACGACCATCAGGGCTTCTTTTACTCGCGCTACGACGAGCCAAATGAAAAGACTAAGCTAGAAGACGTAAATTATTTCCAAAAGCTTTACTATCATCGGCTGGGCACTGACCAATCTGAAGATCTGTTGATCTACGATCGTCCCGATCACAAAGAATGGGGCTTTCAGGGCAGTGTGAGTGAAGACGGACGCTATCTGATCGTTTCTGTCTGGTTGGGCACTGATCCGCGTAATCTCGTGTTCTACAAAGATTTGGCAACACCTGACGCGCCTGTGGTGGAGTTGATTGGCGAATTTGAGGCGAGTTTTAGCTTTATTGATCACGAGAACAATCGCTTCTGGTTTCAGACGGATTTGGATGCGCCACGGGGACGGGTGATTGCGATCGACTTGCAGCAGAGCGAGCGGGCCCATTGGCAAGAAGTCATTCCTCAAACGGCTGAAACACTGGAAGGAGTCGGCATTCTCAATCATCAATTTGTTGCGTCTTATCTCAAGGATGCTCGCAGTCAGGTCAAGATTTTTGGACTCGATGGAGCCTTTGTGCGTGAAGTGGCGCTTCCTGGAATCGGCTCGGCTGGCGGATTTGGGGGCAAGCGCGACGAGACGGAAACCTTCTATAGCTTTACTAGCTTCACCACGCCGACCACAATTTATCGCTACAACCTGCTGACCGATGAGAGTACCGTGTTTCGTCAGCCTCAAGTCGATTTCAATCCTGATGATTACGAGATTCGACAGGTTTTTTATGCCAGCAAAGACGGCACTCAGATTCCGATGTTCATCACCCACAAAAAAGGGCTAAAACTGGACGGCAGCAATCCGACTTATCTCTATGGCTACGGCGGATTTGGCATATCACTAACGCCTTCATTTTCGGTGGGGCTTTTGGTGTGGATGGAGTTGGGCGGCGTGTATGCCGTTCCCAATTTGCGGGGCGGTGGTGAGTATGGCGAAGACTGGCACCAGGCAGGCACCAAACTCAAGAAACAGAATGTGTTTGATGACTTCATCTCTGCGGCGGAGTGGCTGATTGACAATAATTACACGTCGTCGAAAAAGCTGGCGATCGCTGGAGGCAGTAATGGCGGTTTGCTCGTCGGAGCTTGTATGACTCAGCGACCTGATCTGTTTGCGGCGGCACTTCCGGCAGTTGGGGTGATGGATATGCTGCGCTTTCACAAATTCACGATCGGCTGGGCCTGGATGCCTGAATACGGTTCCCCTGAAGAGGCAGAAGAATTCAAGGCACTCTATGCTTACTCTCCGTTGCACAATCTGAAACCGGAAACGGCTTATCCTGCAACGTTGGTGACGACGGCGGATCATGACGATCGCGTAGTGCCTGCCCACAGTTTCAAATTTTCAGCAGCCTTGCAAGCGGCTCATTCAGGCGATCGGCCTGTGTTGATTCGGGTGGAAACCAAAGCAGGACACGGTGCCGGAAAGCCGACTACCAAAGTGATCGAAGAAATTGCGGACAAATGGGCGTTTTTGGTCAAGACGCTAGATTTTGAGCCGACGATTTGATGAACGGATTTGATGGATGCTAGTTGAATTTTTCGCTTCGTTGTCAAGCTTCTGCCCCCCAACCCCGCGTGGATTCGATGAAGTTTTTTTGCTTCGTTCTTCAGCGCTTCTGCCCCCCAACCCCCCAAAATTGGGGGACTTTAAGACAAGATTTTGGGTTCAAAGTCCCCCAAAATTGGGGGATTTAGGGGGCTGCCTGGATTAACCGCAGCGAAAGATTTCATCGAATTCACGTTAACCCCGCATTCTGGAGAACTCTCGGACAAGCGTTCTGGCTCAAAGTTTCTCACTTGCGAAGGATTTAAGGGGCATTCCTCAACAATCGAAGCGAAGCTCATCCCTCATCCCTATCCCTCATCTCTCATCCTTGACAATCATCGCCGTATCGGGTTTGCTTACCGTCGATCGTCGATCGCTCACACACGACTCCGTGGTTTCTCCAAAGCTGAAAACTGTGCCAGAGTTTGGGGGCGTTTTGAATCGTCAAAATCATCACTCCAACGCTTACCGAAACCCCCATCATTAATTGGTTGATGCGAATCATTGCTCAAAGTCTCCCCGATTGTCCTTCTCAGATATTCATCCCCAAACTAATTAATCGGGATAAGGGGTGAGCGGCTAACCCATCACTTGTCGCAGTCGAGCTACCAACTCTGTCGGGTCGATCGGTTTCGCCAAATGTTGCTGAAATCCGGCTTGTAAGACCTGGCGTTCGTTGGCTTCTCCTGCGTAGGCTGTTAGGGCGATCGCTGGAATTTCCCCATACTTAGGATGGCGACGAATCTGTTGAATCAATGCATATCCATCTACTTCGGGCATTCCGATGTCGCTGACTAGCAGATCAAAAGAGTCTTGATCGAGCAGTTGGAGTGCCGCGATCGCTCCTGTGGCCATTTTTACCGTGGCTCCTTCTTGCTCCAGCACAAAGGCCACAAATTCGCGAGAGTCTTCGTCATCGTCTACAACCAAAATGTGTAGCTCTGAAAGGGGGCAGTGATCGAGGGTTGAGTCAGCAGCCGATTCGATCGGGGCGCTGGTTTGCGAGAGACAGGGCAACTTGATGGTGAATGTGGCTCCCTGTCCTTCGCCGGGGCTGTCTGCTTGAATGGTGCCGCCGTGGAGTTCGACGAGTTGTTTGACGATCGCCAACCCCAATCCTAGTCCGCCAAATTTGCGCGTCGTCGCTCCGTCTTCTTGACGAAAATGCTCAAAGACATAAGGTAAAAAATCCGCGTGGATGCCTTTGCCCGTGTCGATGACTTGCATCTGAACCACGCGATCGATCTGCGTTAATCGAATCTCAACCCGGCCGCCTGTGGACGTAAATTTGACCGCATTCGATAAAAGATTCCAAACCACTTGCTGTAAGCGACCCGCATCGCCAAAAACCTGCCCCACACTCGGATCAAAGCTGGCTTCAATCTGAATATTTTTGGCCTCTGCTGCCAGCCGCATGGTTTCTAACGCGGACTCGATCGTTGCCACCAAACTCACCGGAACCTGATTGAGCGCCAACTTGCCCTGGAGAATGCGGGAAACATCCAGCAAATCCTCAATTAACTGAGATTGAAGTTTGGCGTTGCGCTCGATCGTGGCGATGGCGGCGGCGGATTTTTCGGCATCAAGGCGGCCCGTTTGCAGCAGTTTTGACCAGCCCAAAATGGGATTGAGCGGCGTTCGCAATTCGTGAGACAGGACGGCTAGAAATTCGTCTTTGATGCGGTTGGCTCGTTCGGCGGTTTCTCGTGCGGCTTGTTCTTGTTGGAGAATGCGCTCTCGATCGCGCTCAATCTGAATGCGATCGCTAATGTCGTTTGAGATGCCTACCAGTCCGATTACTTCGCCAGCTTCGTTGCGATAAGGCGCTTTCATGCCCAAAAAGGTGCGGATGCCATCGGGGGATTCTTCGACGACTTCGGTTTTGCCCGATTCCATGATGCGGCGATCGTTTTCCATGACTCTAGCGGCATCTTCAGGAATTGGGTAGAGATCGCTGTCATATCGCCCGATCACTTCTTCGGCCGTTTTGCCCAACACGGTGAGTGTCGCGGGATTGGCGTAGATGATGCGTCCCTGGCGGTCTTTGACGAAGATGGGCGTGGGTGCCGATTCATTGATCACGTTGAGAATGGCATTTTTTTGCCGCAGTTCTTCCTCAATGCGAACGCGATCGGTAATATCGGTATTGGTGCCAAACCAGCGTAAGACCTTACCTTGGGCATCTCGAATCGGAATCGCTCGCGAGAGAAACCAGCCATATTGCCCATCTCGACCGCGCAGCGGAAACGTATCCTCCCAGACTTCGCCCGCCTCTACGTGTTGACGAAATTTCTCCGTCACGCGATCGACGTATTCGGGATGATGTACCTTTTGCCAACCCCAACCCTGCATCTCTTTTAGTGTGGTTGCTGTGTAGTCAAACCAGCGCTGATTGTACCAAAAGACCCAGCCGCTCTCGTCGGCTATCCATGCCAGTTGAGCAATATTGTCAGCCAAGTTGAGAAACCGCTCTTCGCTCTCTTGCAGTTCTTGTTCGATGCGTCTGCGATCGCTAGTATTGCGCCAATAAACCGAAACTCCCTCAGTTGAAGGATAAGCGTTGGCTTCTAGATAAAGATTGAGCGCTGGCGACAGATATTCAAAACTGACGGGAACCTGCTCGGCCAGTGATCGGTGCAGTTCTCGATACGAGATTGAATCGGCCTGTTCTTCAGCCGGAAATAGCGTCCAGACTGATTGACCCAGCAAGTCAGCTTTGGAATGTTGGAGAAGCCGTTCTGCTGCCTGATTGACATAGGTAAAGCGCCATTCAGGATCAAACGCGACAAAGGCATCGGTAATACTTTCTAAAATTCGGCTGATGGTTTGATTGGCTTTCTGGAGGGCGAGTTCGGTCTGTTTGCGTTGGCTAATATCTCTAAAGAAGATGGCGACTTCTCGATCTGACGGCCCAAAGCGAAAGGCGTACACATCAAACCAACGGTTCATCGCTTCAGAGCCATTCTCAAACCGCAGGGGTTCGCCCGTTAGCGCCACGTTGCTGTAGATTTCGACCCAATGATTTTCGAGGGTTGGAATAAGTTGACGTGCCGTTTTGCCAACTGCCTGAGTGAGTCCGGTTTGCGTTTCAAAGGCTGGATTGGTTTCTAGAAAGCGGTAATCGATCGGCTGATTATTTTCATCAAACAGCATTTCGATCAGACAAAAGCCGTCGTCGATCGACTCAAACAGCGATCGATAGTGGTCTTCTTGAGGCGGTTGAGAATGGCTCGGTTCCTGACAGCCTGACTGTTCTGAGGCAGCTTCTACAAACGTTGTCACCACTGCGTAGGGAGTTGCACTGTTGGCTAAAAACAGCGGACTTGAACTCACCGTCAGCCAGATCACGTCTCCGGTCGGCCGACAAATCCTCATCAGCACATCAAAACAAGGCTGCCCCGTCTGCAAAGCTACCATCGCGGGATGCTCGCCCAAAAAAGGAGAGCCATCTAGATGCACACTCTGCCAGTGAAGGTCGATCGAGGTGCAGCCCTGAATTTGTTTGGCGGTCACTCCCAAAAGCTGCTCTGCTTGATCATTACACGCCTGGATCGTGCCGTCTGATAGTTGAAACACCATCCCCGCCTCGGTCGGAATCTCAAACGCTCTATTGAGCGACGCTGGGTTGGGTTCAATTTTGCCTTGATTTTGCATGAAAGTTCATTGTCGATCGCACAGCTACGATCTTAAGAAATTGCCTCTAGTCTTTCCATCGTCTCGCAATTACCCAAAATCGTCTAGAGTGCCAAATTTCGATTTGCATGAGCAATAAGTTTCGGTCACAGCAAGCCGTTGAATGTCTGATAAAGGGCTGGAAAAAGCGCGATCGCTCCAACAATTTTGAGCGTTACAACCGATTGATTCTTAAAGTTGCGTAAATCTTACGTTAAAGCAGTCCTTTATACAGTTTTTCATCTGCGTGAATCGTAACAATAGAGTTGTGTCCTAGAGTCAAATCACCATAACTGTATAGCTCTCGTGAGGGGGCTATTCTTTTTAAATAGGTGTTCTTAAACACATCTTTTTGAGCTTATCTTCTCATCTTCTCAAACGTGAAATCAAACACAAAAGGAGCAGACTTTTTAGATCCACTCCTTCGATCGACTTGACTCACAAATCAGAAACTTTAGTTAACGTGAATTCGATGAGAGTTTTTCCGCTTCGTTGTTCACGCCTCCTGCCCCCCAACCCCCCAATTTTGGGGGACTTTAAGAGAGGAATTCTGGTTCAAAGTCCCTCACTCGTGGGGGATTTAGGGGGCGTTCCTGGATCTAAAAGCGAAGCGTTCATCGAACTGACGTTTAGTTAGAAACCTCTGACAACTCAATGACATTTCCTGCGAAATCTTTGACCAAAAAGTTCAACGGTTTTTCGCGACGAATCTTATGCTTAACGCCGCGCGTCTGAACTCGTAAAAGAATTTGGTCTAGACAATCGCGATCGAAACACACATGTCGCTGGCGATCTTTTTCTCCGAGACTAGCGCCCGAAATGATGTGTAGCTGAGTATTTTTCTTGAGTTGATACCACAAGCCATCATTCGCCGTGCCCCGTACCGTCGTGCTGCCCACATTGCCAGACAGATACATGGGGTTGATACCCGCAGTGCCCAACGACTGCTCATAGTTATAGTAATAGTGCAACGGCACCTCAGCCGCCGCCAGACTCAACATGCCTTCATAAAAGTCTCGTGCCAACTCCACATCCGACACCATGACTGTGTAGACCTTGGGAGCGCTGGTCAAAAACATCCACATCGCCGCCGCATAAGCACCCAGCAGCATAATCATGATGCCCTGAGTCGAGAGTAAGCTATCCATAAATCAAGAAGTGTAGACGATCGCGATTGATAAACTGATTGACAAACTTAGATCTCAGTATTACTAAGCTAATTCATTCTATCAACAGGGATTGACGAGAATCCGCAACAAAGTCTGTAAACATTCTGGGAATTGGAAAGAGATAGGGAGACAGGGAGACAGGAGACAGGGAGACTAAAAGCTCATTTTTCAAAGTCCAACGTCCCTTCTGTCCAACGTCTAAAGTCCCCTCTGTCCAACGTCCCTTCTGTCCAAAGTCTTCTCGATCGATAACTTTTTTTGACGAAAAACGATCGCAACTAGACAAAGACGCTGTATATAGTGGTAGAGGCCCTCTATCAGCACCTTTCCTCTGTGGATTAAACTCGTGCCCATCCCTACCTTTCCTGAAGCGAACCATCCGGTTATCAAGTCACTGTCACACTACAACGATCAGGAATTGCTGACGCTGTTTCAACGATATCCTGATGTGGGGCAATATTTTACGGCGGTTTTTTGTCGCTATAGTCCGATGGTCTACACGCTGATTCAGCATTCGGCGCGATCGCCTGTCCAGGCTGACTATCTGTTTGCGCTGATTTGGCGACATATTTTTCATGAATTAGGCGGGTTGGATCTGCGGGCATTTGGATCAGAAGGCCTCACCTTTCAAAGCTGGCTGATCAACGTCACGGCGCTCTGTATCAATCAGGCCGAGTTGCCCCCGGTTGAGGAAATTCACTACAACATTAAGGCCGCCTCTCCGCCGTTTTGGTGCTACCTCGATCGCGCCCTCGAACAGCTTCCCCCAATCACTCGTCTGATGGTGCTGATGGCGCAAACCTTTCACTGGAGCGAAACCCGGATTTCTGCCTACCTGCAAGCCGAAGGAGAACATATTCCGCCTGCTCAAGTCAAAGCCCACCTGCAAGAAAGCTATCAACTGCTCGAAACGACTTTGCCCGAAGATATTAGAGCCATCTATCTGGGTGGGAACGCTAATGGACAATCTGGGTTCGCTAACTTGGATGCCTCGTCTTTAGAGGCTACCCTGGATTAATTTTGAATTATTTGCCGATCGGAGGTTTTGAGATGCGCGGGATGAAGGCGAGAAGGATGGTTGCAGTTCAACTCTTAGTCGGGGGAATGGTGCTGATGGCTCCTTCTAGCCTCGCGGCCGATTTGAATGCAGATCTCAATACGCAACTGTTGATTCGTCAATACAACGGCACTCAGGGCACTCCTAGACAGGAAGCCGATCGCCTCTTTCGTCAGGGTGAAGAGCAAGAACGAGCCGGATTTTCTGACAAAGCGATCGACTCCTACCTACAGGCGCTCAGTCTCTACCGTGACATTCGAGAAGTGGAGGCTCAGGCGCTAACCTACGATGCGCTGGGTAAGACTTACGCTCAAGTGGGCAAGTTTACCGAAGCTGAAGACGCACTCAGACGCAGACTGGCGATCGCTCGTGACCTCAAAGATTTTCAGGGACAGGTGTTTGGCTTCAACAATCTCGGAACGCTCTTGCTTCAACGGGCCAGCATTTCAGAAGCTCAAAAAACGTTTGCAGACGGGCTGAAGATCGCCAAAGATACCCGGTTTTATGCGGGAGAAGGGCTATCTCTAAGCAATCTGGGACTCGTCGCCTACAGTTTGGGTGATTACAATCAGGCGATCGCCCTCTACGAGCAAGCTAGAACCCTTCGCGGACAGGCAGGCGACCCCGGCGAAGCCAACACGCTCAACAGTTTAGGCGATGCGTATCGGGCAGTCAAAGACTATCGATCGGCGCTAGTTAGCTATCGTCAAGCGTTGTTTGTGTCGCAAAATAGTGTCGATCGTCCCAGTCAATTTCGGGCCCTCAATGGATTGACGCTTGCGTTCTATGGACTGGGGCAAAATTCCAACGCTTCGACAACTCTGGATCAACGGCTGGCTCTCGCAGTGGAGCAAAACGACTCTAGACAACTCATCTTGACGCTCAAAGATTTGGCAAAATTCTACAACGCCAAGGGTGACTACACGGCTGCCGACAGCTACTATCAGCAGGCATTCAAGGTGGCCCAAACGATCAACGACTCCAAAGAGCAAGAAGGATTGTTGAGAGAAATTGGAGTGCTGCGATCGCGCAAATATACCCGCTAGTTGCCATGACTCAAACGCTTGTTAAAAGCCAATCGGATCAGCGAATTTTGGTGAGCGATCGCACCTGGGAGCAGTTTAAGCAGATTCAGAAAGGATTTGAGAATGCTGCTGGGATTCGCTTGTTTTATTTTGAGGGCACGATCGAACTTCTCATGCCAGGACGCGACCACGAATTTTTCTCTCGGTTTATTGGATATCTGGTAATGACCTTTTTGTTTGAGAAAGGCGTTCGCTGCATTCCTACGGGGTCGATGACGCAAGAAAAGGAGGGTGTCAGCTCAGTGCAGGCGGATGAGTCTTACTGTATCGGAAGTTCTAAGCCGACTCCTGACTTGTCAATTGAAATTGTTTTTACAAGCGGCGGTGAGAGCAAGCTACCTCGATATCAAGCGATCGCAGTCCCCGAAGTCTGGTTTTGGGAAGACGGAATCTTTACGCTTTATCGTTTGGTTGCGGGTCAGTATGTGCAAGTCAAAAAAAGTCAGCTACCTGGCTTGCAAGACCTGGATATTGACTTACTGACTCGATGCGTCCTCATGTCCGAAACAGATGAGTTGGCCGCCCTTGACGAGTTTAGAAAACACAAATAGGACGCACGATCGCTTTTCTATCAAAGCTGCAAATCAAGGCTGCAAGATCATGGGTGTTCCTTTGGAGTCGCCGTTGAGAATGATCACTTTGGCGTTTTGCGATTCGGCTAGTTTTTGGGTGGCTTCGATTTGACGAAATTGCAGAACACGATCACTCAAGCTTTGAGACAAAATGCGTTGAGAGTCGGCGTTGCCTTGAGCTTCAATGCGTTTGCGATCGGACTCTTTGCGCTCTTTTTGCAAGACAAATTCCATGCGCTGGCTGTCTTGCTCGGCTTGCAGTCGGGCTTGGATCGATTGCTGAACACTTTCAGGTAGAGTGACATTTCGCAGGGGCGTTTCTTCGATGATCACGCCGCGATCGCTCAAGGCTTTATTCAAACTATCGCGCAGTTGTTGAGATAGATTTTCGCGATTGGTGGTGTATAGTGTCGTAGATTCATAGCTGGCAGTGGCCGCCCGAATCAGCGATCGCACTTGAGGAATCAAAATCACCTCTTCGTAATTGGTGCCGATCGTTTGATAAATTTGTTTGGCTTTGGCTGGATCGAGCCGATACAAAACGCTGACATCGACGTTCACAATTAAGCCTTCTTTGGAAGGAGCCTGAGTCGTTTCTTTGATTTCTTTGGTCTGGGTCGAAAAGGTGACGACTTTGGCAAACGGATGCCTGAGATGAACGCCTGGATCAAGCGTTTGGTTTGATACCTGCCCAAACAGATCGACCACGCCAACCTGCCCAGTGGGAATGAAGGCGATCGATTTCACCAATGTCACCAGGGCACCCAAGCCAATCAAGGTCAGAGCAACTTTTGGGACTAGAAAACGGCTAAGACGTGATTGCATCTGCAACACTCCATTGCTTAATTTTTGATTGAACTAAGAGTACCCGAACTGTAGATGCTGTCTAGGTTTGATTAGTTTAAGATCGAGTTAAGCGATCGAGATTGAAGGCGATTTTTCTACAGGATTTTGCAGGCTAATGAGGACGGTGCATAAAGGAATTTGCTCGGTCGTGTAGGTAGATACAGTCCTAAGTCGTCACTTTTCCAATTCAATTATCATGACTGAACTAAATTCTTCTAACCTCAATGATGTCCCAAACGAGATTATTACAGTGCGTCCCACGATCGAGACGATGACTCGTCAAGGGTTGCCCTACTTCATCGGGATTTCTGGCGCGACAGCAGGCACCAAAGGTCTTTCTCTCAGTTTGGTCGAGATTCCACCGGGAGGGGTTGGCCAACCTCACATTCATCAGGGCTTTGAAACCGCAATCTATATCCTCAAGGGACGGGTCGAAGCGCACTATGGCGATCGGCTTCAGCATTCTGTGATTCATGAAGCTGGAGATTTTATGTTTGTGCCGCCTGGGGTGCCTCATCAGCCGCGCAATCTCAGCGAAACGGAATCGGTGCAGGCGATCGTCGCTCGGAATAATGCCTACGAGACAGAGGATGGTATTCCTTACACTCCGCCGTCAGATTGAGTGTTCAAAACTTTGGCGGCGGATTGGGCGATTTGTTTGATTGTCGTAAAGTCTGGGGCAGGAATGGTGTCATTCAAACTCAGCCAGAGCAAATATTCAATGTTTCCGGCGGGCCCGACGAGCGGCGACCAGGTAAGCCCCCGATAGCCCCAACCGAGTTGTTGAGATGCGGTGAGAACCTGAGCGATCGCCCCTGCTTGATCTTTGACATCTCGCACGACTCCTTTTTTGCCGACGCGATCGCGACCCACTTCAAACTGGGGTTTCACCAACAGCACCATTTCTCGCGGAACTTGCAGCAGTCGCCACATTGCAGGCAAAACTTTGGTGAGTGAAATAAACGAAACATCCACGACACCCAAATCGGGAAGCGGTCGCTCGACTGAATACAGATCTTCTGGCTGAAGGTGGCGCAGATTGGTGCGTTCTTTGAGGATGACTCGCGGGTCTTGGCGCAGTGTCCAGGCGACTTGCCCGTAGCCGACATCGATGCCATACACCTGTTTTGCGCCCGTTTGCAGCAGACAGTCTGTAAATCCGCCTGTAGAGATGCCGCCGTCGAGACAGATGCGATCGCTCACCTCAATTCCAAATTCTTGTAGCGCTTTTGCCAATTTTTCACCGCCGCGAGAGACGTAGGGCGATCTGGCTTTCACTTCGATCTGGGCCGTTACGTTGACTTCGGTGCCGGGTTTGTCGATGAGTTGGCGATCGACTCTCACTTCCCCTGCTTGAATCAATCGCTGTGCCTGCTGCCGAGAATCACAGAGGGCGAGGTCTACCAGTAATGTGTCGAGACGCTGTTTCAAGGGATGAAGGATGAGGGATGAGTGAGAACTTCGATGATCTGTTCCCCCTTTGGGGGTAATCCGCTTCGCGAGGAGGGATGAAGTAGTCATCATAGCGAGGAAGGTTGGGGTTTTGGAAGCGGTTAGCTTCGCCTCACTACTGTTCGTTCTCCTTGAAACCTGAAATTTCTCTGTTTGGGACACGATCGTTCTTGTTTGAGATGGGAGTGTTCTTGTTTGAAATAAGAACATTCCTGTTTGAAGTCAGAATTTTTCTGTTTGGAACACGATCGTTCCTGTTTGAAGTGAGAATGTTCCTACTTGAAATGAGAATGTTCCTGTTTGAGATGAGAATTTTTCTGTTTGAAGTGGAGTATCGCTTCACTACGTGTCCGCTCCGACTTGAACCATCAGGAATGTACTCCCAACATCATCCCTCGCCTCCCGATTTAGCGTATGTTAATTAATTTCAAACTCATCCCTCATCCCTTCCTATGCTCCACGGTTTCATTCCCCCCGATCGCTTCTTCCCCTACCTGACCTGGACGGATATTCAAGCGATGCCTGACAAAGAGAATGTGGTGATTGTGCAACCGATGGGCGCGATCGAGCAACATGGCCCTCATTTGCCGCTAGTCGTCGATGCTGCGATCAGTGTGTCTGTCTTGGGAAAGGCGCTGAGTCAGCTTGATGCCAGCATTCCCGCCTATGCGCTGCCCTGTCTCGACTACGGCAAGTCAAACGAACACTGGCACTTTCCCGGAACGATTACGCTGAGTGCCCAAACGCTGCTGGCGGTTCTCTCTGATGTGGCCGAAAGCGTCTATCGAGCAGGATTTCGCAAGCTGGTTTTTATGAATTCTCATGGGGGACAGCCGCAAGTGATCGAAATCGCTGCGCGAGATTTGCACCAAAAGTATGAGGATTTCATGGTGTTTCCCCTCTTTACCTGGCGCGTACCGGGAATTGGAACGATCGCCAAAGATCTGCTCACCCCTAAAGAACTCGAACTCGGCATTCATGCAGGCGATGGCGAAACGAGTTTGCTGCTGTCGATTTTGCCCGATCAGGTGAAGATGGATCGCGCCGTTGCCGAATATCCCCTGGGTGAGCCAAGAGCGGGACTGTTGAGTATGGAAGGGGCGCTACCGTTTGCCTGGACAACGCGAGATTTGAGCCAGAGTGGGGTTTTGGGCGATCCGACGACGGCGACAAGTGAGAAGGGCGATCGCATTCTACAAACGCTGGCGGATGGTTGGGTCGCGGTGCTCAAAGAAGTTCACGCCTTTCAGCAGCCCAGAGCTTATTTATGAAAACAACAATCCGTTACACTTTTGTGATAATTTGTTGATTTTCTGAAATGTTCAGTATCATTTAATACTCTCTATAGAAAGAGTTCACTACAATAGTTGGCATCAACTCAAGGCATTGTGGAATGCCCCGATCGTAGGAGATAACCGATGCTAAAACTAACAGCCGTCCCCGTTCCCCAAACGCTACAGGAACTCGACGAGGCAGTAAAGCAGTTTCAGGCGAGTGATTTTAGCGGTGAAGAACTGATTCGTCATTGGCAAGCGATTCGAGAAGCGTCTTTGAAGGAATTTGTGCCGGAGCGAGAGGGCGACCCCTGGTGGGTATCTCAAGGAGATTGTATTCCTGGTGAAGAGAGTTACTAAAAAGTTTTGATTGCAATGTGAACGCCTTCTCTAACCATTAGGGAGGGCTTTTTGCTGGCAATCATTTATCAGAGGACTCGAAAAAAGCAACGGGAGAAATATGAAAGAAGTCAGCCAGTTTTTTGATGTGATTGACTGTTAGTTTGCGTTGACCGTTGACAACTTCGGAGACGATCGATTGTAGTGGTGATCATATTAGGTTAGCGCCCGTTCTCAGCTTCGACCTGGTTCAATTCATTTGCCGTATTCTGCATGAGTTAAAACATGACGAATGAATACTTTTAATATGTGTAATCTAACAGGACAATCAATCGATATTTGTTACGTCGCCAGATTGTGTTTACGGAGCTTTGGAACGATGTTCTAATCAACAAGGGCGACCGCTCGCGAATTTTGGCGCTTTCTTGATCGAAGTGGCGATCAAGAAAGCCCTAAAAGAAGGAGAAATTTCACCACCACCTGAGAAGCCACCGACCAATCCCCCACGTAAATAAAACTCATGGGCGAAGCACATCCCCTTCAGGCATATCTCGAAACGCTCTACCTCAAATATAAGCCGCTGAATGAAGGCAAATTGGCCAGCTATATTCCTGAATTGGCGAAGGCCGATCCAGACTGCTTTAGCATTTGTATTGTCACCGTCGATGGGCGAATTTTTGAAGTCGGAAATGCTGATCAGCTATTCACAATCCAGTCGATCTCGAAGGTGTTTGTCTATGGCATGGCCCTGGCCGAACATGGGCGCGAAAAGGTCTTGTCGAAGGTTGGCGTTGAGCCGACGGGCGATCCGTTTAACTCGATTATTCGACTCGATGAATACTCCAAACGACCCGACAATCCGATGGTGAATGCAGGCGCGATCGCCACTACCAGTTTGATTCAGGGCAGTGATCCAACCGATCGCTTAAATCGAATGCTGGAGATGTTTCGTGGCTACATTGGTCATGATGTTTATATCGATATGTCGGTGTTTATGTCAGAGCGATCGACGGGACACCGCAATCGAGCCATAGCCCATTTGATGCGGCATTTCGGAATGATTGACGCAAACATTGATGAAGCGTTGGATTTGTATTTCCAGCAGTGTTCTTTGATGGTGAATGGTCGTGATCTGGCAGTGATGGCAGCGACGTTGGCCAATAAGGGTGTAAATCCGATCACGGGCGATCGGGCCGTTCCTGCTCATTGCATTCGCGATGTTTTGTCTGTGATGTACACTTGCGGAATGTATAACTATGCGGGGCAGTGGGCCTATCAGGTTGGCATTCCTGCTAAGAGTGGCGTGTCTGGTGGTATTCTCGCTGTCATTCCCAATCAGGTTGGCATTGCGGTTTTCTCTCCTCCGCTAGATGCGAATGGCAACAGCGTGCGCGGGATTAAAGTTTGTGAGGAGTTATCTCGTCAATTTGAATTACACATGTTTGACTTGCCGATGGGTTGTTCTCACTTCTTGCAAACATTAGAAAACAAACCGTAACAAACTGTATTTTGGCACTGGAGAACACGGTATAGTCACGGCATGAGGCCGATCGTCCAGGAGTAAGGTTATGGTGAGAAGACAAACAGCCAATACGCGCAAAACCAGCCCCCGTAAGCCGCCGGAGGTGCCTGTGGTGGAGGGTGAAGCGATCGAGGAGGCAAAACAAGCGTTGGATCAAGCCACCGGCCATGACAATAATGAACCTGCTTCGACTGACGATGTGATCGACGTGTTAGCTGAACCTTGGGATGATGCCCCGACTGAGGAAGCTGCGCCCGTCCCTTCTGAACCCGCTCATTCTGAATTAGAGTCAAAATTAGAGTCAAAAGTCACCGATCTCAAAAATTCTCTCGAAGCTTCTCATCAAAAAGAACAGTCGCTTCAGCAGAAAATTGATGAATTGCAGTCTCAATTGGATGAGCAAAAATCGCTGGCGAAAAGCTTACAAACCAGTTTAGAAAAGGCGAGTAAAATTCAGGCAGAGCTTGAACAAGCGCAAAAAGCCGCCCTGCAATTAGCTGAGTCTAATCAAAAGCTGATTGACGAAAACAAAGCGCTCAAAGCCGCCCACGCCGAGGCCGAATCTTCTAAAAAAGCCTCCCAACTCACCCTTCAGCCACCCGAAGCCAAGAAAGCTTCTCAGCTATCCGTTCCGGCCGAAATGAGTGAACACGATCGCTTCCTCCGCCAACAAGCCGCCAATCTCGCCCATCCGGTTTTCCCCAACGATCCTGCGCCCAGTCGCCTGTCTGAACAAGATATTGGCTGGTTTGATTGAGTTGTCCGCCGTTAGTACGTTACAAAGAATGAGGAACGACTGACAAAGGATAGAGCTGATGAAAAAAACGCTGGCGATCGACATTGGTGGCAGTGGCATCAAAGTCATGATTTTGGATGAGCAAGGAACGCCTGTCAGCGATCGTGCCCGTGTCGAAACGCCTCAACCCGCAAAGCCCAGTCCGGTGATGGAGGCGATCGTAGAGTTGGTAAGTCAACAAAGTGAATTCGATCGCGTTTCGGTTGGGTTTCCGGGGGTTGTGCGGTTGGGCGTGACGGAGACAGCGGTAAATCTTGACCCTGACTGGGTTGGTTTTAATCTAGAAGCGGTCTTGAGTGAGCGGTTGGGTAAGCCTGTGCGGGTGGCTAATGACGCTGACATTCAGGGGATGGGCGCGATCGCAGGTCAAGGAGTCGAACTGGTGATCACGTTGGGCACTGGGTTTGGGTCTGCTCTGTTTCTCAACGGCAAGCTGATTCCCAATCTCGAAATGGGCCATCATCCTTTTCGCAATGACAACACCTATGAACAGCAGTTAGGGCGCGCTGCTTTGGATGGTGTGGGTCAGAAAAAGTGGAATCGACGACTAGAGAAGGCGATCGCATCCCTGCAAAATCTCTTTAACTACGACACGCTCTATATTGGGGGCGGCAATACCGATAAGATTACGATCGCGCTGCCGCCCAACGTCAAGATTGTGCCCAATGTTTCAGGGCTTTTGGGTGGGATTGCTTTATGGAAGGATTCGTAAATTACTCGACGAAGCGATGGCGATCGTGCGGTTCGTCGAAGTTGATGATCGGGCCTTTGGGAACGATGCGCGTTGGATTGATCTGCGTCTGACTCATGTAGTAGTGACGCTTAATGTGATCTAAGTTGCAGGTTTTTTGGATGTCAGGATGCTGGTAGAGATCTTTGAGATAATTCCAAAGGTTGGGGTAGTCTGCAATTCTACGAAGATTACATTTGAAGTGACCATGATATACCGAGTCAAACCGGAGTAATGTCGTGAACATGCAAATATCTGCTTCGGTGAGTTGATTGCCGCAGAGATAGCGTTGTAGATTCAAAACCGACTCCCAGCGATCGAGGTTTTCAAACAGTTCTGTTACCGCTTCTTCGTAGGCTTTTTGAGTGGTGGCGAAACCCGATCGATAGACACCATTGTTAATCGGCATGTAGATGGCTTCGATCGTTTTGTCGATCGCTTCTCTTAATGCTGTGGGATACAAATCAATATCAGATTTTGCAAACTCTGAAAATTCTAAATCGAACATGCGAATGATCTCACGAGACTCGTTGTTGACGATCGTTCCCGTTTGCTTGTCCCACAACACTGGAACGGTAATTCGACCTGTGTACTTGGGATCAGCTTTGAGGTAAATATCCTGCAAATACTGAGCATGATTGACCGAATCAGGAATGGTGCCCGGTTCTTGAGAAAACGCCCAACCTTTGTCGCTGAGAATGGGATCGACGATCGACAGCCCGATCGCATCTTCTAATCCCTTTAGGCTTCGCATAATCATCGTACGGTGGGCCCAAGGACAGGCTAGACAAACATACAAATGGTAGCGTCCCGATTCTGCTTTGAAGCTGCTTGAATTATCTGCGGTAATGCGATCGCGAAACTTAGTCGGCATCCGGTTAAACTTACC
Source organism: Phormidesmis sp. 146-20 (assembly GCF_052939475.1). NCBI lineage: Bacteria > Bacillati > Cyanobacteriota > Cyanophyceae > Leptolyngbyales > Leptolyngbyaceae > Phormidesmis > Phormidesmis sp. 146-20. The sequence continues at coordinate 104,026 of NZ_JBJPHT010000019.1, forward strand.
GCTTTCATCTCGCTCCGTCCATTCAGTCGTCCACTTGCCATCGACCATCATTCCAAGTGCCATCAGAACCTCCAAAAAAGCTATGAATTGAGATAACGTGAATCCGATGAAATCCCTGGCTGCGGTTATCACTCTGGGCAGCCCCCTAAATCCCCCAAGTTTCGGGGACTTTGAACAAAAAATCCTATCCGAAAGTCCCCCAGAATTGGGGGGTTGGAGGGCTGAAAAATTGGGTAACGAAGCGAAAAATCCAACCGAATTCACATTGAACTATGAGTTTCAAGCTTTGAGTTTAAGCGTCTGTCCTTCAAACCTCATCACTCAAAACTCATATCTTCTGTCTCTCGCCTTCTACGCCAGATCAAACACCAACACTTCAGCGTCTTCTTTGCCGACCAGTTCTAGTGTTTCACCGTCCAAGGCGGCCGCGTCACCTTGATTGAGCAACTCACCATTCAGCGAAACGGCTCCACGAGCTACTTGAACCCAGAAGTGTCGACCCCTTGCGGGTGACTCGGAGAGATCGGTCTCTGTCAAACTCACCTTCTCACCTTCACTTAAAACCGTCGCGTACAGATTCAAATCCTGGTGAACGGTGACAGACCCATTTCGCCCGTCTTGAGACGCAATCAGCCGCAGATGGCCCCGTTTCTCATCGTCTGAATAGGCTTTTTGCTCATATCCAGGCTCCAGATTCCTTTGCTCAGGCAAGATCCAGATTTGTAAAAGGTGAACAGGATCGCGATCGGAGTGGTTATATTCGCTGTGGGTCACGCCCGTCCCGGCTGTCATGCGCTGCACTTCTCCCGGAAGCATTACCGCCCGGTTGCCCATACTGTCTTGATGCTCCAGCGCCCCTTCTAGCACATAAGTAATGATCTCCATATCGCGGTGAGGATGGCGGCCAAATCCCTGGCTGGGGGCTACGCGGTCTTCATTGATCACCCGCAGCGTGCGAAAGCCCATGTGAGCAGGGTCGTAGTAATTCGCAAAGGAGAAGGTGTGGTAAGAGTCCAGCCAACCGTGGTTTGCGTGTCCTCGATCTTCGGCCTTACGAAGCGTCAACATAGTTCCTCCTAAATGAAAATGTGCAGTACGAGGATTGTTTGGTGCTTAAATGTTCTAGCTCGTACTTTCTATAAATTTAGAATAACACAGCGATTGTCTAAATGCAAACAATCATAAGTCAATGTGAATTCGATAAATTTCTCAGCTTCAGTTGAAGACCCCGAAGAGCCATCAACCGAGAGCTTGGCAAGTGGGGCAATAATAGAGCCGTCGTCCAGCGAAGATTTCTTTGACGATCGCCCTTCCACACACAAAGCAGTCCTGTCCCTCTCGATTGAAGACATAGTGACGATAGCGACTGCGCGAATAGCCGAGTTTTTTGAGGCGATCGACAATCTGCAAATCGTTCGTAATGCCTTTTGTTCTGTAGGATTGCAGCGTCACCGAGAGAACGGACTGAGCGAGGGCGTGAATTTGTTCAACAGTGCAATCAACCGGACGCAAAGCGGGATGAACCTTCGCCACAAATAGAATTTCGCTCCGCAAATAGTTGCCCAATCCGCCTAAGAAATGTTGATCGAGCAGCAGAATCGTGAGTTGACGACGAAAAAATCGCTTGTCGAGAAAGCGGGCTACAACTTCTTCAACGGTCACCGCTTGATCCAACACATCCATTTCAACTCGGCTGAGAAACGGATGCACCGCTAACTCCTCCTCATTCAACACCTGAATCTCTGACGCAGAGTAAAGCAAAGCCGAGTGTTTGGGGGTGTGAATTGCCATTCGCAACTGACGGTTTGTGGTCGGGTAAGAATGCAGCTTGCGGACATACCACCGCCCATAAAGCTGATTGTGACTGTAGATGTAGAGCGGCTTCTCAAAACAAATCACCATCGCCTTGCCCCGCGTCCGAATGGCGGTTACGGTTTGCCCAATCAGTTCTTCTTCAAACGGCTTGAGGCGATCGAACGCAAAAAATATCTCAGTGACGGGGCGATCGACCAATGCTTTGGCAATCTCATCGGCGGCTTGTCGGATTTCGGGGCCTTCGGGCATGGGGGCAGGGAGGAGAGAGGAGGGAGGAGGGATGAAAAGAGTTTTGAATTCCTCGTTGACTGTTTAAATTAATGAATGGTTCAGCTTATGAAGTTAGCGTCTTCTCAATGCGACGATCGGGGATGAGCCACATTGCTGCCACCGAAGCGTAAATTGCACAAGCGATCAATGGATTGACCCAAGTAAACAGAATCGCTGTGACATAAAAGCCTAACGATAGCTTGCCTTTAACGTCTCGCCCCATCGCGATCGCCAGGGTAGAATCTTGACCGTGATAAGCAATCAGAACGCGAGTGAGAATAAAGTAAGCAATGGCATTCAACAAGAGAACTACACCATAGCAGGCAACCGGAACAGGGGCAAAATTTTCACCCATCCAGCCTGTGACAAAGGGAATGAGCGATAACCAAAATAGCAAATGCATATTGGCCCAAAGAATGCGCCCGTTGACGTGTCGGACTGCTTGTAGCAAGTGATGGTGATTGTTCCAATAGATGCCGAGATAGATGAAACTCAGGACATAACTCAGAAAGATTGGAATGAGTGGACGCAGAGCCGCTAAATCAGCCCCGTGCGGCACCTTGAGTTCTAAGACCATAATGGTAATAAGGATGGCGATCACTCCGTCGCTAAAGGCTTCTAGTCTTCCTTTTCCCATTACTGTCACGCTCCTTGTCTGCTAGTTTTTCTGCTAATTCATGGTGCAAATCATGGCACGTTTTCTGATTCTTATTTTGTTACCGCTACGATAGTTCGCGGCTCGTTTTATCAGAAATTGTTACTCCCTATCATTGACGCTCTTCTTTAACGTCAATTCGATGAAGTTTTTTCACGGCGTTGTTTAGCGCTTCTGTCCCCCAAAGTGCCAATTGTGGGCGACTTTTAGATTAGATTTCCAGTTCAAAGTCCCCCAGCATTGGAGAATTTAGGGGGCTGCCGGATTAATCACCGTAGCGAAAGATTCCATTGAATTCACGTTTCTTTAGAATAGAAGCATGTTAGAACTACACTGTCACACGACTTATTCTGATGGGACGCTGACACCCGTTGAGCTAGTTAATCGGGCGGTTTCCGTCGGGGTGCGGGCGTTGGCGATTACGGATCACGACACGATGAGCGGCTGGGATGAGGCGTTTGCGGCGGCTCCTGATCACCTGGAAATCGTCCCTGGACTGGAGCTGAGTACCGTTTGCAACGATCGCTCTCTACATATTTTGGGCTTTTATCCCGATCGCCAAAAACTTCACGCTCCGCTAATGGAACGGCTCGAAGGTCGCAAACGCCGCGCTCAAAAGATTGTCGAAAAACTTGCTGACTTGGGCTATCCCATCCAACTGCCCGACATGGGAGAAGGCATGGCTCCAGGGCGACCTCATATTGCAACGGCGATGGTCAGAGCGGGCTATGTCAATTCGTCGCGGGAGGCGTTCGATCGCTTTCTCGGTGATGATCAACCTGCCTACGTCCATTACGAAAAGTTTGAGAGTACTGAAGGGGTGGCGCTGTTACGGTCTTGTGGGGCGGTTCCGGTATGGGCGCATCCTTACTTGTTTCGCGGGGGAGCCGTTGAGGAAATTCTTCCAGATTTGGTGAAAGCGGGACTTTTGGGAATTGAAGTGTTTCATCCCAGTCACTCAGCGGCGGGTATCGATCGCCTCACTCAACTCTGCACAGAATACGGGCTTTTGATCACGGGCGGCAGTGACTACCACGGCCCCAATTTGGCAACTCAGAAGGATGAATATCGGTCACTCAACAGTCTAAATATTCCTCTGGAACTGCTGGAACCTATTAGGAAAGCGGCTGGCCAGGGTTAAAGCGATCGTTCCTTTATGCAAATCTCACAGCTAGTTCATATGAACTTCATGCAATTCCCCAAATCTTCTCCGGAGAACGTCCAATTTTTTTGGCATATAGGGATGGTAGATGCACCCTGATGATTACCCCTGACTTCGGTTGGGGGTTTTTTATTGGAGGGATGAAGGAGAACTTCGATGATCTGTTCCCCCTTTGGGGGTAATCCGCTTCGCGAGGAGGGATGAAAAAGTTGGCGACGTAGGATGAGGTCATAATTGATCTAACTTGGATCTAACTTGATCGCACTCATGCTGTTTTCATGCCTATGTCTACACCACTGCATCAGCTTGATCCATTGAATCGGTTCTCCGATCGCGCCTCTGACTATGTGAAATATCGTCCGACTTACCCCGCTGAATCGATCGACCAGATTCTCGAAGGGTTGGGTACGCCGTCTCAATTGGTGGCGGCTGACATCGGCGCGGGAACAGGAATCTCGGCTCGGTTGTTGGGCGATCGCGGGCTGCAAGTCTGGGCGATCGAACCCAACGCTGCGATGAGTCAGGTTGCCGAAGTCCATCCCAATGTGACCTATCGCGCCGCCACCGCAGAACAGACCGATTTACCCGACGCTTCCGTTGACTTAATTACTTGTTTTCAATCGTTTCATTGGTTTGATCCAGAGCCGACTTTGGCAGAGTTTCGACGAATTCTCAAATCATCGGGGCGACTGGCGTTGGTGTGGAACGATCGTGATCAGTCCAACGAGTTCTCAGAAAGCTACGAAGCCCTGTTAAGAGAAGTCTCAAACAAGCATCCTGCACTAGAGCGATTCACCGCCAGCGATGCGCTATACGCTGCTTCCAGCTTTACCAATGTGCAATCGTTTGTCTTTCCTTCTCAGCAGATTCTAGATCTGGAGGGACTGATCGGACGATCGCGCAGTGCCTCTTATGTGCCTCGTCAAGGAACTGCCTACGATCGGTTAACCACAGAATTGACGGCGCTTCATCAACGCTGGGCAGATCAGCAGGGCTGCGTTTGTCTCACCTACCAGACCAAGGTCTTTCTGGCTGCCCCCCAATAAGCTGCCACTTCGCGAACTTTTTTTGCAAAACTCATCGTAGGAGAACTCAAACGCTTTATGAATAGAAAGTTATGAATGGAAAGGTGTATCTCGTCGGTTCGGGGACTGGAGGCGTTGACTATCTGACGGTGCGCGCTCATCGGTTGCTGACTCAAGCAGAGGTGCTGGTCTACGATGCGCTAGTCGATTCACAACTCTTAGAAGTCGTGCCAGAAACCTGTCTCAAACTAAATGTCGGCAAACGTGGGGGACAGCCCAGCCTGAAACAGCCCCAAATCGATCGCCTTCTCGTTGAGCAGTGTCAGCAAGGAAAGCAGGTCGTTCGGCTCAAGAGTGGCGATCCGTTTATTTTTGGGCGATCGTCCTCTGAGATCCAAGCGTTGAATGCGGCAGGCTGTCCATTTGAGGTGATTCCCGGAATTTCTTCGGCGCTGGCCGCCCCTCTTCTGGCAGGAATTCCATTAACTGACCCCGTTTTGAGCCGTTGTTTTGCAGTTTTGAGTGCCCACGATACCGAAAGTCTGGACTGGCAAACGATCGCTCAAATCGAGACGCTGGTGATGCTGATGGGTGGACAAAATCTCCCGATTATTCTGCAACAATTACAAAAACAGGGACGATCGCCCCAGACGCCGATCGCCATCATTCGTTGGGCGGGGCATCCAGCGCAACAAATTTGGGTCAGCACTCTAGCAGAAATTCTGTCACACACAGATCCCCATTCACTTTCTCCCTGTGTGATCGTTATTGGCGAGGTTGTCGGACTGCGCTCCTTTCTCCTCCCCACGTTTCAGCCCCCCGTCGTTCCCCCTGTGTTTCCTGTGTCTACCCTTCCCCTTTCTGGTAAAACCGTTCTTGTGACGCGATCGGTGTCTCAATCCAGTCAGTTTTCCCGATTGTTGCAAAGTCAGGGCGCGACGGTGGTCGAGATGCCGACGTTAGAAATTGTGCCGCCTTCAAGCTGGGAAGAATTGGATCAGGCGATCGCGCGTCTCAATGATTTTGATTGGCTGATTCTCACGTCAACGAATGCCGTCGATTACTTTTTTGAACGGTTGGGGTCACAGCTTCAAGACGTGCGAGGCTTGTCAGAAATCAAGATTGCAGTCGTCGGCGAAAAAACGGCTCAAAGACTGAAGCAGCGAGGATTACAGCCCGATTTTATCCCTCCCGATTTTGTCGCAGATTCGATGGTGCTCAATTTCCCTGAACCTGTGACGGGCAAAAAGTTCCTGTTTCCGCGCGTCGAGAGTGGGGGGCGAGATGTGTTGATTAAGGAGTTTGGCGATCGGGCTGCTCAAGTCACAGAGGTTGCGGCTTACCAATCGGCTTGTCCGACGGCGATCGATCCCGTTGCGCTTGAGGCGCTCAAAAATGGTGAAATTCAGATCGTCACGTTTGCGAGTTCCAAAACGGTGCGCCACTTTTGCCAGCTACTCGAAGGTGAGTTTGGTCAAGATTGGCTGACACATTTAGAAGGCGTTGGGGTGGTCTCGATCGGCCCTCAGACCTCCAAAGATTGCCAGATGCTATTGGGAAGAGTCGATGTTGAGGCTCAAGAATTTACACTACCAGGATTGACTCAGGCAGTGTTGGAATGGGTGAGGAGGAGTGAGGTGTGAGGTGTGAAGTCCAAAGTCTAAGGTCTCCTCATTTCATCCCTCTATCTAGTAAATCTGTACTAAAATATGCTATCCTCATGTCACGCTAAGTCGTGGAGAGGAAGCCTTATGAGTGTCGAACAGACCACCCAATTGATTCAGCTAATCCTCAACTCGGTGCTGATGATTGTGGCTTGTGCGTTTGTGTTGGGGGGCTTGATGCTGCGGCGCAGTGCCCTAGAAAATCGGTTGCAGACGACAAGTTTGGAATATTATCAAGTGCTGCATTTGGCGTATGACTCCAAGAACGATCGCCTCCTCCTGCTCAAAAAACAACTGCGTCACCTGCAACAACAGATTCAATCCTCTCGCAACGGCATTCTGGCACTTCACTACGCGCTAATGGTCTTTGTCGCCAGCACTTTTGCATTAGCCATGAGAACGGTTGTCGAGGGCACCTGGCTCATTTCGGTGGCGATGGCGTTCTTTATTGGAGGCATGGGGATTTTACTGTTTAGCGTGGCGATCGTGCTGCTCGATTTGCATCAGAGCGATCGTCCCTTTTGGCAAGAGATGACCGGAATCCTGACCTTCAGTTCCCGCAATTTTGCCCCCCGCGAAGATTTGCGAATCAGACGCTTACGATCCGCCAAACCCAAACTGGTCAAACCGCGTCGAGCAAGGGCTGGTTAACTCTGAGGCGCAATGACGATCGCCTTCTGTCCCGATGGGTCAACTACAATCCACCCAACTGAGGGATCGAGATTTTCAGCACGGTCACTGACTTTGAAGTAGGCTTTTTCTCCGGTGTTGGTCTCGATCGCAAAGTCTGCATTTTGCGCGTAAATCACCCTAAAGCCCCGATCTTGTAAGCAGTACTTTGTCCAGGCTTTGAGCGATTGCCGATTGGGATCGAAGGGGAGCGGGGGGCGATCGAAGACTTGCTGCATGACGTTGATTAGGGACTTGCCAAGAAATAGAATCCCGGTCATTCTAGGGGAGAAGAGTTCCC
>NZ_JBJPHT010000020.1:0-105632 GCF_052939475.1 Phormidesmis sp. 146-20
CCGTTGCTCTGCATCCCCGTCCTCAAGGAGCGGGGCTTTCCGCAAAATCTCGGTGACTTCAGGAATGGGCGGTAGTGGGTTAGGGATGAAAGCCTTGTATCCTCTCATCTGTTCCACATATTGACCCGCTCTAATCCCTCTGACCATTGTTATCGGTTCCGCTAATACTGAATTGTTTGCAACACCATATTATCAAGATCGACCTCTTTTCGTTAATAAGCCTCGTTAACGAGTTGATCCATAAGAAGCCATAAAAGATTTTTACGCTGCGTCCAAGGTCTTGAAAGGCACCCTGATAGCGCGTCAGAGCCACTCGTTCGGGGATATCTGGTTGAGTCTAAACGTTTACTCAGAGAGAATCATTGAGATAATCACCTCTGTCTCCTCTTCAACAATTCCAAAGCTGACGGTTTAATGTCAAAAGGCGGGTACTAGAATAGTTGGAATGGCGCAACTGCCACAAAATTCTTACTACCAAACTTATTCGATCTATGAACGTTCCATCTCCAGACCGGATCATCATTTTCGATACCACCTTGCGCGACGGTGAACAGTGCCCTGGCGCAACGCTCAATGTGGATGAAAAGCTGGCGATCGCTCGGCAACTGGCACGACTTGGAGTGGACGTGATCGAAGCGGGGTTTGCCTACGCCAGTCCTGGAGATTTTGAAGCCGTCGAACGGATCGCCCAAACCGTCGGGACTGAGGATGGGCCGATCATTTGCAGTTTGGCACGCGCAATTCCCGCTGACATCAAAGCGGCCGCCGAAGCGCTCAAACCCGCCGCCCATCCGCGAATTCACACCTTTATTTCCACCTCAGACATTCATCTGGAATATCAGTTGAAAAAGTCTCGATCGCAAGTGCTAGAAATCGCCGAAGAAATGGTCGCTTATGCCAAATCTTTTGTCGATGATGTTGAGTTTTCACCAATGGATGCAGCGCGATCTGATCCTCAGTTTCTCTATCAAGTGTTGGAGCGGGCGATCGCCGTTGGGGCCAAGACGATCAACATTCCCGATACGGTGGGCTATATGACTCCGAGTGAGTTTGGCGACATGATTCGCGGCATTCGTGAAAACGTTCCCAATGTCGATCAGGCGATCATTTCCGTTCACGGTCACAACGATTTGGGGTTAGCAGTGGCCTGTTTCTTAGAAGCGGTCAAAAACGGCGCGAGACAGTTGGAATGCACGATCAACGGTATTGGCGAACGAGCCGGAAACGCTGCTCTCGAAGAATTGGTGATGGCGCTGCATGTTCGTCGTCAATACTTCAATCCCTTTTTAGGTCGTCCTGTTGAGTCCGAAGCGCCTCTGACCAACATCAACACCCAGGAGATCTACAAAACGTCGCGGCTGGTGTCCAATCTGACCGGAATGCTGGTGCAGCCGAATAAAGCGATCGTCGGTGCCAACGCCTTCGCGCACGAGTCGGGCATTCATCAGGATGGAATGCTCAAAAACAAGCAAACCTACGAGATTATGGATGCTCAGTCGATCGGCTTGACGAGCAATCAAATTATCTTGGGCAAGCACTCTGGGCGCAACGCTTTCCGCACTCGGCTCAAGGAATTGGGCTTTGATTTGTCTGACAACGAGTTGAATAAAGCCTTTTTGCGCTTTAAAGAACTGGCCGACAAGAAAAAAGAAGTCACCGATTGGGATCTGGAATCGATCGCCAACGACGAAGTTCAACAAGTTCCCGAACTGTTCAAATTGGAAATGGTGCAGGTGTCTTGTGGCGATCGCGCCTTTCCGACGGCAACGGTGAGTCTGCGAACGCCTGAAGGCGAAGAACTGATCGATGCTGCTACGGGAACCGGGCCCGTGGATGCCGTTTATAAAGCGATCAATCGGGTGATCAATGTGCCCAATCAGTTGATTGAATTTTCGGTGCAGTCTGTCACAGCAGGCATTGATGCGATCGGCGAGGTGACAATTCGGATTAAGTATGGCGATCGCATTTTCTCAGGTCACGCAGGCAATACCGACATTATCGTCGCGTCGGCTCAGGCTTATGTCAATGCGCTCAATCGTTTGTATGCGGCGCTGCAACCTGTTGAGAATTCCGAAGCCGTCTCGACTCAGGGGCAGGTCTAAGGGTCGCAAATTAAATAACTTTGCGGTTGGGTTGAAGTATGAAACTTAATACCCCAGCGATCGTTGGGGTTCGTAAATCTCTACCCAACCGACAAAATTCGGTGTTATTTAGTTTTAATTCCAGCAACCCGACTCACGGGAGGTGACGTTTGCAATCGTAACGACGAGATGGTCGGGTTTACTGTAACGCAGGGGTTAGTCATTGACTTTGGATTTGCCCGCTGCAAGTGCCTGCACATCATGAGTTGTGAGGGGATTGCCACCCACTCCCCAGTCGCCGCTCTTAACCTCTTCGATTACCACCCACGTCACGGGGCGCATGTTCTCACCTTCGATCGACACCATCGTGTCAGTCAGTTTGCGGATCATGTCCTGTTTTTGCGATGACGTAAAAACGCCTTCTATCAGTTTCACATTCACTAAAGGCATAGCTTTTCTCCAGTTTATAGGTTGGAACTGTTGTAAAGAGCAGCATATAAAAACGACCGTTCGTTCTTTTACTTGTCTCGATTATGACGACCGTTCGTGCTATTGTCAATATACGAATGTTACTTTATGTTATGAACGTTGATTTGTTATCCACTATCAGTTCAGAAGGCAGCTCAGAAGGCAATCAACCCATTCGCTCGAAGGGGCAGTCTAGTCGTGCCACTATTCTGCTCACAGCGGCCAGGCTGGCAACCACGAAGGGATTAACTAGCTTATCGCTTGGAGACCTGGCTACCGAAATTGGGATGAGCAAAAGTGGACTCTACGCGCACTTCAAATCTAAGGAAGAATTAGAGTTGGCGACGATCGAAACGGCAGCCACAATTTTTGAGAATGACGTGCTTCAGCCTGCAACGAGGGCGCAAGCTGGAACAGAGCGGCTCAAGACATTAGCGAGTTCATTTCTTTCACATCTCGAACGCAGAGTTTTTCCGGGTGGATGTTTTTTTGCCTCAGTCGCTGCGGAACTTGGCACCCGTCCTGGTGCGGCGCGCGATCGAGTCGTTGAGGTATTGGGCAATTGGCTGACCTTATTGAGGCAGTGCATTCTTGAGGCGCAGGACTTGGGAGAGATAGATCCCAACACGGACGTTGATCAGGCGGTTTTTGAAATCGAGTCCATGCTGTTGGCTGGGAATTTTCTTTTTGTTATGATGAACGACCCGATTCATCTGACCCAGGCGCATAGAGGAGTGGAAAATGTATTAGCCCGACTCAGGGTGAGTGTGGAGCCGAAGAAGCGATCGGTGCGTAAGAGTTCATGATTTTGCCCCGAATGCAACTCAGGTCGTAGGTCATTGGTCATGGGAAAAACTTGGTAGCCATTCCTTGCGGCGCATCACAAATTTGGAGACATCAATGATATTTTGTGGGGTAGATATTCAATTGTCTGCCCTTTATTTTTGAAGCCTATGCAAGACGATGTTTTACGTAAAGAGCAAGACTTTCATGATCAGTGGGCCAGCACGATCGAGGTAGATGGCATTCGAGTCGCTGATTACTTTGAGGCTTGTACGGCTCCCGAAAATCGCTTTATTCTCCGACAGCTTGGCGATGTGCGCGGCAAATATTTACTCGATTTGGGCTGTGGCGCGGGTGAAAACAGCGTCTACTTTGCAAAACTGGGCGCAAACTGTGTGGCGACTGACTATTCTCCTGGGATGGTGGAGGTTGCCTTAAAGCTGGCTGAAGCTAATCACGTCAAGGTCGAGGGACGAACGATTAATGCAATGGCGATCGACTCTCCTGACAACACGTTTGATATCATTTACGCCTCCAATCTGCTGCACCACATTCCCGATCCGCGTCTGACTCTCAAAGAAATGCACCGCGTTCTCAAGCCAGGGGGCAAAGCCTGTTTTTGGGACCCGCTCAAGCACAATCCCGTAATCAACGTCTATCGACGCATCGCCACCAAAGTCAGAACCGAGGACGAAACGCCCCTGGATATCGATCTGGTCAACTACATTCGATCGCTCTACTCTCAAACCAGCTATGACACCTTTTGGATCGCGACGCTGTGGATTTTCTTGCAGTTCTATCTGATCGAGAAAGTCAATCCCAACGAGGAGCGCTACTGGAAAAAAATCATCGTCGAACAAAAGCGCCTGGAGAAAACCTATCTGAGATTAGAAAAGCTCGATCGCTCGCTCAAAAAGCTGCCCCTCGTCAAACGGTTTGCCTGGAATCTGGCCGTCGTCGCCACCAAATAAGCCACGGATCAGGGAAGTCACACGCAAAATATCGGTAAGATCAATCCACCCCTGATTTGCTGCCGCTATGCGTCGAACTTCTCAATTTTGGCGATCGCTCTCCCTTTATGCGGTGTTGGGGGCGATCGCGCTGGTGATGCTCATTCCCCTTATCTGGCTGGTCAGTACGTCGCTCAAGTCTCCGAGTGAGAATATCTTTCAGTTTCCGCCTCAGTTGATTCCCAGTCAGCCGACGTTTGAGAATTTTGTGACGGTTTGGCAGAGTAATCCGTTTGGGCAATATTTGTTTAACAGTACGGTCGTCTCTGTGTTGACGGTGGTGTTAAATTTGCTGTTCTGTTCGCTGGCTGCTTATCCGTTGGCGAGATTAACGTTTCGAGGTCGAGAAGTTATCTTTAGTTTGATTGTTTCTACGATTTTGATTCCATTTCAAATTGTGATGATTCCCCTATATGTGTTGGCAGTACAGTTGGGGTTGAGAAATACGTATCTGGGCGTGATCTTTCCAGCGATCGCTTCAGCATTTGGCATCTTTCTGCTTAGACAGGCCTTTCAGGGGGTGCCCAAAGAACTTGAAGAAGCGGCTCGAATGGATGGCTGCACCGAGTTGGGGATATGGTGGCATGTGATGATTCCCTCAATTCGTCCGGCTTTGGTGACGCTGGCAATCTTTGTCTTTATCGGTTCCTGGAGCGACTTTTTGTGGCCGTTGATCGTGCTGGATCGTCCCGAACTTTACACCCTACCGTTGGGCGTTGCTAACCTGGCGGGAACCTTCACCCTCGATTGGCGACTAATTGCAGCCGGATCGGTGATCTCGATCGCCCCCATTCTTCTATTCTTTCTCGTCGCCCAACACTACATCGTCCCCACCGAATCAGGCAGCGGCGTAAAAGGCTAATCACGTTCTCATCGAGACTCTATGAACTCACCCATTCAACTCTTGCTGGCGATCGGTCTGATCGTGGCGGCGATCGCCCTTTCTATCTGGCAAAAACTCGGACTCGAAGGCAACTTGATTGTGGCAACAGGTCGCACGATCGCTCAACTCGTCGTGGTCGGCTACTTGATCGCGGTCGTGTTTGCGCTCAATAGTCCCTGGGCTGTTTTGGTGTTTTTGCTGGCGATGGGTGTAGTGGTCACGATCGTCACTCGCAATCGGATCAGCCAAAAAATTCCGCAGTTGGTGCCGTTAATCGGGGGGTCGCTGTTGGTGAGTGTGGCTCTGACAGTGGGATACGCCAACTTTTTGATTGTGCAGCCCGAAGTCTGGTATGCGCCCCAGGTGATTATTCCGCTAACTGGGATTATTTTGGGCAATGCGATGAATGGAGCGGCGATCGCGGGAGAACGACTCGTCAATACCTTAAATTCCAGCAAGCTAGAAATTGAGACTCACTTAAGTTTGGGAGCGACTCCTCAGCAAGCGGTTTCTCACTATCGTCGAGAGGCGATTCGATCGGGCGTGTTGCCGACTCTGAATTCGATGGCGATCGTCGGCCTCGCAACGGTTCCTGATCTCATCTCTGGACAGCTATTGGGAGGCGCAGACCCGATTCAAGCGACGGCTTATCAGGTTTTGATTCTATTCATGTTGGCGTTCTCAACCCTATTAACCACAGTTTTGATCACTCAAGGGCTATGTCGGCAATTTTTTAATCCGGCAGCGCAGTTGATTTTGTGGTGATTCTAGAATCATCCCTTTCTGAGGAGGAATAGATTAGACTTTCGTTGTGTGAGACATTGAATCTATCTAATTTCTTCAGCCGCCCTTGAACCCTCATCTCAGGCGTTCCATTCCATCCATTTTTAAAGGCATCGCTCTGTTTACGCCCGGTGGAGATTTGGTGTACTGCATTGACCCCGGCAAACAAGGACGATGGCACCTCAACTTGTGCGCGGCCCTTCAAGAAATTTTGGAACTATCAGAACCACCCCATTTTTTGGTGCCTTGCTATACAGCAACCCTCGATCGCTGGTTTGATTCAAAATCTCAACAGGTAAGAACCTTTGCCGAAGCTTACCCCGCTGTCTTTCGCTATCGAGCGTTATTGAATGCAGTGTTTGAATCAGAGCAAGTCAATTGGCAGGTTGCACCCCTCCCCGAAGGATTGTGTGAGCCAGCTTTACTGGCCACCTATCGCCATCAGTTTCCCCAACTCTGGGAGAATCACGATCTCGTCGTCCGGCTCGAAGGGCACCCTTCCACCCAGGTCAACCCGTCTCAAACTTCGTCTGGGCTATTTCCACAGCCTTACACTCAGGGCTATGTTTTGCGGTTGTTTGTGTCGGGCTACAGTCCTGCAACGCAGCGAATTCTCCAAAGCCTGCACCAATTGCTTGAGGAATCCCTTGGCTCTCCTTATACACTAAAGGTAATCGACATCTTCAGACATCCCGAACAGGCAGAATCTGATCAGGTTTCGGCAACGCCCACTCTAGTGAAGGTCTATCCTCGCCCGGTGCGGCGGATTGTGGGAGATTTGGATGATGTCGATCGTGTCCTACGCATGTTAGGAGCGCCAGGGGAAGGATAAGGGATAAAAGACGTGGTTGAAAGGATTTTGGAACGGGCGTTGGCGGGGGGTGATCTCTCGGTTGAGGAAGGAGTGACGCTTTTGAGGCAGACGGAGGCGGAGCCGATCGAACAAATTCGTCAGGCGGCCGATCGACTCAGACAACAGCAATCTGGCGAAACCGTGACCTATGTGGTCAATCGGAATATCAACTTCACGAATATCTGTGAGCAGCATTGCAGTTTTTGCGCGTTTCGGCGAGACAGCGGGGATGAAGGCGCGTATTGGCTCGACTGGGCACAGATTTTAGAAAAGGCAACAGATGGCGTGAGGCAAGGCGCGACAGAAATCTGTATGCAGGGCGGCTTAAATCCGCAGGCAACGCTAAACGGAACCATGCTGCCTTATTATCTGAAACTGATCGAGACGATCAAGACCAAATTTCCCAATTTGCACCTTCATGCTTTCTCGCCTCAAGAAGTGCAGTTTATTGCCAGAGAAGATGGTCTGACCTATACGGAAGTGATCGCAGCGCTCCGAGATGCAGGCGTTGGCTCGATGCCCGGAACGGCGGCCGAAGTTCTCGACGACCAGGTGAGAAAGGTGCTTTGCCCCGAAAAAATCAATAGCGAAACCTGGCTCGAAGTCGTCAGCACCACGCATCAGCAAGGGTTGCCCACCACCAGCACGATGCTTTCGGGACATATCGAAACTCCAGAGCAGCAGATTCGACACTTTGAACAACTGCGATCGCTCCAACAGTCTGCCAAATCTCACGGCTACACGGGCATTACCGAATTTATTTTGCTGCCTTTTGTCGGTCAAGAAGCGCCCAAACCGCTACGTCGTCGAGTCGGACGCGATCAGCCCGTTCTCTCAGATGCGCTATTACTCACGGCCGTCGCCCGGATTTTTCTAGGTCACTGGATTCCCAACCATCAGCCAAGCTGGGTCAAACTGGGACTGCCAGGGGCGATCGAAGCGCTCAAATGGGGCTGCAATGACATCGGCGGCACTCTGATGGAAGAGCATATCACTACGATGGCGGGCGCAAAAGGCGGCACCTGTATGGAAGTCGAAGATTTGAAGGAAGCGATCGCCAGTCTCGATCGACCTTCTCAACAACGGGATACGCTTTATCAAGCGATCGGCTGATAGTCCGATGGTAGGCTGTAGTCTGAGAGAAGTTGGCTCAATGAGCATCGTAGAATAGTTAACGCATTAACTATCTGCTTAAGCAGACCCCTCCAAATTAAATGCCTGGTTCATCCCCCAATGCAGAGTTCCTTCAACAATGGCGGTACGCTCTAGCTCCTTACAACTTGGGATACAAGCTAAAACTTGCTTCTCAACTGATGTACCGCGATTTTTTAGAGCGTCTTGAACCTTATGGTCTGACTCCGTTTCACTACCTTGTCTTATGTTGTTTGTGGGAGGAAAACGGACTCTCAACGACAGGAATTGCCGACAAATTGAAGCAGTTAGGCGCGACGCTGACCGGAGTTGTGGATCGCATGGAGGATCGTAACCTCGTCTACCGAGAACGCGACTCTAATGACCGTCGGATTGTTCGAGTCTGGCTGACGGATGAAGGAAAGCAGCTTATGAAGGCGCTACCGCCACTTGGCGCAGAGACGATAAAGAGGGCAACAAATAATATGTCTGAAGCAGAGCAGGAAACTGTTTTGAGGCTTCTCGATCAAATTGTTGAGAATTTTCTCTAGTAACAGCAGCACTTTGATGTTGATCTTTTAGAAGTTACTTAATATATTGATTATTCATGTATTGATCTTCTTGCTTGATGTGACTTCATGCAGATTTAGATCTTTACGACTTTCAGTTGCAACAATCTAGGAGGAAAAATGCCGAAACTGAGCGTCAATCAAAAAAACTGGCTACTTTCAGCACACGTTGGGTTTGCTACTTTGTGGACAGGAGCCGTTTTGAGTATGTTTCTTTTATCACTAAGGAATACACATTCGACCCATGCAGAAGTATTGCATACGCTTGATTCTGCAATTACTCTGCTTGATGACTGGATTGTGATTCCCTCCGCCATTGGCTCGGTCGTGACAGCCACATTGCTTTGTTGGGTGACAAATTATGGCTTTACCAAGTTTTACTGGGTGATTACAAAGTGGGTGTTGACGACTGGGTTGGTCATTTTTGGTACGTTCTGGCTGTTTCCGTGGGGCAATGTTGCTGCTAGACTTTCTGGGCAAGAGGGATTACAAGCCCTTGACAATCCGCTCTACGAGTTTGATGCTAAAGGCGTGTTGCTCGGAACGATTATTCAAGTTCTCTTTCTCTTTGTCATCATTGGAATTTCAGTTCTGAAGCCTTGGGGGAGACGAGTCGCTAAAGCAAAGAGCCAAGTTGTTTCAGATTAGTCAAGATGCATTGCGGCGGCATAACAACGCGGAGCGATCGGTGTAAAGTTTTTTGTGCTTCGTTTCGGGGTTACGCGCCGCCGCTTACTTTAACCATTATGCTGCCTGAGTCATCGGTTGGGATGCAATTTAAAGCTTGTTCTGTTGGTGTTCAAGGTTGAGCCAGCGTGAAATCATTAATGATGTACAGAGGCTTTGAACGTCTTCTATTGGCTGATTTTGTAAGATAGGAATGTGTTCAATCAATCAACGGTGGTATGGCGATCGCCATCAACCAGCAGATCGAAGGTAACTCACAAATTATGAATGATTCCCCAATAGAGGATACGGATACGGCGATCGGTTCATCAGTAGCAGAGTTGAAAAGCCAACTTGATGTGACAAACGCCGAAAGCGAAGCTGCAACTCAAGAACTGTTGGCAATTCCTGGATTACTAGAGCGAGTTAAACAAAACCAGGCAACCCAAAAAACCCTTTACACCTCCTGGAAAACCCTTCGCTCCGATGTATGAAGTTCTTCTGCATCCGAACGTCTAAGGAGTTGATGCGATCGCCTCCCCCACCGAGAAAACGATCGCCTCTCTCCAGTCACCTCAACTTGCTGTCTCAGGAGTCGCAATCATCGCCATTTCTACCTTGTCTTCTGCGTGGCTCTCGACCTTGACTTGAAGACCAGGGCCAAAGAAAGTCGTCAATTTAGCTTGCTTTTCTTGCCAAGTCTCAAACGGAATCAGCGGCGAATCAAACTCCAAAACCAGCGCATACGCCCCATCCAGGCTCTCTTCCCGAATCCCCTTCAAAACAGGACGCTCCTGATCAGTCGGACTCAAGCCCAAACGCTCAAGTGCCAAGTCTAAATGCGCCTCCTGACCATAGCGAAACCGAGTCACATCCTTGAAAATTTGCTTTTGGGTAGGCGTGGCTTGCTGAGTTTGTAGCGCCTTGACCTCTGGAGAAGTCGGCTTAGTAACGGGGACTGGTTCCAACTCAGAAGCCTTGAGCGCCAAACCTCCCAGCAACAAGGGAATGCCGTAAAAAAAGCCTGCAAGATTGAGGGTGGCATAGTCTAGAAAGTAAGCTGTGAAACCCACGATCGTGATCACGCCACCTACAGACAAGCCCAAAACTGCCAGAGAAATTCGACGGAACATAGGAGTAATCTTCTGAATTTAGAACGCTCTCAGATTTAATTATCCCTGTTTCTGGGGCAAGTATTGGCGACAGTTGAGCATTGCTCCATTTTCCAGATCTCTCACCTTAAATATCACAGGAACGCCGCCGCTTTTTAGTCCCACTTGCACAAAACGGAAGCGACGCTTCGAGTCACCCGTAATGAGTCGCCCAATTTCCCCAGTGAGGTATCAAAAACGACTATGATGGACGAAGAAATTTCAGTATCATCATTGTCTCATCTCTAGCCTGGAGCATCTCCTGTGTTGAATAACGAAGGTCATCGGGTTCCCGCCAAAAAATCGGTGTCTGACCAGATCAAATCGCTTAGAAAAGAAGACGAAACGCTGTACAACATCCTGGCTGTAGACGTTTGGGCCTTGGCGAAGACGATGGAGGAGTTTCACCCTGGCTTTTGGGCGGCCTTCATGAAAAATCGAGAAAAGGCCCTCAAACGCTTTATCGGCGAAGTCGTCAAAACCAAACCCTCTGATATTCGTCGTCCCCCCTTCCTGAGATGAAGATTTGAACGGGGCATTTCCAAGAGAGACTTTACCCTCTACCCCAACGCTAGAACCTTCTGAAATCAAAGTCCCCCAGAATTGGGGAGATTTAGGGGGCGAAAGGATCGTCAACACTCACAGAGTCATTCAATCAGCAGCGCCGTAGATTCTTTTGCAGAAACCACCTCACGCCCCAGATTCTTTGGTTTGAAGGCTGACTACTTGATTAGCTCAAACTTCTTCACTTCTAAAACTGGGCCGATCATCGCGATCGTCATCACATCTTCTCGAATGTCGCCCTCTAGTTTCACCTTCAGACCCGCTTTTTGAATGTCTTTGGGTGGCTTGTGCAGTTCGTAAGTTTGCCCTTCTTCGGCATCGATCGCCCAGGTGCCTGTGCCAAATCCTTTGCGATCGATCGTGCCTTTAACGGTGATGCTCATGAAAATTTCTCCTCTGGTTTGCTGGCAAGACGAGCTAACCCAAAGCATAGCAAGGCATTGACGATCAGGAACAGACGAGCGATCGTACCGTCTCCCAGCCACAGCAGTTGAGGATCGATCGCCGCACTCACCGCAAGACAAGCAGAAACGCCCAACGTGGAGCCGATCGCAAACCATTTCCACTGAGCATGACCCAAGAGCAAAACCACCAGACCTAAAGGAATCAGCACACTCGCGGTAATCGGGTTCAACACACCACTACCCTGAACTGCGCTCCCCAACTCCGGCAGAGAGCTACCGAGAATCCGCATCGGAAATTGAGGCGCATCGAACAGGTAAAAGCCTTTGAGAAAGAACAGCCCCGAACTCCCAGCCACCAGCCCACTCGCCATCGACCAACTCCAGGTAAACGGAAAGTAGTTTCTCAAAAAGAACGCCAGCAGATAAGACCCCAACATCATGAGAACTTTGGGCCCTAGCGCGATCACGCCGCCATCGATCCAAAACCGAGGGTTGAGATAGCCATTGTCCCGCAGCCACCGGAAGAAATCGTTGAAGGTAATTTTGCCTTTGAGGGCCAGCTTCACCGCCGCCGCCGCGTCTAACTTGCCTGCTCCAAAGTGGTTTAATTCATCATCCTGTACCTTTCTGGCTGACTGAATTAGAACCTCTGCAACCTCATCTGCATCTTTGACTCCGGCTGCTTTGACCAGAGCCGCAACGCCAGCGACGTGAGGAGCCGCCATGCTCGTCCCTTGATAAGCCGCAAAGATAGATTCTCCGGTAGAAGGGTCGATCGTATTCTGCAAAATTCCACCCGATTCATTCTCCCCAGCCGTGGAGCCACCCGGAGCAGAAATATTCACCCCTGCGCCAAAGTTAGAATAGGGAGCTTTTTGTCCTGACGCATCCAGCGCAGCCACGCCGATCACATGGGGATAGCGGGCTGGATAAGAGGCAGAATTTTGAGCAGAATTGCCAGCCGCACCAATGATCACCACGCCTTTTTTATGGGCATAGTCGATCGCTTCCTGCATCACTAAACTTTCTCCGCCACCGCCCAAACTCATGTTGACTACATCAGCCCCATGATCGGCCGCAAACCGGATCGCTTCGGCAATGTCTGCAACCGTCCCGCCGCCGCCCGCGCTCAAAACTTTTAGCGGCATCAAGGTTGCTTCGTAAGCAATCCCCGCAACGCCAAATCCATTGTTGGTGGACTGAGCGATCGTACCTGCAACGTGGGTTCCATGCCCATTGTCATCGCTGGCATCCGTTTGGTCATTGACAAAATCATATCCGTCCGCAAACTTGGTCTCCTTGAGATCGGGCACTTGAGAAATGCCAGTATCAATGACCGCAACCGTCGCCCCACTGCCCTTGGTTTCCTGCCAACTGGTTTCAACTCCCAGGCTGTGCAAATTCCACTGTTGGCTGTAGAGCGGATCGTTGGGTGCCTGAGTGGTCGGTTGAATCGATTGAGAATTTTTGCCGACAACTTTCTCAAAACCTTTCGGTTCAGGAATGCTATAGACGTAATCTGGCTCAATATATTCGGTGTACTTAGCAACTTTAGAGCGCTTTAGAGCATTGAGCAGCTTCTGGTCGCCCTTGACCGTGTAGAGGTGGTCAGCTTCTGAGAATTGACTATTCAGACTGGGCTGAACGTTGAACTGTTGAGCGATCGCCTGGATCTGATTTTCGATCTGCGCTGACCCCACTTCTTCTCGAAAGTCCAGAACGATCCGATCGTAGGTTCCTTGTGCGGACAATCCTTGAAACGTGGCGATCGACCAACCCAATCCCACAAAAAACAACAAGCCCAAAATGAGTAGCTTTCTCATGACACCTATCTGTGGTCGTGTTTGATCAAAGATAGCTCAGAGGAGAGAGTTTTGAGTTAAGAGGTTAGATAAATCGAGGGATGCAGAGGGGACGATCGCACAGTTCTTCACAATCTCGATAGGATGAAGGACGACCTCCCACTCAAGATTTTTATGGAACGTGGACTTCTCTGGTTGCCCTTGCTTGCTTTATTTATCGGATTGGCTTGGGCAGGGCGCACCGAGTATCAGAAAGTAGAGGCCTATCGCATCTGGGCCGATAAATTTCAGCGGGCTAAATATGATCTCTATGCGGTGTTGGGGCAAAATGGCAGCGACTTGACTTGGGGAAAGCCGACTCGACAAGAACCCGCTGATCTGAAAACGTTTTCTCTCAAAGATGTTCAGGAAATTTACTTGCGGGTAGATGGACAGTTAATCGATGTGAACATCCCGCCCCAAAAAGGAAAAGCGATCGCTCTAGAATTCGTTCTAGCTGAAGGCAACTCTATTCAAGTGCCCTTTACTCAAGTTAGTCTGGCGGCAAAGTGGGGACAAGTCCTGTCTAAAGATTTGCAAGCGCTGCAATCGTGAGCTTTCGATCGAAATGATTCTTTATCTAGTCTAAGTTCAATATTCGCAGCTTTGCCTACAACCCTGTCCATACTAAGCGAGTAATTTTCATATCGCGATTGTTGGAGGCTCACTGCTGTGAATACGGCCCCTCTAAAAACGCTTTTCATTGTCCGCAATCCTCCTTACCCACCGATTGGGGGATTGTCGCTTCGCATTTGGCAAAACATCAACGTCATGGCCCGATTTGGCTCAGTGGCAGTGTTTTCAGCTTGTCGTTGGCAGCCTACCCAAGCGTCAATGCCAAAAGTTGATGTGTGGAGTCACTACAACATTGATCGACCTCGATCACCCCTCGAACAGCTTCAGCGCAAAGTTTGGTGGCTTCGCCCTTTGGGGCATCCTGACGCAGATTGGGCCTACGCAGACTCCGCCGCCCAAGAATTAGATCAGTTGCTGGCTCGCTTTCAGCCCGACTTGGTGATCTTTGAAGAAGTTTGGATGTATCGCTATCTGGCGATCGTCAAACAGCACAACTGTCACACAATTCTGGTTGAACACAATGTAGAAGCTTCTCTGTTTGCCGACAAGTTTCAGTCCGGTCGAACCCTACGAACTCGTCTCAAAGTCAGTCGTCAACTGCCTCAACTCAAAGCGATCGAGCGAAATTTTACCCGACAGGTGGATCAAGTTTGGGCTTGTAGTCAGCGAGATGCCGATCTGTTGAAGGAGTTGTATGGGAAGACTGCCCCGATCGCAATCATTCCTAACGGCGTTAACGTTATTTCCTACGACTCAGCCCGCACAGGAGAAGCCGAGATCCCTCAATTGCTGAAAGTGGAGGGACAGCAAAGCATTTTGTTTCTAGGACAACTCTCCTACTCACCCAACATAGCGGCGGTGGACTGGCTTCTGGAGTCGATTTATCCCAAACTGCGGCAAAAGTATCCTAATTGTCAGCTTTTATTGGTCGGTCACAGTCCCACTGAGCGAATGCAAACTGAGGCAAAACACGATCCGACGATTGTTGTCACGGGCAAAGTTCCTGATGTGCGTCCTTATCTCGGTGCAGCCAGCCTGATGGTGGTGCCGTTGCAGCAGGGCGGGGGTACTCGCTTAAAGATTTTGGAGGCGTTTGCGGCAGGATGTCCCGTCGTCAGTACTCGCAAAGGGGCTGAAGGCTTAGACGCGATCGCCAATCAACACCTGCTGATCGCTGACGATCCAGAAAGTATGGTAGCGGCGATTGATCAACTTTGGTCAAATCCTGAACTGGGTCAACAGTTAGCACAGTCCGCCTACGAATTAGTGCGAGATCAGTATTCTTGGGAAGCGATCGGGCAACGGGTTGAAATGGCTATTAAGCAGCTTCAATTGGGGTAGCACGATCGACCTCTAGAACAGGAGTAACAGAAGTCTTTGAGGAGAAGGCAAGAGACTAACCTTGTCGGACTCTCACCTTCCTTGTTCTAATCGTCGCCGCCAACCATGAGTTTTTGCAGAGACTCCAACCCCTTTTTGACGCGCCGAGAAACCGTTACAGCACTGATTCCCAATCGTTCAGCCGTTTCTTTTTGCGTCAAATCGTAAAGGAAAACAAACTCTAAAATCTGCTGAGTTCGCTTTTCTAGCTGCACAAGCGCCTGTTGTAGACGAATTTGATCTTCTTGAGCAAGTTGAAAGCTTCGATACTGATGGTCTGGCACCATGTCACCTAGCGAAGCGGTGCCGTTTTCTTCATCTCCAACCGGAGCGTCTAAACTAAGCAACGATCGATTCTGGCAAGCTAATTTAATTTCCTGCCACTCTGGTAGAGAGATCTCTAAAGCATTAGCCACCTCAGCATCCGTTGGGTTGCGGCGCAGTTTTCCATGTAGGTCACGTGCGACCCAGACTGCTTGACGTTGAAGCGCCTGCCAGCGACGAGGAATGCGAACCGAAGGACTTTTGTCACGCAGATAATGTTGAATTTCACCTCGAATGTAGGGAATAGCGAAAGAACTAAAGGCGTGACCCTTCGACATATCAAAACGCTCGATCGCTCTAATCAACCCAATACAGCCAACTTGCAGCAAGTCTTCATAACTCTCGGTGCATTGGTGAATCCAATGATGAGCTTCTTTTCTAACCAATCCAAAATTAAGCTCGACCAGTTGGTTACGAGTCTGAGAAGATGGCGACTTCTGAAACTCCCGTAATAGCTGTAAGCTTTCACTCCTCAATTCACTTGTGACTAGGTTCGACATGACGAAGATTCAGTTGGTAGAGCAGATTACTAAACGTGCTGACTCAGTTCTGAGATTTATTCAAAAACTGCTGTGATCCCAAGCATTACTTTCAGAAGGCTACAGGAATTTAGAAAAAATTAAAAGATCTATCCTGGTGAAGTGGCGAATTTTTTCAACTTTAATCCAACAAACAGGCAGGTGATTTCTAACGCCAGCTAACTTCGTTCGTTAAGTAACAAATCAAACTTATTCTCTAGATTAATTACTTACAACTGAATTTCTACTGAAACTATTTTTAGGCGGTCTTTAAATCTTGCTACATCTTTTGAGTGAAAAAATTGATTCTTGAATTGACTCACCAGTTTAACTTTTAGGAGAGAATCGTGAGATGAATTTTTGATGAAAAAAGCTTGCAAAAAAAGGGGCGCGATCGCCCCCCTTCGTTTTTCCTTCTAGCTTAAAGCAAGCTGTTAAAGATCCGCTGGTGCAACCCGTGCGTAGAACAGTCCTCGAATCTTCACATCGCTGGCAGCCTTAGACCCCATATCTGTGTCAGAGGGCTGCTCACTTTCAAACGTTCCAGCAATTTCGCCCGTAGAGCTGTCAATTTTAGCAACGCTCAGAGCAATCTTGCCTTTGTCTAGCTGAAACTGCTTGACGTTCTCCTTTCTCAGTTCTTCAGCGTCAGCTTGAGAAGGCAGGCCAACCGCATTGTCGTATCCTGTGGTCAAACCACGACCTTTGGGATCTAAGAAGTTAGAAGTCCGATAAGAAGGAACCTCAAACTCCCCTACGAGGTCAGTCGAAGTCGTAATGCTGCTTTGACCAGGCTGACTGTTGGCAACCAATCTTTTGATGGTAAACAAGAAAGGAACCCGCTCTCCGCCGGGGAGTTGAACGGTAATCGCCTGAAAGTCAAGGCCATCTTCTTCCTTAAAGGTCAAACTGCCATCTGAATTCAGCTTTAGGCTGCCAGACACCGCATCGATCGACGAGGTGTAGCGAGTCATCACCTTAGTTGGAACAAATTCAGCTTCTTTACGCTTGTTTGCCGATTCTTCTTTCACAAAGAAACTAGTGGGCTGCAAGCACAGACTTGTAAGGCTGTAGGACTTGCTGCTGTCAAGCGCGATCGCTCCCCGCGAAGTTTCTTCTAGCTGAGGGCAGCTATTGGCTAGACCAGTCCCTCTAATTTGGTCGTAGGTCAGGGCTTCAGTGCTGGCGGCCGGGGCCTCACTGCAAGCGGTTAATACACTCAGGCACAGTGCCAAAAGTGTGACGAGTAAAGCGCGATACCTCATGGTCAACCTCAAAGTAGTCAATGTAAAAATCCTGTTATCACAATTCGGGGCTAGTCGCTGATCAGCACTGCTACCAGAACTCAGTGAACTGCTGCCAGGTCGCATCGAAATTACTATAAGCTCTGGATTAGCTCAGGCAGAACCTCTCATAGCATTTTACAGACTTTAGTAAACTTTTTAATAATCCAGAAACGACTGGAGATGAGTTTGCAGAAAATCGGCAAGATTTGCAGGAACTTAGGGACGATTCAGCAAACAAACGAACCACACCTGATTAAGCTGTTAAGTGTTTGTAACGCCACACCAGATTGGCAAAATATTTTTAGAGGTAAGACTAAATGGAACGGGATCAGGCGTTTGAGTCACAGGTGCCTTCTGAGCTTCAGCAAGTTACCAGCCAAATTAGAGAATTGGCCCAGATGGCCCAAGGAGATAGCCTGGAGCTTTTGGCGCTGTTAAGAGTGCTGGAAGGGTTACACCGAGAAATCTGTGAGGGGCTGTTTCAAGAATCTCTGCCCAACAATCGTCGAGCGCTCTATTCACTTCTCAAGGATATCGAAGCTCAGGGCGGCTGGCCGTACATTCACCGCATGAGACTGCACGCTTTTTTGAACAATGTGCTCCAGGAAGAGGAGTCGGATGGACAGGCGGAGGGCGATCGAGAATCTGAGACAAATTCTTAACTTACCTTAACAAGATGGTTCACTCTCTCATAAACATTTCCATCAAAAAGCGCTGAAGAACTTAAGTCTCCAGCGCTCCTTAAAACAGCCTTGGTCAGTGAGACGAGAATTAATCGTTCGGCTGACGACTTGCCGTTTGGATGTAAAGAATCAGCAGAAAAACACTCGGCACCAGGACGAATAGAATGCTTGCGATAAATCCCAAATCGTTGACTTGCATAAACTCTATCCCTATCTAAATCTCGGCAGTGACACCTCTTAGAATAACACTAAGGCTTGGTTTTGACGCTCACAGCGCCGTGCACGGTTGCCTGACAAGCCAGTCGATAGGTTTCGGGCTTTTTCTTGAGTTTTCGGGCCTCAAAGTCTGTGCGCGGCGAGAGGTTTTCTAGACCTTCGACCACCTCAACAACGCAGGTGCCACACTGACCATAGCCACCACAGTTAACCAGCTTGCCCTTAAAGGTGTAGAGATCAATACCATGCTCGATCGCCTTGATTCGCAGATTTGCGCCATCCGCTGCCATGACTTCTTTGTTCTCTTTTATGAACTGAATGCTGGCGGATTTAAACGTTGATTTGACAGGCTCTGAAGCCTCCTCAGCGATAGCGGGCTGAATCTCATCCACGGATTGGAGATCCTGATCTGTTGGCTGCATAGCTTTAACCTTTTGGAAGAGTATGGTGTGTAAACCGAGTAAAGAAGCTGCTATTTAAGTTGTAACTTATTGTTGACAAAGATGAACAAATGTTAAGAAGCTGAGGTTCAATTCCCATCCACGGTTCAGAGATTTCTAATCTGCTTGCAATAGGCTCTAACACTGGTTACACTTCTTTATACACTTTCATTTTTACGATCGCCTTGTCAAACAATTCATGCTCTTCTGATAAGAGGGGCTGAGGGCGTGAATTACAAGTTAGAAGTCGCCCTAAACTCTGGTAAATTTACCAGTAACTGGCACTTTAACAAAATGCTGAAAGAAGCGTTGCAGTAGACACAATTTAGAGGAGGAGCGTAGTCAATGGGACTACCCTGGTATCGAGTCCATACCGTCTTGATTAATGATCCGGGACGGTTGATCGCAACTCACCTGATGCACACCGCTCTGGTTGCAGGCTGGGCGGGTTCGATGGCGCTGTACGAACTAGCGATCTTTGATCCTAGCGACCCAGTGCTCAACCCCATGTGGCGGCAAGGCATGTTCGTGTTGCCCTTCATGGCGCGTCTAGGCGTGACTTCTTCTTGGGGCGGCTGGAGCATCACAGGTGAGACGGCGGTTGATCCTGGCTTTTGGTCGTTTGAAGGCGTTGCGATCGCTCACATTGTGCTATCAGGTCTGCTGTTTTTAGCAGCTTGCTGGCACTGGGTTTATTGGGATTTAGAACTATTTAGAGATCCCCGCACAGGCGAACCCGCTTTGGATTTGCCCAAAATGTTTGGGATTCACTTGTTTTTGTCTGGGTTACTTTGCTTTGGGTTTGGGGCATTTCACCTAACTGGGCTATTTGGCCCTGGGATGTGGGTGTCTGATCCTTTTGGTCTAACTGGAAGCATTCAACCCGTTGCGCCTGAATGGGGGCCGGCCGGCTTTAATCCATTCAATCCTGGCGGTGTTGTGGCTCACCATATCGCAGCGGGGATTGTCGGCATCATTGCAGGTCTGTTCCACCTCAGCGTGCGTCCTCCTGAGCGACTCTACAAAGCGCTGAGAATGGGGAATATCGAAACGGTGCTGTCGAGCAGTATTGCTGCGGTGTTCTTTGCTGCATTTATTGTAGCGGGCACCATGTGGTACGGAAATGCGACGACTCCGATCGAACTGTTTGGGCCAACCCGTTATCAATGGGATAGTGGCTACTTTAGACAGGAGATCAATCGGCGCGTTCAAACCCAAGTTGCGGACGGCGTAAGCGAAGAAACTGCCTGGCAAGGGATTCCTGACAAGCTGGCGTTTTATGACTATGTGGGTAACAGCCCTGCCAAGGGAGGATTGTTCCGTACAGGTCAGATGAACAAAGGCGACGGGATTGCTCAATCCTGGTTGGGTCACCCCATCTTCAAAGACAGCGAAGGCAGAGAGCTTTTTGTGCGTCGCTTGCCTAACTTCTTTGAGAACTTCCCGATTGTCTTAACAGACGCAGACGGCGTAGTTCGGGCTGATATTCCGTTCCGTAAGGCTGAGTCAAAGTACAGCTTTGAGCAAGCTGGTGTGACTGCGACCTTCTACGGAGGCGCTTTAAATGGTCAAACCTTCTCTGACCCCGCAGTCGTGAAGCGCTATGCACGGGCTTCTCAATTGGGCGAACCCTTCCAATTCGATCGTGAAACCTTGAACTCTGATGGGGTTTTCCGCACCAGTCCTAGAGGATGGTTTACCTTTGGACATGCGGTCTTTGCTTTATTGTTCTTCTTTGGGCATATCTGGCACGGTTCTCGCACCATCTTCCGGGATGTGTTTGCTGGGATTGACCCCGACCTTGCCGAAGAACAAGTCGAGTGGGGCTTCTTCCAGAAGTTGGGAGACAAATCTACTCGCCGACAAGAGCAAATTTAGGTTTGTGAAAGAGACAGGTTTGGTCAGGATATGAGTTTCATGAACGGCCAAGCCTGTTTTCTGTCCAGTATTAACCATTAAATAAGCCAGGAGCTTCGATTATGGAAAGCGTTGCTTACATTTTGATTATTGCCCTCGCGATCGGCGTTTTGTTCTTTGCGATCGCCTTTCGGGAGCCGCCTCGCATTGGTAAATAACTGAGTTTGTTTCATTTGCATTGCCTGTCTAGCGTCTGAAATCTTGGCTAGGCAGGTCTTTTTTTGCCTAAAGTCCAAAAGGGCGGATTAACGTTTCTGCTCAACCTGATTTAGGATAATTCCAATACTGCGCCGCTTTGAGTTGGTTGTGACTATCCCTTCATCTCGCGAAAAAGACCCTTCAGGGCAATCTTCATCTTCACGGTTTGTCATTCGTGCTGTCCAGCCGCAAGATCTGGCTGAGATTTCGGGCATTCTGGCAGAAAGCTTTCATTTGCAGCCTGACTTTATGCGCTGGTTGATCCCAATCATGAGAATGGGAATCTATGAAGACTTGCGGAATCGGCTAAAGTCGGCTCCTTCCCATTACCTCTGCCTGGTTGCTCTCGATTGCGCTAGTGAAGGACAGGAGGGCTATCACGTTGGCACGGTGGAGATTGGTCTACGCTCTGCAAATCCGTGGCAGCCGCGCACGTCTCAATATGCTTACTTATCAAATCTGGCAGTGCATCCAGAGAGTCGGCGTAAGGGAGTGGCTCGACAGCTATTGGCGGCCTGCGATCGCGCAGTTTTAGCATGGGGATTTCAAGACATTTATCTGCATGTTCTTGAAAATAATCACCAGGCGCGACAGCTTTATTTTAAAAGTGACTACCGGGTAGAAGACGCTGATCCAAGCTGGAGCTTTTGGTGGTTTGGTCAGCCGCGAAGACTCTTCCTGCATAAGAATTTACGAGATCGCAAGCTGCTATGACTGTGAGTTTCAATGGGCTTACGATCATGATTTCTCAGAATTTACATCTAGCTTCATGAAGCCTTTGCTGGGGATTTCTCAAACGCCTTGCACAATCTTCATCCCTACTTCAAAGTTATTGCTTCTCAAAATCTCCTGATCTGGGGTCACTACCCTAGAATGTAGTGGCAAGGCTCAAGTTGCGATTACACAGTAAGTTCCTCCGTCATTTAAGCTTAACTGAGGAGTCAGTAAAAGTACGGGAATGCAATCTGGTTTCTAGTACGGTTTCTGAAGGAATTTTGATAGCCTATAGTGATCCTAGGTGTGCGCGTCCAACAAACCAAGTTGGGTTGGGATAGGTTGTAAGTTGTCCGATCACTTGCCCCCCTGTGGGTAACTCGAAGAGATCGCAGTGCTGGATAGATTTTTGCTCCTCTATGTGACATAGCCGTGTCAATAGCTCTCAAGGCTTCTAGCGGTATGAAAAACGAGAGCCTGAACTGTTATCAGGACGTTATTGAACAGTCGAGCGTGTCTGATATTTCTTTGAACCAGCTAAAGAGTGGAAAATTGCTGATAGTCAATAGCCGTAGGCGAAACGGGCTAATTATCTATAAGCGATTTCATGCTGAGTTTGCGGGGCCAGGCGCAGCGGTTGGCAGCTTTTTTGATTTAGATTGTGAAGGAATTTTGCCCGTGGGGGATCTGTCACTGGTTGACCCCAGAGAGCAGGACGATCGACAAAAAGCTTATCTAATTCGGCGGCAATGGATCAAGCTAACCCAGCAGTTGACCGATAACCCGGCACCGCTGCAACGCGCCCAGATGATTTTGAATCAGTTTGAGAACTATTTTGGCGCAGAAACGACGGCTCAACTTCCAGACGAAGCTTTTGCGCTACTCGTCGGAGTATTACCTCACACAATCTATGCCGCGCGCCATAGTCCTAGCAGTTTGGATGAGGATAAAACGAGAAATTAGTAACCCAGGGCGGCAAAACGATCGAGTGTTCTTTGGTTTTCTAAAGGCGTTCCAACTGTGATTCGCAATCCGCCGCCTGTATGCCGAATTAGGGTGCCTTGAGCCTTGAGGGTTTGGCAAATTGCTGCCATTTGAGCAGAATCTCCGGTCTCTTTGAGGCGCAGATAGACAAAGTTAGCGTCACTATTCCAGATCTGAAGGTATAGATGTTGGGAAAGCGCTTGACTGAGACGAGTTCGTTCTGCAAGAATCAGCGGAATCGTAGAGAGGAGCGTTTGTCGATGAGCGATCGCCACCGATGCCGCCGCTTGCGAAAAACTGGGCAGATTGTAAGGCAGACGAACTTTTTCCAGGGCTGCAATCAGATCAGGATGGGCGATCGCATATCCAACTCGATGCGCCGCTAGCCGAAACGCCTTTGAAAAGGTTCTCAAAATCACCCAATTTGGACGCTGTGACAACTCACTCGCTACCGTAGTCTGACTAAATTCAAAATAAGCTTCGTCAACCACAACGAGAATACTTTGCGGTAGGCTCCGTAGCCAGTCCAATTCTGTCTCTGTGAGCGCGTTTCCAGTAGGCGAGTTGGGATGGACGACAAAAACTACGCGAATGGGAGGAGTTGAGGAAGCAGTTCCTTTGGAATCGAGTGCCTTGCTAACCGCCTCCTCAGCCGCCGTCAAGTCCATTGCAAAGGTTTGGGTACGTCCGATTGTCGTGACCGCAATTCCCAACGTCCGCGCCAAAATTCCATACATTGAAAACGTGGGATCAGCGACTAAAATCGACCCTTCGCCCCTCAGACAGGTGGCAATCAACAGAGAGCGAATCAACTCATCGGAACCATTGCCGATCGAAATGTTCTCCCAAGTCACAGCGCTGCCAGATTCATTGACATATTCTGCGATCGCGTCTTTCAGTCCCTCATAGCCACCATCGGGATAGCGGTTATTTTCAATTTGTTGATACATCCAGCCGAGTTTTTGTTTTAACTCATCGGATAAGTCAAACGGACTCTCATTTACATCCAAGCGATCGAGGGCTTCGGGCAGGTGAGCATCGCCTGTATGTTGAGTGTATGCAGCAAGTTGGGAGAGATCCGATCGAATGAACTCAAGCATGGGAAGAAAAAATTTGAGTGATGAGTTTTAATGGCTGAACAGCCTGCCAGAATTTTGAGTCTAACAGCGACTTGCTTGAATTAAAACCCAACACTCAAAACATCAAGCCGGGTAGATTCGCAGCCGACGGTTGGGTTCTTCTCCAAAGCTGCGCGAGTTTAGGTGATAGTGTTCGACTAGCTCATGCTGCATCTTGCGAACGATTCCCGATCGCGGCAACAGTTCGACCGGCTGACCTTTGGGAATCACAATCTGCTCAACCGCCAGTCTGGCCTCTTCTAAGGCCTCGATTTCATCTTCACTATCTCCCCGCGCCAACAGATTGAGTTCTGCTTCATCAGGAAGGGCCGGGTCGTCCATGTTTAACAAGCGTCGCAGCGAGTGGGCGATTTGAGGAATGCTGCTAGCTTTGAGCGTGTGAATGGGAACTTGACGCGATTTTGCCAGGTGGCGCAGCTTTGAGTGGTTTTTGACGTGCGATCGCAGAGCCAGAACCGCATCCGCATTGTCGATATCTTTGGTGAGGACGATCGGCAAGTTCAGCGTCCGAATCACCTGATCCAACTGATGACGACTGACCCCATAAGGATAGATATGCAGCGGCAATTCTTCACCGTTAGGGCCGGGAATATAAACGCCTTCCTCAGATTGCATCTCAGCCAGATCAGTCCTCTGATAGTCAATCTGATTGAGAGAAGCATTCAGCAGTTGCTCAAAGGTTTGCTGCTCGGCGGTGGGAGTTGCGATCGGTTTCAGCTTGCCCGATGATCGCCAGCCGCGTCCTTGAATCGGAGGCGTGAAAAACCCTTCCTGCGGATTGGGCGCTAACGAAAGCGGATTGTTGCGAACGCCATTTTTTGATCGAGCCGCAGGCACTTCTGGAACGGTAGGCAACTCATGAGTAACCGTGACGCTGCCGTCTGGGTTCACCGTTCTGACTTCTGGTGTGGGCTGTCTGCCTCGGAGAATGCTATCGATCGTCTCCGCAACATGTTCGTGAACTACCCATTTTTGCCGCTCGGTCATTTCAACCGCGATATCAAAGGTGGGCGGGGCTTTGCGTTCCAAAACACTTTTTTGACTGCCGCGCCGTCTCGCTTCTTCGTCTCCCAACGTCACGGATTGAATGCCGCCAATGAGATCCGAGAGGGTCGGGTTCTTAACCAGATTATCGAGACGATTGCCGTGAGCCGTACCGACAAGTTGAACGCCTCGTTCTGCGATCGTTCTGGCGGCCAGCGCTTCTAATTCAGTGCCAATCTCGTCGATCACAATCACTTCAGGCATGTGGTTTTCAACCGCTTCGATCATCACCTGATGCTGAAGTTCAGGACGCGACACTTGCATTCTACGGGCACGACCGATAGCTGGATGCGGCACATCGCCATCGCCCGCAATTTCGTTAGACGTGTCAATGATTACCACTCGCTTTTCTAACTCGTCAGCCAGAACGCGGGCAATTTCTCTCAGGGCAGTAGTTTTGCCCACTCCAGGACGACCCAACATGAGAATTGATCGCCCACTTTCCACCAGATCACGAATCATGCCGATCGTGCCAAACACGGCTCGACCCACCCGACAGGTCAGACCAATCACTTCGCCGCGCCGATTGCGGATAGCGCTGATTCTATGTAAAGTTCGCTCAATGCCCGCGCGATTGTCTCCACCAAAATCTCCAACTCTGGCAATGCTTTCATTTAGATCGCCCTGAGAAATCAGCGTTTCAGACAAATATTCTGCCTTGCCAGGAAATCGAGCTTCGGGGCGACGACCGAGATCCATCACAACTTCTACCAGGCTGTCTCGCTGAGGATGGTGGTCTAGTTGCTCACGAATCTGATCCGGCAGAATGCTTAAAAGCTTTTCAAGATCGTCAGTTTGCATGGTTTCCGCAAAGGGGCTTTTAGAGGGGTCTGTGAGAGCGGGTGACGGATACCCGTTGGCAGACGGTGAGGCGTGATTCAAAGATTCAGAACTGACCGTATCGGAGGAGTGTAAGTTGCGATGATTCACCATGACAGTATGTGAAACAGCTTGAGAAAGAGAACAGCAAAACAGCCTGTGAGTTAGCGTAAGGAATTTTTGCCGTGAATAGATGTATCGTGAAGCACTTGAATGATTAAGAAGGGATCATTTTTTTTGAGCAGATGATTTGAGCGGGGAAATCAAGGTGTGCGCTAACTCAACGGCTTGCCAGAGAAGGTCAGGAGTCGCTTCGAGCCGGGTAGCCGATCGCATCCGTGTAAAACCCTCACGGTCGATCGCAGAAGCAGTTCCCAAAACTCCGCTGTGTTGACGAACGCTGGCAAAATCTACTTGAGCAGTTTCCATGACTTCGAGTTGGTTGAGAACGGGTAGTAACAGGCTCCGCGCATAGCTTCCGTAGGCAATTCCTGAAATCTTTCTTAGTACAATTGTACCATTTTTATCTGACGACCGCTCTAAAGTTTTCAGCTTAGGAACCGTGTGAGCATTCGTGCCGCCCGCCAGTTGCACATATCCCGGCAGATTGGCAGCAAGAACTTTTTGACCCAGTTTGATGCAGGCTCGCGTCGCCCCATCTCCAATATCGCCACTCATCGGCCGACCGTCTGTTTGCCAAATTAGCGCACAGGACAAAGGCGCAATGACTTCATGCAAGGCCCACAAATAATCAATCAAACCCTCCCCATCCGGGCAGCTAATTGCTAGAAGCTTGAGGTGATGAATCTGGGGAGAAATTGCTTTCCACAGTCGTTTGAAATCTTCTAACCGTCCAGTCTGAGTATGAATCTCGATCGCATCCACACCCGCCTGCAAAATCAGAGGCGAAATGACTTCCGGAGTGTAGACGTACGATCGGGCAGAAATATTTTGAATCGGACAAATGGGAATACAGCGACCACAGCCATAACAAAGCGCATCGATCACACCGGAGAACTGGTTTTGAAAGACGATCGCCTCAGCCGGACAAACGGTTTCACAGGGTTTTGGGCAATCACTCGGACAATTTGCCACTTGAAACTCTGCTTTCCTGAAGTGCGGGTCTTCGCCATCATTTAGGCTCACCATCAGCCAGGGTGATTTTCCTGCCGCAAAGCCTTTTTGCTTCGCCATTTCAGCAAGATTGTCTGCGACTGCCAGTGCTTCTCGCGCAGTCGAAATGATTGCAGGGTCAGCCGCGACATCGATACAGTCAGCCCCCGCAAGGGCATATGCCAGCGTCAGACTCCGAATGGCTGGAAGGTGTTGGAAACTCGCTCCACAAATGAGCTTAAACCAGTGACCTTCGCTTAGAGATCGTAAGGGGTGTAGGAGATCAGTCACTCCTTTATGCTAATGCGCGAATTTGAAAATTACGACCTGATCGCCAAAATTTCTTACTACAGAATGATCCCACCCTTTCTTTGACCGTTGAATGTGTCGTGAAAAGGTGGGATTTTGAAGTGAGATATTCTAATTTAGGCGTGGACTTAAGCGGCGATCTCTTCGAGTTACCCGCAAGGGGTCGTATCTTTGAGCGGTGCCCAACGGAAGTAACGTTCTCCGCCCACTTCGATCACAATTTTGAGGCGAGGCTCGATCGTCGGCAAATTCGCCAAATATTCAAGTTCCTGATTGGAGAGAATGTGTCCCTCAATGATCCACAAGAGCAGCCCTTTGGATTTGGCAGGTAGGTTATCAATCTGAGTGCTGACGATCGGGGGAATGAAATATCTTTCTCCAACCGCTGCCCCAGACCCAGAACTCTTCTTGCCCAAATGAGGCGGACGCACGCCATGCACGCCAGTCAGATACATTGCCACATCGCCCAACCCTCTGGCAGTAATGCTGAGCGAACTGTAGCCTGATGCGCGAATTCTCCGCCGATAGCGCCCTTCAAACCCACCTTCTAGGGGAACGTAGGCTGCGATCGCGCCAAATTTTTCTAAATCCTTGATCAGTTGACCGCCCGTTGTAATCAGTGGCATAGCCGTTTTTCCTCAGTTCTGTGCAGCTTCTAACAAAAATAGTAGTTCTGAATAGTGACATTCTACTGTTCACGGAGTCTCGGTATTGATTGAAAACTTCTATGCGAACGATTGGAGCGATGCATCATCTCCAAGCTTGAAGTCCCAAAATTTGACGGTATTCGCTAGAAATTGTGAGTCTGCTGTTGTCGCCAATTATGGATTTGCCCCCGCATTAGATCACAAGATTTTCTTGATTCTAGTTTTTTGCGGGAACTTGAGTTTTCTGCATGTAGAGCATTTTAGTTGCTACCCAATTTGTTATGAGAATCCAACCCCGGATCGCTTTGACAATTTCACTTTGCTTGCTGTCTGCTGGTTCTGTGATGGCTCAACCTAAGCCAACTACCTCACCGCAACAACCAACACCCAGTTCTACAACTTCAATTCGGTTGGAAAAAGAGCTTGAAAAAACTCAGTTTGAGAACATTCGGTTGGAAAAAGAGCTTGAAAAAACTCAGTTTGAGAACATTCGGTCGGAAGCGTATAAGATTGCGCGAGAACAGGTTGACCAACGGATTGACCAAGCGTTTGGAAGACTATCTACTGCTCTCACAATACTGTCACTTGTAGCGGCGCTTGTACTGTGGGCGTTTCGTCAAAGCATAATGCGTGATCTAGAGAATCAGTTAAAAAAGCAATTCAAAGAGCAGATTGATGAAAATCTTAAACACGTAGTAGAAGCACAGCTAGAAAATGGAGTAAGGTCAGAATTTAATAATCAAAAAGAGGCATTTAGCAAAGATTTCGAGGAACTGATGCTAGATTGCTCCATCAAGAAAGAAGAAATTTTACATGGGCTTTCAGTAATACTGCCATCAATACAAGAAACACTCAGTTTTGAAGAATCTCAAAGCACACCCAAGCGACAACAAGAACTTCAAAAGTTTACCTCACAACTTAATCTTCTGTCCGCAATTCCGCAGTTGTTCACAGCAGAAGACCATATCAAGCAGGGACAAGCTTTTTACTTTGAGTCTCGATATGATGACGCACTTGCTTCCTATGAAAAAGCCGCTCAAATGAAACCCGACTACCTTGATGCCTGGTTTGGTAAAGGCAAGGCATTGAGAAGGTTGAGACGATATAAAGAAGCAGTTATCGCTCATGAAAAAGTTATTCAAATAGATCCTAATCACTATTCTGCATGGGTTGAAAGAGGTTCTGCTCTTAGATGGTCAAAGCAGCCTAAAGAAGCAATTCTGTCATGCGAGAAGGCTATTGAGATCAAACCTGATTACGCTAGGGCTTGGTATAACAAAGCGTGTTATCTTTCGTTAGAAATTGAAATCGAACTAGCAGTTGAAAGCTTGAAAGAAGCAAGTAAACTTACGCCAGATGGCAAATATAGAACAATGGCACAAACTGATTCAGACTTTGACTCGATTAGAGACGACGAACGATTTAAGAAACTGCTTAACATTTAGCGTTCATTGTTGATAAACGATGAGATCGTCCCACTTCAAAAAGTTAGAACGATCGCTTACTAATATCATTCCTAGATGATTACCTGACCAATTCGCCTCAGAACTTGCGTTGCGT
Organism: Phormidesmis sp. 146-20; assembly: GCF_052939475.1. Classification (NCBI taxonomy): domain Bacteria; kingdom Bacillati; phylum Cyanobacteriota; class Cyanophyceae; order Leptolyngbyales; family Leptolyngbyaceae; genus Phormidesmis; species Phormidesmis sp. 146-20. Next base: position 29,055 of record NZ_JBJPHT010000020.1, read on the forward strand.
TATATAGTTCTCTCGATGACGTAAAAGGCGCAAACACCCGCGAAAGTGAATATTGGGAAACCTCACCCTGAGTTAGCTTTACAAAAAGAATGTCATCTCCATTCGTAATCATGCCAAAGCCAGGTTGATCAGGGTGAGGACTTGCCATGAGATAGGTCAGCGCTTGAGGTAAAGCAGCCAAGATAGCAAGAGTCGTTTTCTTGGATTCTAAAATTACAACCCAGAACTGGTTTTGCATCACCAAGACATCGATCCGCCCCCGCAAAACCTCTTCATCATCATCTAACGTGATCTGAACCGTTGGCTCTGCTTTCACCTTAAACGGCGGATCATAAAATCCTGCTACAGCCAAAAGTGGCGAAGCCATCAGCAAAGAGACAGTCCCTTCTAATAAGTCGCCATCAGTACGGTGATACACATATCTTCGTCGAAGCGTGTCCAAAGCTTCCCGATCGACATCCGTCAGATCAGGTAACCCTTCAATCCACTCTTTAAAGAACTGCTCATCTTCAGTCCGCCTCAACCCAAACTGATTTTCAGCTTCGGCTAAAGTTGTAATGGCATCAGTGATGGCAGTAATTTGAACCATCAACTCACCGCTGCTTGGTTTCCACTCTCTGCTGCCAAGGCTTCTAGTCGCTCTTGCTGGTCTTGAGAAATGCAGCTTTGAATCAACTCTTCCAGGTCGCCCTCCAACACAGGCGGCAGCGAAAAGTTTTTGCCCAAACGGTGATCTGTGACGCGACTATCTTTGTAGTTGTAGGTACGAATCTTTTCCGATCGCGATCCCGTCCCCACCTGAGACATCCGCAGCGAGGTCACTGCCTCTTGCTGTTCTTGCAGCTTCAGTTCATACAGTTTGGCTCGGAGAATCTGCATCGCTCGTTCGCGGTTTTGCAGTTGCGATCGTTCCTCAGTGCAAAAAATCCGAATTCCAGTTGGCTTGTGTCGTAAATCAACGGCAGTTTCTACTTTGTTGACGTTCTGACCACCCGCGCCACCCGATCGCGCTGTCGTCAATTCAATATCTTTGGGGTCAATGTGAACTTCCACTTCGTCTACTTCCGGCATCACTGCCACCGTTGCGGTTGACGTGTGAACTCGTCCCGACGCTTCGGTTAAAGGAACCCGCTGGACTCGGTGAACTCCCGCCTCAAATTTCAGTTCGCTGTAGACGCGATCGCCCTGAATCTCCAGAACCGCTTCCTTAAAGCCGCCCATGTCTGCTAGAGATTCACTCACCAGCTTCACTTTCCAGCGCTTCGTCTCCGCATAGCGAGAATACATCCGCAGCAAATCACCCGCCCAAATGCTGGCCTCGTCGCCACCTGTGCCAGCCCGAATTTCCAACATGATGTTTCTGTCATCGTTCGGGTCGCTGGGCAGCAGCATCACTTTCAGGCGAGTTTCCAGGTCATTGAGACTTTGCTGAAGTTCTTCGGCTTCCATTGTCGCCATTTGTTGTAACTCGTGATCGCCTCCCGACTCTTTCACAATTTGTCGGGCATCGGCGAGATCCTGCTGCGTTTTGCGCCAGGTTTCATAGGTGTTGACAACTCCCTCTAAAGAAGAACGCGCCTTTGCCACCTCTTGAAACTCAGTCGGATTTTTAGCCGTATCAGGATCACTCATCCGCCGAGTCAACTCATTAAAAGTCTGCTCAACAGAGTTCAATTTGTCAATCAGGTAAGATTCAGCCATGAAACTAGAAAAGTAGGGTTAACAGCTAGGCTCCACGATCGGTTGGAGCGATCATCGGAGAGATTGAATCCAGAAGTCGGACATCAATCCAAACTCTAAAATCCAAACCGCCTAGCTTGGCTACTTTGCTTGTCCGGCTGAGTCGTCCGTCATGCCATACTTCCGCAAGAATCGTTCCACACGACCCTCGGTATCAATAATCTTTTGCGTCCCGGTAAAGAATGGGTGATTGCCAGACCACACGTCAACATGCAGTTCGGGCTTGGTGGAACCGATGGTCATGACGACTTCGCCATTACAGTAGACTTTTGCCTCTGGGTACCACTTGGGATGAATGTCAGGTTTGGGCATCGAAATTTCTCCAATCTTTCTAGATCTATTTTAGCTTTTAGCAGTCTGCTGTGAGCCAGCTTCCTACCGTTTCGAGAACTGAGGAGCCTTACGCGCTTTCCGCAGACCGTATTTCTTCCGCTCTTTGGCACGGGGATCACGAGTCAGGTAGCCTTCCGTCTTCAAAGGCTTACGGTTTTCAGGGTCAAGCTGACACAGGGCACGAGCCACACCGAGACGAATCGCATCCGCTTGTCCCGTCAATCCGCCCCCGTGAGCATTCACGAGAATGTCATACTCACCTTCGAGTCCCAAGGTTTCCAGGGGAGCTTTTGCCGCTGAAATATACTCAGGATTGAATTGAAGATACAGATCTCCAGCTTTACCGTTCACTGTCAGCGTTCCATCACCCGGAACCAGACGAACTCTGGCCACCGCAGACTTACGGCGACCTGTGCCAAGATAAACGACACGACCTTCAGTGGCTTGCATTAGCTATCTTCTCCGGGAATGGTATTGATTTGTAGAACTTGAGGCTGTTGGGCGGCATGGGGATGAGCCGCTCCCGCATAAACTTTCAGCTTGGTAAATAGTTGGCGACCCAGAGAATTTTTGGGCAGCATTCCTTTCACCGCATGTTCGATGATTCGCTCTGGAATTCGAGCTTGCAGTTTGTCAAACGTCTCGGTTTTCATTCCACCAGGACGCCCAGAGTTGCGGCGATAGATCTTCTGAAAGCGTTTTTTCCCGGTCACATCCACTTTCTCAGCATTGATGACGATTACAAAATCGCCTGTATCCATCGAAGGGGTATAAGTAGGCTTGTTCTTACCGCGTAAAATCATCGCGATTTCAGTGGAGAGTCGTCCCAAGCGCTGATTGGCTGCATCAATGACGTACCAATTGCGTTCTAGAGAATCGACAGGAGGGAGATAGGTCTTTTCCATGATTTCTTCAGTCTTGTAAAATTTTGCGATCGAGCTAACTCAAGCAATACTCTAAATCGGTCGGACTTGGCAGAACTAGCCTCGGCTGGCTATCAAACCAGACATCGGGCGAGAAGGGCGAGTCAGGATAGCCAACCCTCAACAAACACAAGCCTTGAGACGGGGCAGCGTATTTCACTTCTTCTCGACGTTCCGCCGTCCAGAGTTGGGTGAAGTCATCGGGCGATCGCTCTCCTCGCCCCACCTGCACCAGCAATCCCACCAACAGCCGCATCATTCCATACAAAAAGCCGCTGGCCTGAACTTCAATGTACAAAAAGGCTCCCTGACGCTGACACTCTGCCGCCTGAACATCCACCCAGGAATGCGGACGACTCGATCCCGCACGATGAAAGGCTGCCAAATGATGCCGACCCAGCATCGGATTCAGCGCCTTCTGAATCAGCGTCTCATCCAACGGCTCATAGTAATAGTGCCAAGCGTAAGGCGCGACAAACAGATTGGGACGGGCATCCGTAAATAGCGTGTAACGGTAACGTCTCCACACCGCAGAAAATCGAGCGTGCCAGGTCGAATGAACTGAAGTCGAGGCGCGAATCAGAATATCGTCAGGCAAACGAGAATTTAAAACATCTGCCCAACGATGAGCCGGAATCAGAGTTTCGGCATCAAAATGGACGACTTGGGCGGCTGCGTGAACGCCTGTATCAGTTCTTCCTGCTGCGTGAATCACCACTGGGCGGTTAAGAACCGATCGCAGCGCCGTCTCAATTTCTTCCTGAACGGTTCGCTGATTCGGCTGACGCTGCCACCCATGAAAACGAGTGCCCAAGTATTGAATAACTAAGGCAATGCGTTGAGTTGGTTGGGGTTGAGCAGCGAGCATGAGGTTAAGTCAATTCGATGTACGCCATTTCTGCGTTGTCGCCGCGTCGGGGAACAGTTCGGATAATCCGGGTGTAGCCACCTTGGCGATCGGCGTACCGTTCTGGAGCTTGCTCAAACAGGGCGTGAACCAGTTGTTTGTCGAAGATGTATCCCATGGCTTGACGACGGGCCGAGAGGGAACCGTCTTTAGCGAGGGTAATCATCTTTTCGACTTCAGGGCGCATGGCCTTGGCGCGAACTTTGGTCGTCTTGATTCGACCGTTGCGGATCAGTTCAGTGGTAAGCGATCGCAAGAGCGCTTTACGCTGATCCGCAGGTTTTCCAAGCATGGGAACTCTGCAACGATGACGCATAACAAGTTTATAAGTAGAGGGACTTCGTTCCAAATTCTAAGTTCCAGGCTAATGACTCAACCCAGAACTCAAAACGGATTTTAGTTGGACTTTTGGGATTTCTCTTGAGGCAGAGTAATTCCTAACCGTTGCTGTAAGGCTTCGACCACTTCTTCGGCCGACTTTTGCCCGAAATTCTTTATTTCAAGCAGGTCTTCCTGGCTGTAGTCGAGCAGGTCAGCAACTGAGTTAATTTGCGCCCGCTTCAAGCAGTTGTAAGCGCGAACCGAGAGTTGAAGCTCTTCGATCGGAATCTGACTTTCTGGCCCGTCCTCTCCAGTGAAATCATCATCGGCAGGTTCAGAAGGAATGTCTTTAAGGGGATTGAACAAATCAACCAAGATGTTAGCAGCCTGACTCAACGCTTCTTGAGGCGTTAAGCTGCCATTTGTCCAAATCTCCATCAGTAGACGGTCTTTCTCAGTCGCACCGCCGCCTCTCGCATCTTCAACACTGTAATTCACCTTCCGAACGGGCATGAACACAGAATCAATCTGCAAAAAGTCCAGCGCTGCGGTTTCCTCACGATTTTTGTCAACCGCTCGGTAACCTTTGCCTTTCTCAATTCTGAACTCCATTTCCAGCGTAGAACCCGCCGAAAGCGTTGCAATATATTGATCGGGATCGACTAGCTCCACCTCAGCCGGGAGATCGAACTGCTCGGCCGTCACCGTCGCAGGCCCTTGCACCAGCAATCGACCAATCTGAGGTTGAGCAGAATAGCTCTTAAAGACCACCTTCTTCATGTTGAGAAGAATGTCTAGAACATCCTCGCGTACCCCTGGAATGGTGGCAAACTCGTGAGAAACGCCCGCAATCCGAACAGCCGTTGCTGCGGTTCCTTCCAGGTTTGACAGCAAAACCCGCCGCAAAGCGTTGCCAACGGTCGTGCCTTGACCCCGCTCTAGCGTCTCTAAAATAAACTTGCTGTACTGGCTCTGGTCTTTGTCCGTTGTGGACTCTACACATTCAACCTGAAACTGTGCCACGGAGTGACCTCCCTTCTCCTTGATCGTGAGGGCTTTCCCTCATTTGACTCAAACCCGAACCTTTTCTGGATAGCTGGCAAACACAACCCAAACGCTTAGACTCGACGACGCTTGGGTGGACGGCAGCCATTGTGAGGAATCGGAGTGATATCACGAATCAGAGTAATTTCTAACCCTGCCCCTTGTAGTGCCCGAATCGCGGTCTCTCGACCGGCTCCCGGCCCGCTGACCATCACTTCTAACTGACGCATTCCTTGATCCATTGCGCGACGGGCTGCACTTTCTGCCGCAGTTTGAGCCGCAAAAGGTGTTCCTTTCTTCGCACCCTTGAATCCACTGGAGCCAGCAGAGGCCCACGAGATGACTTCGCCACCTGTATCAGAGATGGTGACGATCGTGTTGTTAAACGTTGATGAAATGTAAGCCACGCCGCTGGGGACGTTTTTCTTTTGCTTACGGGGGCCAGTCTTTCTGGTTGGTTGTCTCGCCATGTCTAAACTCTGATCTAAGGTTCTAAATGAGTGCTGAGAAGGGACTTCAGACTCTAAACGATGGACTTTGGACGAATCCAAAATCTCAGGTCTAGAGTCTGGAGTCTACTTATTTCTTACCGGGCGCTTTCTTCTTACCGGCCACAGTTCGACGACCACCGCGACGAGTCCGGGCGTTGGTGCGAGTTCGTTGTCCGCGAACGGGTAAGCCAAGACGATGACGACGACCGCGATAGCAGCCGATATCCATCAACCGTTTGACGTTCAGGTTGTCAAATCGTCGTAAGTCACCTTCGACTTGATAACCACTTTCGACCGCTTCTCGAAGGGCCGAAACATCCGCATCGCTCAAATCTCTAACGCGAGTATCCGGGTTCACGCCTGTTTTGGCGATCACTTCTTTTGCTCTGGTGAGTCCAATTCCGTAAATGTATGTCAGACCAATCTCAACGCGCTTATCGCGGGGAAGGTCTACTCCGGCAATCCGTGCCACGCTTCTCTCTCCCTATACTGAATTGCTTGAGGATGTAGATATTACCCTGCTTGCCTAGAAGTCCCCTTCCTCTGAGGCAAGTCTACCAACTAACCTTGGCGCTGTTTGTGCTTAGGATTTTCACAAATCACCATCACACGACCCCGACGGCGGATGACGCGGCACTTTTCACAAATCTTCTTGACTGACGCTCGAACTTTCATGCCTTAACCTTGGCAACACTGCAACAAACACAACATCCTAACAATTTTTTATAGTTTTTGTCAAAGGTAGATTCCGCTACAGCCTTTTAAAACCATTTTTATTTTTTGTTTCGCAAGCGATAGGTAATTCTGCCCTTGGTCAAGTCGTAGGGCGTAAGTTCAACCTTGACGCGATCGCCCGGCAAAATCTTAATGTAGTTGCGACGAATCTTGCCAGAAATATGAGCAAGAACGTTAAAGCCGTTATCCAAATCGACGCGAAACATTGCATTCGGCAGGGAGTCAACCACCGTCCCTTCCATTTCAATCAAATCTTGTTTAGACAAACTGTTTTCCTCCGTTACAACAAAACATTTTTGGAGTCAAGAGAGTTTACACCATCTTTTCCAGTTTAGAGCATTAAATTTGCTTTCTGCATATCAGGAAGGTGACCATATCAGAAAACAAGGGGTAGAACCCACCGCAGCTAAGAAATTGGGAGCGGGCCGACTCATTAAGTCTTGTGCTAAACAATCTCTTTTAGGGCAGTCGTGACTTCTTCCAGTGGGCGATCGCCGTCAACCGTGGTCAAATTCTGGTGAGCTTCGTAGTATTTGATCAGGGGTGCGGTTTGCTCCCGGTAAACCTCTAAGCGACGGCGAATCACTTTCTCGCTATCGTCCTTGCGTCCGCGACTCAACAAACGCTCTACCAGGGTTTCGTCTGGAACGTCTAAATTGACGACGCGATCAAGGGTCTGACCCAGTTCCGTGACTAATTCTGCTAGAGAGTCGGCTTGGGCTACATTACGCGGGTATCCGTCTAGAATCCAGCCAGCCTCAGCATCCGACTCTCCCAATCGTTCTCGAATCAGGTCAATCACAAGCTGATCCGGAACAAGTTCTCCCCGATCCATGTATCCCTTGGCTTTGACTCCTAGGGTTGTCTGCCCAGCAACCGCCGCTCGTAAAATTTCGCCTGTGGAAATATGAGGGATCTGTTTAAGGGAAGCCAAGACCATTGCCTGGGTACCTTTGCCTGCTCCGGGTGGGCCTAGAAAGATGAGTCGAGCCACTACTGTTTCACCATTCCTTCGTATCTCTGGGAGATGACGTAAGTTTGAATTTGTTTCGCCGTGTCAATCGCGACCCCAACCAGAATTAGGAGTGAAGTTGCGCCTAACCCCTGAAAGGTTGGAACCCTAGTTGCGCTCTCCACGATCGTAGGGACGATCGCGACCACTCCTAGAAAGATCGCACCCAGAAATGTCAACCGATTTAAGACTCGCTCAATGTACTCAGTCGTCGCCTTTCCGGGACGAATTCCTGGAATACTTGCACCCATCTTCTTCAAGTTCTTTGACATCTCATCGGGCTGAACCACAAGCGAAGCATAAAAGTAGCTGAAGAAGAGAATCAACACAAGATAGACAAGATTGTGTGCCCAAGAAGTCGGCCCCAAATAAGTTCCAAGAAACTGGCTGACGGACGCATTTTGGAGCGCCTGAGCAACCAGCGCCGGAAGAGTCAGAACCGTAGAGGCGAAAATGATCGGCATGACCCCACCCTGGTTAAGGCGGAGCGGTAGATAGCTGCTTCTTTCTAGATACTGGCGACGACCAACCTGACGGCGGGCTGAAATGATCGGAATTCGACGAGTGCCCTCTTGAACAAAAACAATTCCAATCACCATCGCCAGGAACACAAGCAGTAGAATCACAACACCACCCACAACGCTGCGATCGCCACTCTGCGCTAACTCAAATGTTTTTCCTAACGAAGTCGGCAAGGTTGAAACGATGTTTAAGAAAATCAGCAAGGAGGCCCCGTTTCCAATGCCTCGCTCCGTAATGACTTCACCAACCCACATCACAAACATTGAACCCGCAGACAGCGCCAATGCCGTTTCAGCAACAAATAGGGGGCCTGCATCCAGCGCAAAAGGACGAAGTAGCCCGATCGCCAACAGCGAACTTTGAACAATTGCTAACCCTAACGCCACATAGCGAGTGATTTGAGAAATCTTGCGCCGTCCGGCTTCTCCTTCATTCTTCTGCAAGTCTTCTAACTGTGGGATTGCCGTAGTCAGTAATTGCAAAATAATCGAGGCGTTGATAAACGGCAAAATCCCCAGTGCAAAAATCCCCAGGGTTCTCAGACCACCGCCAGCAAACAAGTCAACAAAACTGAGAGCCGAGTTTCCCGAAATGTTGGCAGCAAAAGCGGCCCGATCGATCCCCGGTAGCGGAATATAAATCCCCAGGCGAACCAGAATCAGTAAGCCGATCGTCAAGAGCAAACGCCCTCTAAGTCCGGCAGCTTGAGCCATCTGAGAAAAGGTTTCCTGAGCGGTTGGAGCTTTATCTCGACTAACGACCATAAAAGAACACCTCGTACATATATTCGTAGCCTAGCAGACCGATTTGCCCAGTTCCAGAAGGTGCTTATTTTGAGACTAGAAAGCGCCACCCCGGCAAGGATGACGTTTAGTGATCTGTTGAAACGGCTATGCTTTCACCTTGGGGGCACGATGCCAGGTTGGTTTGGGTTCCAAGACTTCACAGGTGCCGCCAGCTGCTTCGATTTTAGCGCGGGCACCCTCTGTAAAGCTGGTCGCTTGGACGTTCAGAGCTACAGACAAGTCTCCGTCACCCAAAATTTTCAGCGGACCGTCATCTTGAGTGACAATGCCCACTTCCATCAAGGAAGCCAGATTAACCCCTGTGTTAGCAGCAAGCTCCGCCAGGTCGCCCACATTGATCACAGTGTAGTTTTGCCGATTGATCACAGTGAAATACTTGCGTTTGGGTAGTCGGCGATACAGAGGCGTTTGTCCGCCTTCAAAGCCTGGGCGAGTCGGGCGACCGGAACGAGACTTTTGACCCCGCATTCCAAAGCCGCAGCTTGCACCTTGTCCAGCAGCAATGCCTCGACCGACTCGACGGCCACGTTTGGTTGCACCTTGTTGAGGCGCTACATCATCGATTCTCATAGTGTTTAGTCAGTGCTAATGAAAGTTTCTTGACCTAATCTCTCGACTCAATCTTGAGAGACTAAGCGTAGAGGTTTTCGACTGGAACACCCCGTTCTTCAGCCACTTCCGCGAAGGTTCGCAGTCCATCCAGCGCACTGACCGCCGCCCGTGCATTGTTGAGCGGATTGCCAGAACCAAGCTGTTTGGCCAGAATGTTCTTCACGCCCGCAAGTTCGAGAACCGTCCGAACGGCTCCCCCAGCAATTACCCCAGTCCCTGGAGCCGCTGGACGCATCATTACTTTTGCGCCGCCACCGCTGCCATTGGTTGGATGAGGAATTGAATTGGATTTGGTCAAAGGGACTTCTACAAGATGCTTCTTGCCATCCGCAACGCCTTTCTTAACCGCGCCGATGACATCGCTGGCCTTACCAACGCCGACCCCGACTTGACCCCGCTCGTTACCGACGACGACGATCGCCCGGAAGCTCAGTTTTTTACCGCCCTTGACGACCTTCGTCACCCGGCGAATCTGAACCACCCGCTCTTGCCAGTCCGATTTCTCTTCACGAGGCTTGTTACTTTTACGACCTTTTGCCATGAGTTTCTCCTAGAAATTCAAACCAGCTTCACGGGCAGCGTCTGCCAATGATTTGACCCGACCATGATAGAGATTGCCACCGCGATCGAAGACCACCGACTGAATGCCCTTGGCGATCGCGCGTTGCGCTACCAGCTTACCCACTTCTGCCGAAGCTTCCTGATTTGCGAATGATTCGAGCTTTTCTTTCAGTTCGGGATCAAGGGTCGAAGCCGAAGCCAGCGTATGTTGAGCCGTGTCATCGATCACTTGAGCATAGATGTGCTGATTTGATCGAAACACTGCGAGACGAGGGCGTTCTGAAGTACCTTCGACGCGCTTACGAATGCGAGTGTGACGACGGCGAGTGGAGTCTTTACGATTCAGTTTCATGGCTTATTTCTTCCCTTTACCACCGGACTTACCAACCTTGCGTCTGACCGCTTCGCCTGCATAGCGAATTCCCTTCCCTTTGTAGGGTTCGGGAGGGCGAACGGCGCGAATTTTGGCTGCTGTATTGCCGACAATTTCTTTATCAATTCCGCTGACAATCACGTTTGTGTTGCCTTCCACTGCAAGCTGAATCCCGTCTGGAGGCGGAATATCAACAGGCTTACTGTATCCGACGTTGAGGATCAGGTTTCTTCCCTGCACTTGGGCCCGATAGCCCACGCCTTGAATCTCCAGACGACGCTGGAATCCCGTGGATACGCCCTCGACCATATTGGCCACAAGCGTGCGGCACAGACCATGACGCTGACGAGCCGCACGAGACTCATCCCGACGCTTGACTTCGACCGTTGTCCCTTCCTGTTCCACAATCACTTCTGGGGGAAGCACTCGTGAAAGCTCACCCTTGGGGCCTTTGACCGCCACATGCTGACCATCGATCTTGACCGTCACCTTGGCGGGAATATCAATGAGACGTTTACCAATCCGAGACATAGCTGAATTACCTTTATTGATAGAAGCGTTTAGCTGTTAGCGGCGGACTTGAGACTTGAGACTCTAGCCTTTGATCGTGATTTTTAGCTTGATCCAGTCCAACGTCTAATGCCTGAGATCTAGAGTCCAATTCGCTGTGAGCCAAACAGCAACGAATAATATCCAGACTTACCAGACGTAGCAAAGAACCTCACCGCCGACTCCAGTCCGTCGAGCTTCCCGATCGGTCATAATGCCGCTAGAAGTCGAGACAATTGCAATGCCAATTCCACCCAGCACACGGGGCAGTTCCTTCCGGTTGACATAGACGCGCAGACCGGGTTTGCTGACTCGTTTCAAGGCTGTGATAATCGGTTTGCGGTTTTTACCTTTGTATTTTAAGGATAGAACGAGCCGTCGATCGACCCCTTCGCCCGATTCTTCATAGCCCGAAATAAACCCTTCAGCCTGTAGCACTTTGGCAATGCTGTGAGTCATTTTGGTACATAGGACTTCCGTGGTTTGATGCCGCGCCAAACTTGCGTTGCGGATGCGCGTCAGCATGTCTGAAATTGTGTCGTTAGCCGCCATAGTTCCCTCTTAATGAAACTGCATCAATTTTCTCGAAAAGGCATACCCATTTCTTTAAGCAGGGCGCGACCTTCTTCGTCGGTGTTTGCAGTTGTGATGATTGAAATGTCCATCCCGCGAATCTGATCAATGCTGTCGTACTCGATCTCTGGAAAGATCAGTTGCTCTCTCAGACCGAGGGTGTAGTTGCCACGTCCGTCAAAGCTTTTGGGGCTAATGCCTCGGAAGTCACGAATGCGAGGAAGTGAAAGGTTGATCAAGCGATCGAGAAACGCGAACATGCGATCGCCTCTCAGCGTCACCATCACCCCAACGGGCATTCCTTCTCGGATTTTGAAGCCTGCGATTGCTTTTTTGGCACGAGTCACGACGGGTTTTTGTCCGGCGATCGTCGCGATCTCATTGATAGAAGCTTCTAGCGCCTTGGCATTCTGTGACGCTTCGCCCAATCCCCGGTTGATCGTGATTTTGGCCACCTTCGGAACTTGGTGGACGTTCGTGTAGTTGAATTGCTCCGTGAGTTTCGGGACAATTTTTTCTTGATACTGATCTTTTAATCGTTGTGCCATAGTTTCGAGTCCTTGCCCTGGGCTTGGTCAGGGATATAGTTTCGAGTTTTGAGTTTCGAGCGCTGAGGTTAAAGAACCTAAACGTTGGAACTCAAAACTCTTTAGTCGATGATTTCGCCTGTTTTCTTCAACATCCGCACTTTCTTGCCGTCCGAGTTGATCGTGTGGCAAACGCGGCTGGCGACTTTTTGCTTTTCGGAATAAAGCATGACGTTGGAGCTATGAATTGGGGCTTCTTGAACCACAATCTGACCCGATTCACCTTCTTGCTGAGGCTTGACGTGCTTGGTGCGAAGGTTTACACCTTTGACAATGACTTTGCTCGTCTTAGAAATCGTTTGCAGGATTTCGCCCACTTTGCCCTTGTCGCTTCCAGCAATCACCTGAACGGTGTCGCCTTTCTTGACGTGCATTTTGTAACGAACAGCGGGTTTTTGTTTAGTCGCCATTACAGAACCTCCGGAGCGAGGGAAACGATTTTGGTAAAGCTCTTGTCGCGCAATTCACGAGCTACCGGGCCAAAGACGCGAGTGCCTCTAGGATTGCCATCCGCGTTGATGATCACGGCGGCGTTGTCATCAAACCGAATACTCATGCCGCTGTCCCGACGCATCGTGTGTCTGGTACGGACAATCACCGCCCGAACCACATCAGACTTTTTGACCGCCATGTTTGGAATGGCATCTTTAACGACCGCAATGATCACGTCACCGACTCCGCCATAGCGACGATTACCGCCACCAATCACACGGATACACATCAGCTTACGTGCGCCACTGTTGTCCGCTACGTTGAGATAACTTTCTTGTTGAATCATGTCTAAGTCCCTCGTGTTTAACCTTTAAAGGCAGTACTCAGGATTTCAGACACAACCCATCGCTTAGTGCGGCTGAGGGGTCGAGTTTCCTGAATGCGAACGCGATCGCCTTCCTTGCACTTATTTTCTTCATCGTGGGCTTTGTACCGCTGGGTTCGCACCACGATCTTGCCGTATTTAGGGTGAGCCGATCGGTTTTCAACCGCCACAACCACCGTTTTGTCCATCTTGTCGCTGACAACTAAGCCAACTCTTTCCTTTACTGCCATTGAGATACTCCAGTTGAAATAATGAAGGATGAATGGGAATGATTTCAGGTTCAGCCTTCTAGCTTTCAGTCGGTTTCAACTGCCGTTCTCGCTCAACGGTCAGCAATTGAGAAAGCTGATGTTTTGCGTGCTTGAACTGGTGAGGCTTTTCTAATTGGCGAGTGCCCTTTTGCATTCTCAGGTCAAATAATTGCCGTTTAACTGCAACGATCTGATCTGCCAATTCCTGGTCACTCAAGTTTTTAGCGTCTTCAAATTTGGGAAGAGGCATAATTTAGGACTCCTCCGAGGCTTCGCGTGTGATGAACTTCGTTTTGATCGGCAGCTTGAAGGATGCTAGACGCATGGCCTCACGAGCCGTCGCTTCGGGAACGCCTGCGATCTCAAACAAGATCCGACCGGGTTTAACTACTGCCACCCAAAATTCGGGCGCACCTTTACCAGAACCCATCCGAGTTTCTGCGGGACGCATCGTGATCGGCTTGTCTGGGAAAATCCGAATATAGATTTTGCCACCCCGACGGATGTAGCGGGTCATTGCTCGACGACTGGCTTCAATCTGACGAGAGGTGATCCAGCTTGGCTCTAAAGCCTGTAAACCAAAATCACCAAAGTTCAGGTCGGCTCCACGAGTCGCCATTCCTCTCATTCGTCCGCGCTGCTGTTTGCGGAATTTTGTTCTTCTTGGGCTTAACATGACTCAGTACCTATGGAGTGAGGAGTGAGGAGTGAGGAGTGAGGAGCGAGAAGGATTGGTTCATCCCTCATCCTGTGTCCTTTAACCCTCGTTCGATCGGTCTTCAAATTGTTGGCGACGACGCTGTTGACGACGACGGGGTTGGTTGGTCGGGGCGGCCTCGATTTCGCGATCTTGTCCAGGAATGATTTCACCCTTGAAGACCCAGATTTTAATCCCCAACGTTCCGTAAATCGTTTGAGCGGTGACGTAGGCGTAGTCAATATCGGCTCTCAACGTGTGGAGTGGAACACGACCTTCACGAGTCCATTCGGGGCGAGCAATTTCAGCCCCATTTAAGCGACCGCTCACTTGAATCTTGATGCCTTCAATGCCAGCCCGTTGAGCGCGTTGAATCGCCTGACGCACGACCCGCCGGAAGGAAACCCGACGTTCTAGCTGTTCAGCAATGTATTCCCCAATCAGGGCAGCATCGGCATCGACGCGAGCCACCTCGACCACATTGATGCGGATCTGGCGATCGCTATTTCCCAAAGCGTCTTGCAGTCCAGTTCTTAGCGTTTCGATCCCAGCGCCACCGCGACCAACCACGACCCCAGGACGAGCTGTGCGAATTTCTAAGTCAATCTGATCGGCTTTGCGCTCAATCCGAATTTCCGAAATTCCCGGCTTCTTCAAGTTGTCAAGATTTTTCGGATTCTTGATGAAGAAATGGCGAATCTTGGCATCTTCTTTGAGCAGATCAGGATAGCGGGCGAAGTCAGCATACCAACGAGAACCATGCTCCTTGATGACTCCTAGCCGAAATCCATTTGGATGAATTTTCTGTCCCATACGTTCCTCTAAAAGCAGTTTAAGTCGTCAGTCGGGAAGCGAACTAGGAGTCGGCACCCGGAGCCACCGCGACCGTGATATGACAAGTCGGCTTGCGAATTTGGTAAGCCCGTCCTTGCGCTCTCGGTCTGAATCGCTTGAGTGAAGGGCCGGCATCTGCAAAAGCTTGGCTCACCACCAAACTTGCTCGATCGAGTCCTTCATTGTGTTCCGCATTAGCCGCGGCTGATCGCAGTACCTTCAAAACCGGATCACAGGCGCGATAAGGCATGAATTCCAGAATGATCAGCGCTTCTCGATAGGAGCGGCCCCGAATCTGATCCAACACTCGGCGCACCTTGTGGGGTGACATGCGGATGTAACGTGCGATCGCTTTAATTTCAGTCGTATCAGTAGCCATAGTTTTCTCCTTGAGCAGTTAGCGGATCAGTCATTGACCGTTCGCTAACCGCCTTTCTCCTATCGACGTGCCTTTTTATCGCCACCCGCATGACCTCGGAATGTCCGAGTGGGTGCAAATTCGCCCAGCTTGTGACCCACCATTTGTTCAGAGACGTAGACGGGGACGTGAGTTCGACCGTTGTGAACGGCGATCGTATGTCCAATCATCTGAGGCAAAATGGTCGAAGCTCGTGACCAGGTTTTGATCATTTGTTTGTCGCCTCTGGCATTGAGCGCTTCGATCTTGCTCATCAGATGGTCGGCAACAAAGGGGCCTTTTTTAAGTGAACGTGCCATATGTAGGTCTCCCTAAGTGAATTACGATTCCCGTCCGCCGCGTCCCCGCTTGGAAGACTTACGACGACGACGCACAATCAGAGAACTGCTTGCCTTCTTCTTGTTGCGAGTTTTGCGCCCCAGGGCTGGCTTACCCCAAGGTGTCACCGGGCCGGGACGACCGATCGGGGCCCGACCTTCTCCACCACCATGAGGGTGATCCACTGGGTTCATCACACTACCGCGCACTTGGGGACGACGGCCTTTGTGACGAGTGCGACCCGCTTTACCCAGGCTGACGTTTCTTGCATCGATGTTGCCAACTTGTCCGATCGTCGCGTAGCACTCTTTGCGAACCATGCGAACTTCAGTCGAAGGCAGCTTCAGCGTTACATAGTCGCCCTCTTTAGCAGCCACTTGAGCAGAAGCACCTGCGGCTCTGGCCATCTGCCCCCCTTTGCCGGGAACGAGTTCGATATTGTGAACGATCGTACCCAGAGGAATGTTTTCTAACGGAAGAGAATTGCCCACTTCGATCGGCGCATCTGCCCCAGCCCGAATCACCGTGCCAACTTTCAAGGTGTGGGGATGAAGAATATAGCGCTTCTCACCATCTTGATAAAACAGCAGAGCCAGACGAGCGTTGCGGTTGGGATCGTATTCGATCGCGGCTACTCGTGCCGGAACGTTGAGCTTGTCGCGACGAAAATCGACAATTCGATAAAGCTTCTTGTGTCCGCCCCCGCGGTGACGACAGGTGATTACGCCCCGGTTATTGCGTCCCTTATCTCTGTGCTTAGAAGTCGTTAGAGACTTTTCAGGCTCAGTTTTGGTGATTTCTGCAAAATCGGGGATCGTGCGCTGACGGGTGCCAGGGGTATAGGGACGATAAATTCGGATGCCCATAACTTGCTACTCTCAGGGATTCTAAACTTCTGGGAACAGTGTGATCGAGTCCCCAGATGCCAGGGTGACGATCGCGCGTTTGTATTGAGGCTTATGACCTGCAAACTTACCGACGCGACGCGCTTTGCGAGGGGGCATCAGGGTGTTGATTCCGACGACTTTGACATCGAAGAGAAATTCGACAGCCGCTTTGATTTCGGGCTTTGACGCTCTGGGAGCAACCTCAAAGGTGTATTGGTTGTCTTCCAGCAGACGGGTCGCTTTCTCTGTGATAATTGGGCGACGAATCAGATCCGCTAGATAGCGGGGGTTAAAGTCACTCACCGTATACCTCCTGAATCATCGTGATAGCAGAAGCCGTAGCCACGATTTTGTCTGCGTTCAACACGTCAAAAACATTGAGGTTGTTCGCTGAAATCATTCTCAGCTTCTCAATATTGCGGGCAGACAGATAAACTGTTTCGTTTCTTTCAGCCACAATCAGCAGCACTTTAGAATCGGGTTCGACTCCCCAGCGCGTCAGGGCCTGAGTCATTTCTTTCGTCTTGGGACGAGAAAGCTGGTCGGCAAAATCCTGCACCACAATTAAGTCTTCAACCCGACTTTGAAACGCCGTCCGCAGCGCCAACCGTCGCTCTTTGCGATTCATTTTAATCGTGTAATCTCTAGGCTTTGGCCCAAAGATCACACCGCCGCCCCGCCACAAGGGAGAACGATTGGAACCTGCACGAGCGCGTCCCGTTCCTTTTTGTCTCCAGGGTTTGCGACCGCCGCCTCTCACTTCTGCGCGAGTTTTGGTGGAAGCGGTACCCTGACGCTGGTTTGCCAATTGACGCACCAAGGCTCTATGAACTACCCCTTTGGCGGTTTCTGCTTTAGCAACCTTGAGGTCGATCGAGGCCTGCCCCGATTCGGCTCCCTGCCAGTCTTTTACTACACAATCAACCATTGTCTTTTCTCCTTCCTGCCCTAGCGACCCACTTTCTTAGCGGGCATAATTTGCACCAGAGCGCCGGGCTTACCGGGTACCGCTCCTTTGATCAAGATCAGGTTGCGATCGACATCCACGCGCACCACGGTCAATTTGCGAATCGTGACTTGCTCGTTGCCCATCTGACCCGCCATCCGCTTACCAGGATAGACTCGTCCAGGGGTGGTGCCTGCTCCAGTCGATCCGGGAGCGCGGTGGTTTTTGGAACCGTGAGCCATCGGCCCGCGTTTGAAGTTGTGGCGCTTTTGGTAGCCTGCAAATCCTTTCCCAATGCTGGTGCCGATCACATCAACGATTTGGCCCGCTTCAAACAGGTCTGCTTTCAGAGCTTGACCGAGTTCGTAGTCGGTCGGAGGTGCGTCGAGGCGCAGTTCGATCAGATGGCGCAGGGGCGCAGAATTTGACTTAGCAAGGTGTCCGAGTTCGGGCTTGCTGAGGGCTTTGACTTTGGTTTCACCGAATCCGATTTGCAGGGCTGAATAGCCATCTGTTTCGGGAGTTTTGACCTGGGTAATGGGGCATGGGCCAGCTTGAATAACGGTGACAGGAATGGCTTTTCCTGTGTCGTCAAAAACTTGGGTCATGCCGAGTTTTGTGCCGAGAATACCGACAGCCACTTGACTGGTCTCCTTTTCTACACATCTGGAAGGATGAGGGATGAGGGATGAGGGATGAAAGGGGAGACGGAAGCTCTTCGTTCATTTCTCGATCGATCGTCCGTTCAGCACTTCCGTTTGAACATGTCAAAACCGCGATTTTGGATCGCAGCTTCGCTTTTCCAGAACGGATTCTACGGTCGGAAGACCAGAAGAATCATACCTTTCGGCGTTTTGAAAGGCAGCGGATTCCGCGTTTTTAGGAAACTTGGGCGTTTTGGCAAAGCACCTTAGAGAACACGCTGGCTCTGGTACTTACTCCAACCCGGACTTGAGAGGTAAACCAATCAGTATCCGCTTTGAGGTTGGGTTGAAACGCTTAGGCTGGGAACAAATTCCCGGGGAAAACTTTTCGCCTCTTTGCCCGAAGTTTCTTTCGCAATTTCCCTCATACGAGACGAAAAACCTTGCAAATTGTGAGCTTCAAACTTACGCTTATCACTCAAACTTGGCTGCTTCCTCTTAGAAATCGCACTTTCAGAATTTTAGCCACAGTCCAACAGTATAGGACAGGATTGGTAAAACCGTCTACTCATTTCCTAAATTTCTTTGTTGTCGTCGTTGCAATGTCGAAAGACACCGATTTCCCAGCTTTGAGAGTTCCAGAGACAGAAGAGGCAAAACGTTTGCACATTAACAATTTGAGATACGATGATGGACATTCAATCTCACCGTCTCAGATTATGGAACCGTTGGACGAGGCAGAAAAAACAACGATCGCTGAACTGGATGCCACTTTCAAACGACTGGTAAAAGTCTGGTCTGCGGTCAAAAAATCTCGCAAGGAATGGGACTTTAAAACCTCCTCGCAAACTTTAGAAGTGCTGACAGAGGAGTTGACTCGGCTGGACGATCGTTGGCAAGACCAACAAGCGGTGATTCAAAACGCCCTGCAAGCGGATCAAGACATTGTGCAGTCGGAGACGTATCCAGCCGAGGTTGAGAACGCCCTCAAAGCGGCGGGAGTGCCTGTTAGAGGTGAGTTTCCCGTCTATGAATTTCCGCCCTTCAAGCTAACCTTCAGCCGCGATCAGGGTGTGGTGAAATTGAGCATGGGACGGCGATCGCAGCAGACCAAAGCCTTTGCGCCTGATCAACTTGCGACCTGGGTTTCCGGACAATATAGCCGCGTGATCAACAGCAAATTTGACTCGACTCGGTTCTGTCGGGAGCTGTTGAGTGCCTATGAAACGCTCAATCGTCTGGCGCTGCAAAACAATGAGGTGCTCTGGGGACACTCCGTTTCGCTGAAAGAGATTTATTGGCTCTTGACGCTGAAGCAATCTGTGAGACAAGACTATCCCGAACCGCTATTTACTTACGATCTGGCGCGATTGAAAGAACAACCTCAAATTCGCTACGATCGCTACCAGTTTGATTTAGAACCTTCTCGCGAAACGGCCAAGACTTTATTGCTAATCAATAGTCAAGGACAAGAAAGCCGAGTTGGGACGTTAGCTATTCACTTAATTGAAGGGTGATTTTGCGTCGATGCAAATTGATGAGTTAGATATTGAAACCATGCTGTCGGGCAAGCCTCCCGTTCATGAAGAACTGCTGGCGGCAATGACGTTGGGGCGCGATCGCTGGCTCAATCACTTACGCGATCATTATCTAGCCAATTACATTGCCGATGGGGGCAGCAAGGTCAAAGTTCTAGTTGGCGGTACGGGAACGGGCAAAACTCATCTATTGCGATGTGTATTACAAGATGCTCAAGCGATCGGCTATCAAACGGTCTATCTCTCTGCACGAGAATATCGGTTGAATGATTTAACTGGATTTTATCGAGCGATCGTTCAACAACTTGACAAACAAAAGTTAGTCAGTGGCTTATGTCAACTGGTGATCAAAAAGTTGGGATATGGACAATATGATGATAGCGATAACATTCTCTCAATTTTAATTGAAGATCAAGGATTGACTCGTGACTTAGCCGTGCATGAGATTAGACGAGCGATCGGGATGACATTGCGCGATGTTGACTTCGGATCTTCTTTTCGAGCCTTTGCCCATCATGTGATCAGCAATCGGTTAGTCAATGGTAACGAAGACAGCATTAAGGTAGGACTGAAATGGCTTGCTGGCGAGAAGTTAGAGCGTCATCAAAAACAAGCGACATTGTTATATGAACGACTGCAAAAATCAAATGCGCGCTATTGGTTAAATTCCCTGATCCGACTCCTTCACCTTGCAGGCATGACCGGATTAGTGGTGGCGATCGACGACCTTGAAGCCATGACCGAACGCCATCCTGAAACTCGCCGCTTTAAATACACTGCCAATGCGATCAAAGACACCTGCGAACTATTTCGTCAAATCATTGATGATGTAGAACTATTGGATCACTTTCTACTGTTGTTAGCAGGACGACGCGACATGATCGACGACGATCGTCGTGGGTTCAAAAGTTACGAAGCGCTCTGGATGCGGCTGCAAACGGGACTGTTGCCCATCGATCGCTTCAATCCACTGGCCGACATTGTAGATACCGACATTCATCTAGTCGCGCAGGGCAGAAGTTTTCCTGATCAAGTGCAAGCTCGATTAAAAGTGCTATTTGAGGAGGCAGGATATGAAGTGAGCGATCGAGAACCTCCTGATCTCTATGAATACAGTCAACTACAAGCCAAAGTGATTGAAACAACGCTAATGGCGCTGGATGAAGTGTAATGAATTTAAAGAACTGTGTGAAAAAAGAGACCCATAGAAGAGATGAGTCAGCGAGATAAGCTACTAGTCAAAATTCTGTCAGGAGCCTCGGATACCAACATTCCCTTTGAGCCACTCTGTCAACTTTTATCTGCCCTTGGTTTTGAAGAACGCATCCGAGGCAGCCATCATATCTTCTCTAAAGAAAGCGTAGAAGACATTCTAAATCTTCAGCCCAAGCAGGGAAAAGCAAAGGCGTACCAAGTTAAACAAGTTCGCACTGTGATTTTGAAATATCAACTTGGAGGACAAGATGAAAATTAAGTACGAACTCATTATCTACTGGAGTGAAGTTGATCAATGCTTTATTGTCGAAGTGCCAGAACTGCCCGGATGTGCGGCTGATGGTGAAACTTATCAGGAGGCTGTGCAAAATGTAGAAGTGATCATTCAAGAATGGATTGAAACGGCTCAAGAATTAGGGCGACCTATCCCAGAACCTAAAGGGCGATTATCGTTTGCGTAAAGCAGCAAAATAGGGAGGATAAGCGGGTCGCGACTAAACTCAATAGATCAATAAGGTGAACGCCAATGGAAAGATATGACGCAAATCGTAGAAAGTCGATCGCCGTTGTTGAAACGCTAAGAGCTGGCATTCCGACGCGCGTCTCGACGAGAGAACTGCCTGATTTGCGATCGTCCCTCACCAATCTGATTCGCCAGGATTTAGAACAATTTTCTCAAGGACAGCGGTCGCTCGGTCGTCTCGCCTGGGGGCCCTATGGACAAGGTAAAACTCATGCCCTGACCACAGTTGAGCATGTGGCACTGGATATGGGCTATGCAGTCAGCCGCGTTTCTTTGAGTCGAGAAGTGTCCTGTCACCATCTACTGAATTTTTATGGACGGGTGGCTTCGGTGATTCGCACGCCCGATTCTAAAATGGCAGGCTTGACCAAGGCGTTGAATTCTCGCAAAGCTGGCGATTTGTTGAATAGTCCAATTGCCGATCGCGATCGCTACAGTCATCCACTCCCGGCGATCGTGCTTGAAGACTACTTTTTCACGTCAGGCGAAGAACAAGAGTTGCTCTATGGCGACCTGACAGGCACTCGTCTCAGCAGTCCCGAACTCAAGCGAATTCATCGAGCCGCACGGGGCGAACCGTTGCCCAAATTTGAGACGAATTTTCGCGCAACTCAGCATGGTAGTGCCTATTTTGGAGTCATGGCGGATGCGATCGCGCTCTGTGGTTACAAAGGTTGGGTGCTGCTGTTGGATGAAGTGGAACTGATTGGACGATTGGGCAAGATTGGCCGACTTCAGGCGTATCGCAATCTCAATTGGTTGTTGAATTGGTCAAATCGCGACGTGCGTCGAGACGGCGAACATGAACTGTTTTGCCGAAATCCCTATCCCATCTATACATTTGGCGTAGTCGCTTCTAGTTTGAGAAACGATGTCTGGTTTAGCGGCACCAGTACGCCCAGCGCCAAGAACGATCGCACTCAAATTCCTGAAGTTGCGGTTGAGAAGTTTGGGGCAGATGCGGGAATTGTGATGCGAGACTTTTTTGACACGGCGATCGGCTCCAACTGTCCGACAATTCGTCCGCTCGAAACTGCAAATCTGGCAACCCTACTCGAACGACTAGTGAAACTCCACGGCACCGCCTACGCCTGGGATGCAGAACTGGATGTATTGGAACTGGTGGGAACGATCGGCAGTCAGCCGATCCGCACCCACATTCGCGCCACCCTCGAAGCATTGGATATTGCTTACCTCTATCACGAAAGCGTCAGACTAGGCACCACCGATCTACTAGAAACCTCTGTACAAGAACAAGAAGATTTCTTTGCGCTACCGGACGAGTCAGATAGTTGAGTTGGTATTTATGCTGATGCTTAGTTAGGTGGCTTGTAGACTGTACAGGCACAAAAACTTAGATTAGAGACTTGTATGTTGGCGCTCTCAATGGGGAACCTTTGAGTAAACTCATTGGAGAACTGTTGTATGAAGTCATTTTCACAGGATATTATTACTCACCTGTTCTCACTCATAAATAAGAAGCGCTCTATTGTCAAGAACGCGCCTTTAGAAAGCATTGAAGCAAAAAATGCATCGCATTGGATCACATTTAAAGATGGCAGTGGTTGCCTTAAACAATACGTTAGGAGCGAAGGTATTTATGTGCCAGTTGCGAGTGAGCTTATAGGTTTGTTCATATCTCCAACCAAGTGGCAAAGCAATTTCGTGTACGTTTTCAACGAAAACAATAAGTGTCTGTTTGCTGCCTGTATATCCAGTGATCAACTACACAAAATACAAGATGTACTCCGAGATATATCGAGCGAGATTGAATGCTTTGAGCGAAAAGATGAGGAAGCAATGGTAGAGAGAATTTTATGGCAAATGAAAAAGAACGTGGAAGAATTTGAGATTATTGACTTTGAGGTGGAAGAACTTGACTGTTCTCCATATAGTCTTTCAATCTGGTTCGACGTTAAAAGCAATAGCCAGCAACCTTTGAAGGAAATGATGCTTAATGTTATTGCTTTTGATGAGGAGGAAAACGAAGTAAGCATGGCAAAGATTCTCATATCGTTCGCCCCTAATTTACTTAAACCTGATGAATCACGTGAAATGACTATTTCTTACGATGGGGAATTCCTATGTGAGATTAATGGGGATGAACAGCGGTTGAATGTAGATTCCTTCTTTGTGGAAATAGCCTGGGTTTCTCTTGAAGGCGTTGCTGACAAAAGGGATGAATCATATGAATACGGGTATTGACCAATACTTTAAGTAGTGGAGGAGCAAGCGAAGTGAATGCTTCCGCATTTCGACCGACTTGGAGTAACACAAGGTCTTGCGGTGCAGTCGGGCTGAGTAGTGGCGTAATCGGGCATTCTCGCCTTCGGTTCTCGTCATGTATGTCTTGATGACAAAATGATCTCCCTCCTCAATAAAGCCAGTGTAAGCCTTCCACCCATCGGTGACATAGAAGTAGCAATGTCAGCAATAGACGATCTGCCACAAAGGTTTGAACGTCTCCGCGCTGTGATCTCCCACCACCCAAGCGAGAATGCCCGCCTGGGAATGGTTCACCGCTGTCCAGATCCAAGTTTTTTTGACCTGACAAATTGTAAAACTTTGCGAATCGTGTCTGAAGTGACTTGATCTGTGACGATCGCCCGTCTAGTCTTCTGGAGAAACGCAAACCTTCATAGCTCCTAAGTGTAACAAGATCCTGTCAGATAGAATGAGGATGCATATTCGTCACTATCTTTATTTTCTAGAACTATGACTGAACTTCTTCAACAGGTCATTGCAGAAATCAAAAAACTTCCCGCAGATCAGCAGGACGCGATCGCATCTCGTCTATTGTCTGAACTAAAAGACGAACAAGCATGGACGGTTCGCTTTGCAGCCACAACAGACGAACAGTGGGATCGTCTAGCTGATGCAGTACGGCAAGAAATTGCTGATGGCGAAATAGTTCCACTTGATGAAGTTTTTCCGACTAAGCAATGAAATCGAGCGTCACTAAAACTTTCCGTAAGCGGCTCAATCAACTCCCTGTATCAGTGCAGGAGCAAGCTGAAAAAGCATACGCCCTCTGGCGCGAAGACTCCTATCACAATAGTTTGCAGTTTAAGCGAGTGAGTCAACGCCAACCGATTTATTCTGCTCGTGTCAGCCTAAATTGCCGTGTTGTAGGATTGCTGGAGTCGGATGATCACATCTACTGGTTTTGGATTGGCACACACGATGAGTATGATGAATTGCTGAAAAGACTGTAATTTAGAGTTGTTTCGTTGAAATAGCTAAATCCCAGATCAGCAGAGAGGCGAATGTCAATGTCTCAATACATTTTTACTGATTCTCAACATATCAAAGAACTGGAACGGCTTCAGATGATCGAACAAGTTTTCGATCCAGCCAGTCGCAAACGAATTCAAGCGACGGGAATTACAACAAATTGGCGATGTCTTGAAGTGGGGGCCGGAGCCGGATCAATTGCCCAGTGGATGGCATCTGTTGTCGGAGAAAATGGCAAAGTGGTTGCGGTTGATTTAGACACCCGTTTTGTAAATAACATTCAACTGCCGAATGTCGAAGTGTTGCAGGCTGATATTCGCAGTCTTCCGCTTGAAGATCACTCTTTTGATCTGGTTCATGCCCGCTATGTTCTCATTCATATTTCAGACTTTCAAGTTGCTTTGTCGAGAATGTTGGATTTGCTGAAACCAGGCGGATGGATTGTGATCGAAGAGCCTGACTTCTCGGCAGCAAAAGCGATCGTCGGAGAAGAAGCCGCCTATCAATCTATGAATCGAGTCAATCAAGCGATCTTTCAAATGTTCGCTAATCGTAATATGGATTATGCACTAGGAATTAAATTACCCGCTATCTTTCAACAGCTTGGCTTGCAGCCGTTAGTAGAAAATGATGTTCCCATCTCTCCTGGCGGTTCAGGAATCGCATCGGTCATGAAACTATCGACTCTGCAACTTGCAGACAAATATATTGCAACAGGGGAAGTTACTCAAGAAGACATTGAGCAATATTGTTTATTTGCAGACGATCGCAATTCCTGGGCTATCTACTATGCCACTATCGGAATCACAGCCCAATCAAATGTATAAACTTTGTCCCGCTTTTACATCTTTTGTAGCACTTTATGAATCGTGTCTGGAGCCACTTGATTCGTGACGATCGCTTTCCCAATTCCTTCTGGCAACACAAATCGCACCTGTCCCGCTTTCACCTTCTTGTCGGATTGCAGAGAGTTGATAATTGCCTCAATGTCTAACCCTTCAGGTAGCTGAGTCGGTAAACCTGTTTTTTTGATCAGAGCAAGCTGACGATCGCTCTCTTCCTGCGTCCACAAGTTCATCTCAACAGCAATGTGACCGACCGCTACCATGCCGATCGCGACCGCTTCTCCATGATTGACGATGCGGTATCCGGTTAAACTTTCGACGGCGTGACCGATCGTATGGCCATAGTTGAGAATCTCCCGCAGTCCCGATTCTTTTTCGTCTTTGCTGACGACGTGAGCTTTTGCCTGACAAGAACGAGTCAGAATCTCTTGTAGCAGTTCGTCGCTGATGTAGCGGAGTTGATCTAATCGAGGCGCTTGTTCTAGCTGATCAAATAAGTTTGCATCCCAGATAATTCCATACTTGATCACTTCCGCCATTCCTGCCCGAAACTCGCGCATTGGCAGCGTTTTTAGCACCTGTGGATCGATCAACACTAACCGAGGCTGATGAAATGCCCCAATCAGATTTTTGCCTCTGGGATGGTTGACCCCGGTTTTGCCGCCGATCGCCGCATCCACCATCGATAATAAAGTCGTCGGCACCTGCACTACATTGATTCCTCGCAGCCAGGTCGCCGCCGCAAAGCCTGTCATATCGCCGATCACACCACCGCCCAAAGCAACCATTGTGGACGATCGCTCCAGGCGATTTTCTAGCGCCGCATCATAGATCTTTTGCAACGTAGCAGGCGTTTTGTAGCGCTCTCCCGCAGCTAGAATGCAGCGATCCACACTGAATCCTGCTTGAGTTAGTGAATCTATCAGCCGTTGACCATAGCAGCGAAAGATGGTGGGATTGGAAACCACTAAAATTTTTTGACCCAGTTTCAACGGCGTTTCTGCATCTGTAATTAGCTTGCCGACGCGACCGACGCTCCCTGGCGCAATGGTGATCTCATAAGACTTTTCGGGCAAAACAACCGGGATGACAGACTGCATGATGACTTTCGCGAAAATACCTTGTACTTGATCTTACTTGATGTGAACTTCTACAAATGGCGATGCGTTGTTCTGTATAGTTTTGTTAGAGGTTGAAATTGGAGACGAATTTTATGTCCGCAGTGATTGCTTATGTCGGTCTGGTAGGTGGCGCGATCGCGCTTGCCCTCACCTTATTTTTCGCATTCCGCGCTATCAAACTTATCTAGTGCAAACTGGCAACGGATGATTGACTTCAACTGTCCGTTGCTCAAGCTACTTGGGTCGTGCGCTCAAAGATCTATCGACTAAAGCAGATCGACCCGTTCTACGAGGAATTCCGCTTAACTTCAGCACGTCATACAGCGTTGCACAGTAGGTCGGCATTCCAAACGTGGCAGGAGTCGCGGGATTTTGGTGGGTGAAATGGCGATAGTGCAGAGAAAAGCGCTCCCAGTCACCCATCTGAATCCGGAATAGAAAAATGAAGAAATCCGCTAACCACAGTGAAAGGGGAATGCGGAAGTAGATTCTTTGGTTGAGATAGGCGCAGGCCTCTTCGATCGCCTGATTCACCGTCAGTTTCTCATTACCCAAAACCAGCTTGCGCGGGCCAGCGGCAGTCGGCGGATTCTCGACCAAATGCTTTACGACGAGGGCGATGTCTTGACCATGAATAAAATGGAAGCTGCCATCAACGTCTAAAAAGCGAATTAGCTTAATCCAGCGCACCACTTCCCCCACCCCCAACGACACATGGGAATAGGGATAGCGATCGCCTCCCCCCAAGACCAGCGTCGGAAACAGCGCCGTAATTTTGGATGCGATCGCCAACTTCGAGAGTTCTTGAAAACAAACATACTTCGATCGCACATAGTCTGTGCCAAATTCTCCGGCTTCTTTGAGCAGTTGATTGTTGCGATCGAGCACACTAGCCGTCGAGAAATAAATCACCTGCTGACACACATCCGGGTCTAACAGCTTCATCAACCGCAGCGTACTCAGCACATTCACATCATTAATCTCATCACCGCCCCAAGACGTTGCCGTCAAAATCGCACAATCTATCGTCTTCAACAGAGCGCTGTGTTGCTCAATGTCTCGCAAATCTGAACGAACGATCGTCACACCAGGCCGAACATGAACATCAAACTTGAGCTTGTCAGGATCTCTGACCATCAAGAACAATTCGTGCTCGGTTTCTTGAATTAAAGTTTCAGCAATATAGTGACCAATGCAACCACTCGCACCTGTCACAAAGATTCGCTTTGAAGTCATGGGGAAGGGATGAGGGATGAGGGGTGAGGGATGAGGGATGTAGGAGTCATTAAGCTATCAGTATGAATCATGAGTGTATGAGTTCATAGAATAAACGCAAACACTGAAACTCGAACCAATCATTCAATTCATCCTTCATCCCTCATCCTTCATCCCTAACAAGAGGTCGCCAGTAACTTATCAACCTGTTTTGCAGTTTCAAAGAAGAACGCCGCATTTTCTTCAGGTGTAAGTGGAAGAATACCATGACCCAGGTTCAGGATGTGTCCCCGATTACCAGCTTTGCGAATCGTATCGAGAATGCGATCGCGAATGAACGCTTTTGAGCCAAACAACACGCCCGGATCGAGGTTGCCCTGCACTTTCATGTCTTTACCCAGGCGCGATCGAGCGTCTGCCATATCCACCGACCAATCGACGCTGACAATATCGGCACCTGATTTGCCCATCCGCTCCAACACGCCTGCACTGCCGCTCACCAACAGAATCAACGGCGTATCGGGGTGAGTTTCTTTAACCTGACGAAAAACGCGCTGCTGATAAGGCAATGCAAAGGTGTCATAGTCTTGAGGGCTGAGTTGTCCCGCCCACGAGTCAAACATCTGCACCACCTGCGCTCCACAGTCGATCTGATAGCGGGTGTAAATCGCGATCGCGTCCGCCAATTTCCCTAGTAGCTGGTGTAGGATTGTCGGATCAGAAAAGGCCATATTCTTGATCACCGAATAGGTTTTGGAGCCTTTGCCCTCGACGCTATAGGCTGCCAGAGTCCAGGGTGCGCCGACAAATCCCAAAACGGTTGAGCGATCGCCCACTTCGTCGCGCAGGGCTTTGAGAATCGGCTTGATAAAGGGCATCGATTCTTCGGGTTCAAGCGGGCGCAAGTTGTCCACCTGAGCTTGAGTGCGAATGGGGTCATCAATGATCGGGCCTTTGCCTTCGGCGATGTCCATGTCGATGCCGAGTCCGGGCAAGGGAGTCACAATGTCAGAAAACAGAATCACGCCATCGGGTTGAAAAGCCCTCCAGGGTTGAAGAGAAACCTCGATCGCGACTTCTGGAATCTCAGACCGTTCTCGAAAAGACGGGTATTTGTCTCGCAGATCTCGATAAGCTTTCATATAGCGACCTGCCTGCCGCATCATCCAAACGGGGGGACGATCCAAGGCTTCTCCCCGCGCTGCTCTTAATAAAAGTGGAACCCCCGCCATTTCGACCTCTTTAACCAGTATTTGAATTCATTTGTCAGCTTATCACCGGGGGGATCGGGTTTCGTGTGTAAGCGGCTGAATGTAACGGTTTTGAAATAGAAGGGAGCGTAAAGCAATCTCTTCGAGCTACCTGCAAGGAGTCGCGCCCATTTCTTTTAGCGTCAACTTGATGAAGTTTTTTCGCTTCGTTGCTCAGAACTTCTGCCTCCCAAGCTGCCAATTCTGTAGGACTTCTAGACAAGATTGGCGGTTCAAAGTCTCTTATTTGCGGAAGATTTGCGGTGAAAAATGGCAGCGAAGTCTTTCATCAAATTCACCGCCTTTTACTCTTTCACTAAAGCTTCGTCGAGGAGGCGAGTCATTTGCTCGATCGCTTGATAAACCTGCTGAAATCGCTCTTGTTTTTTGGTGCAAGATTCGTCGTAGCGTTCGAGCAGTTCGGTGGCGGTTTGAATGATGGTTAGGGGAGTGCGAAAGTCGTGAGAAACGGCTTCCATAAAGCGAATTTTCTGATCAGATGGCTGACAAATTTCTGATGGAGGGTCAATTTTTTGGGTCAACCCTAACACTCGCATCGGTCGATTTTCTGCATCAAAACAAATGCGCCCCTGATTGCGAAGCCACTGAATTTTGGCATCCGATCGAATCATTCGATAGTCACTGACATAATCACAGCGCGTAATTAATGCCCGAATCGCTTCTAAATTAAATCGAACGCGATCGCCCGGATGAACCTGCTGCAACCAAGCTTCGTAGTTGACGGGAACGGCCGCGATCGAACAGCCCAATACAACCTCTAAATTTTGAAACCAGCAAACCCGACTTGTTGAAATATCCCATTCCCAGGCGGCGATTTGAGAAATCTGTAAAACAGCTCGAAGTCTCTCGATCTCATTGTCTGGCAGCGCGAATGAATTGTCGGTTTGATCAAGCCCTGGGGGTTTTGTTTCGATCGTCATTTCTTAAACCATATCTTTTAAAACTAAAAGCCTCACACTGTTTTGCGGGAAGGAGTTGAGTATCGATCTCAAGTGGTGAGCTTTATCAAGTACCAATTTTCAGAGACTATTTTCAGAAACTTCAGAAACTAATGTGGGAACCAAATTAATTATCAATTTGTAGCGTTTTGGACTCCCTTAGTTTTGCATGTGCTGTTTGTGACCAGCAGGTAACTATACCTTAATCTTTCTACAAGGTATAATTGTGTAGCCTAGCGCACAGTCTTAGTCTGATGTCAGTTCGATGAGAGTGACTCGCTTCGTTGCGATCAGCTTCAGCCCCCTAAATCCCCCAAAATTGGGGGACTTTGACCCAGAGAAAGTTCCAGAGTTCAAAGAAATTATGCTGATTCAAAGTCCCTCAGAATGGGGGATTTAGGGGGCGAATCCCTTGGCAACGAAGCGAAAAAGTTTATCGAACTGACGTTAGTCTGACCTTGCTTAGGTGACCTGCTCAGTCGCTCCCAGGGTTCTCAAAGTGGCTTTTTGCGCTTCGGTTAAACCTGTCACTCCGCAAATGTTCATCGCTTCATAAGGTCGAAGATTGCGTAACACGCGCACACACTCGCCGGAGGTCGCGTCCCAGAGACGAATGGTTTCATCTTCGCTGCCGCTGGCGATCAAAGCTTCTGGCATTTTTGAAGAACGATCGGCTTCCGCAGATATCTCTTTGCGATCAGCTTCCGCAGACATCTCTTTGCGATCAACTTTGTTAGATGTCTCTTTGCGATCGCGTCGATAGTCCGCCGACCAGATGCGCGCCTCATGCCCCTGCAACACTTGCTGACACTGGCCCGTTTGAGCATTCCAAAATTTGACGGTGTGATCAAAGCCACTGCTGATGATCTGAGTTTCATCTGTGTTGAAGTGAGCCGATTTTACACAGTCGCGATCGTGCATCACCCGCAAACATTTTCCAGTATTAACATCCCAAATTCTGATTGTGTGGTCATCGCTGCCGCTGACTAACGTGTGTTGGTCTGCACTAAAAGCCACCGAACAAATTCGAGCTTGATGACCATTGAGCGTTTTTAGACACTGCCCTTTGTGAACATCCCAGAGTTGGATCGTGTGATCTTCGTCGCCACTGGCAAGCTGCTGACCATCAGGGCTAAAGGTAACCGTCCAGATGCGGCTGGGAGTCGCCAATACCTTGAGACAGTCGCCCGTCTGAGTGTGCCAGAGCCGAATCGTTTGATCAGAGCTGCCACTGGCTAACAAAATGCCATCAGGACTCATCGCCACCGACCAGACCCAATTGGTATGTCCGCGCAAAATCTTGAGACACTGCCCTGTTTGGCGACTCCAGAGCCGAATCGTTTGATCAAAGCTGCCACTCGCGAGACTTTGCCCATCAGGACTAAACGCCACCGACCAGACCCAGTTAGTATGTCCGTACATGGTCTTCAAACAGTCTCCAGAAGAAACTCCCCAGAGTTTGACGGTGTGGTTGGCACTGGTGCTGGCGATCGCTCCCCCATCGGGACTAAACGCCACCGACAACACAAAATTGGTATAGCCCTGCAACGTTTTGAGGCATTCCCCAGTCTGATGATTCCAGAGGCGAATCGATTGGTCAGCGCTGCCACTCGCCAGAAGCGAAGCATTGGGACTAAACGCCACCGATCGCACCGCTTCGGTGTGTCCTTGCAAGGTTTTGAGGCACTTTCCGGTAGAGATATCCCAGAGCTTGAGAGTACGATCGAAGCTGCTGCTAACCAATGTTTTTCCATCTGCATGAAAGGCTAAAGAACGTACCTCACTCGTATGTCCGACTAGTGTTTTGAGGCATTCCCCTGTCTTCACATCCCAAAGCTTGATGGTTTGATCTTCACTTCCGCTTGCAATCAGAGATCCATTTGCGTTAACAGTCACTCCTCTGATGACGCTTTGATGTCCAATCAATGTGCGATCGCATTCTCCAGTTTGAATATTCCAGAGTTTTAGGGTGCGATCGTCGCTACCGCTGACCAGATCTCCAGTGGGGCTAAAGGCGATTCCACAGATCCAATGTTCGTGTCCTTCCAGAATTTGCACACAGTCTCCCGTGTGAATGTTCCATAAGCGAATGGTGCGATCGGAGCTACTACTGGCCACAAGCGATCGAGTTGGACTAAATGCCACCGAGATCACCCAATCGGTGTGTCCTTCTAGCGTTTGCCAACAGTGTCCGGTTGCGACATCCCAGAGTTTTACCGTCTTATCGCCACTGCCACTGACGAGCGTTTTGCCATCGGGACTGAAAGCGATCGAACAGACCCAATGCTGATGTCCGTGACAGGTGATTAACTTTTGCCGATTTTGCAGTAAGTTCCCCTGCGGATCGCTAACGCGCCAAATGTGAATTTCTCCAGCCGTGTCGCTGGCCGCTAAAAGCGTTCCATTAGGACTAAAAGCCACTGACCAGACGTTGCCCAAAGTCTCCGAAAACACTGATCTACTTAAGTCAGAATTCGCAAAATTCACGCGGTGCAACTGGATGCCCTGAAGGTAAGCTTGCCAAATTGTTAAGTCCGAAAAGTCCCAATCGCTCAAGTCTGAATGGGATTGATTCAACAAGTTAATGATGTTACCTGCGCCGTATCCAGAAGTGCCTTCAAGCTGATTTCGTAGCCGATTTAAGAAGTGTTTAAGCTGACGTTCTACTTCTGGTTTATGATGCGACGCAAGAAAGCGATCGAGCAGTGGCTTAACGATCATTCGCACCTGGCTTTCTCGAACATGATCTTCTACGGTTGCTTTCATCAAGGCGTGAGTGTGGAAGAGCGGAAGTTTTGAGCTTTTGATTGAATCCGCCCAAAGTTCTCTATAGATTTGCTCGATCAAGCGATCGGTGACATACTCCATCACCACAGGCTGTTGCGTAAATTTTGCGCCCTGCTTTTCCACGAGCGGCCGTCGAGCCAGCGATGCCAACGCCTCCATCAAATAGCGACGAGGCACCGGAGGAACGAGATCTTCAGCGAGATCTGAGAGCGATGCGCCTTCTCGATCGATAGTCAACCAATACATGATCTGCTTTTCGAGATCAGAGAGGCGATCGAACTGCTGATCTAACAGGTCAGAAATATCGCCAAAAACTGCCGTTCCATGTTTGAGAAATTCGGATACGTCGCCATCAAACAAGTCTTGAATCGTCGTCGCCGCAATCTTGAGCGCCAGAGGATTCCCCGCATACATTTCAATCAGTTGCCCAAAAACGGACTCGGTAGCAGACAGGCGCTTTGTTTTGAGTAACTCGATCGTCTCTAATGAATTGAGACCCGTCACTTTGAGCGATCGGATCGCCATCCCTTCTAGCGCCACCACTTCTCTCGGTTTCTCACGGCTGGTAATCACGACACAGCTTCGATGCAGCGTTTCGCCAATCCGTTTAAACAGGTCACCATAAAATTCGTACCCGATCGGGTAATGTCCAGCTTGTTCGCCCGTCCCTAAGATAGACTCAACGTTGTCCAAGATCAGCAAACAGCGGTGTTGTCTTAGATAGTGCATCAGCCTACCTAACTTGCCGTCTACCGAATCTGGAAGTTCTGTTTCTTGTTGCTGAGAAAGAACCTGGATCAGATCAGACAAAATGGTTTCGACCGTCGGAGCGTCTCTGAGCGATCGCCAAATCACATACTCAAATTGGTTCTGCAATCGCTGCGCTAGTTTGACCGAGAGAACGGTTTTGCCCATGCCGCCCATGCCTAAAATGGCAATTAGCCTGGACGAAGTGGCCCACTGTTCTAAAATTTCTAGCTCATGCGATCGACCACAAAAATTGGACAGATCAATTACTTCGCCCCAATCCTGATAAGTCGAATCAGAGCGAGAAGAAGGAGAGGGAAGAAACGATGAGGGAGGAGTTAGCTCTTTTGGTTCAGAAGTCCCGATCCGTTGGCGCAGGACAACTCGAAAGTTATTTTTGGTCACCCGTTGTCCGACCAGTTCAGAAATCAGTTGCCACAGTTGAGAACCGACCAGCTTTACATAGTCAGCGTCATAGCCCTCGGTAGTGGCGATTTGTTCATAGGTTTGACCCTCCCAAGCGCGACAAAAAACGGTTTCTTGCAGATGGGTCAGGCGTTGTCTTCCGAGCAGGCTATCCAAAACGATCAGTGCTTCTTCGATGGTCATCGGACTGCACCCCAAAATCTCCTGATTGACCGCGATCGTGGACTCTTCACCAACCGATCGTGATCTTCATTAAGTGATCCAAGTTGGCTACGTAGATTTCCGGTGATAGAGAATAAAACAATCCGTAAGATTACAGACTTCCAAAATCTAGAATCTCACGCTTTTCTAGGAAACTAACATTTAACTAACCTTTCCTTACGTTGAGCGATCGCAACTTCTAACTTTTCTCCACCGTCACGGGCAAAAGTTTGGTTTAGCTTCGTAAGTAAGTTCACGGAATGCTTCGCCGCAACTTTCTGGAAATCACGCCTACTTTTTGTAGTGAAGTGCATGACTGGATCTATTCAAACGTACTGAAGCAATAGTTAGTTAACCGTTCATTCCCAGCCCCCATAATGAACATGAGTTCCTCTGAAAATTCTAATCACTTTTTTACCTCTGTACTGGAAGGGTTTGTCGATGGCATTCTCATTGTGAATCTGCAAGGTGAATTTATTTATGCCAACACACCTGCTGCCCAGATTTGCCAACAGTTGAATCCTCAAAAAAATGCGCTGCCCGAAGAAGTTTGGCGATCGTGCGAAGCCCTGATCGAAAGTCGAGAACTCTATGGAGAACATCCGCTCATCATTGAGTCCGAAATCAACACTGAGCTTCAAACCTTTCGCCTTCGAGTCCAATGGATCACGCTAGAAGATGCTCAAGAACCTTCTCTTTTAGTCCGACTTGAAGACCAGCAGCAATCGATGCAAAGTCTGGCAGTGACCGAAGCAAAAAAGTATGGATTGACCCCTCGTGAAGCGGAGGTTTGGTTTTTACGACGCTGTAACAAATCACGTAAAGAAATCGCGGCTCAACTGTACATCACGATCGATACCGTAAAGAAACACTTGGGCAATATTCAGTCCAAAAAACAAGCGCATCAAGAAAGCTGGTGCTGAAAGTCGCCCACCATCACTTAGAGGATGTTTGAAACGTATCGTTTATCGGATTCACCCGCCCCCAGACTGTAAAGTAGCTTCTGGTACGTTTCAAACGTTCTCTAACCATTACGTCAGTTCGATGAGCTTCCTGGCTTCGCTTGCAGATTCACACCAGCTAAATTCCCGACCAGGGAAATCCTTAGAATGGGTAGCTTGGGGGGCACCAGATCCCAATATCGAAGCGAAAAACTTTCATTGAATTCACGCTAACAATTGCTGAATGAAATCATACAATTCTGGTTCGGGTCGGTCTTCGAGTTGCAGATCTTTGAGGTTAATTAATCCTTGAGCCAGTTCGATCGATCGCCCTTTATAACTATTGTGCGCGGCGACCAAATCCGTGAATACTTCTTGCTCAATTCGGAGCCGAGTGGCATCTTCTGGCAACGGTGAAGCGTATTCCACAGCGTTTGCTTCATACTTCAGTAAAAATATCAAAGCGCCACTGAGTTCTTTGAGTTGTTGCTGAAGTTTTTTGGTGTCAAGTTCCAATCGATCGAAGCCTACCTGCCCTTCAATTCTCAACTCAACCATTGGTTTTTTTTCAGGCTTCAACTGTTTTGATTTGATGGCTGATTGAACTTGAGCGATCGCCATTTCCTCAATTTCTTCAAGACTTTCTTGACCCCGCGCCGTCAGCTTTAATCGCACAAAAGGTCTCTGATAATACTCTTTTTTTAACTCCGCTTGAATGCCTTCAGGAGTCAGTTCTACTAGATAAGCACCGCGATCGTATTTCGACTCTTCAACACTATTCGCCTCCAACGACCCTGGATTAAAAATCCAACCCTGTTCGCTATAGTTTTTGTGAATGTGACCCAACGCCAAATAGTCAATTCCGACGGCTTTAAGCGGTAACAAATCGTTGTAGCGCAGCGCCCCCTGATATCTTGCAATCTGCCCTTCTAACCCGTGATGGAACAGCATCACCGAATGCCCCGGACTCGCTGGAAGTTGTTGAATGGCATCTGCCAAACGCTCGATCGCTCCCGGTGCAGACGCTCCATACCACTGAGAACCCAGGACGCGCACCCCACAGTCGAGATCAATATAGCCGCCCGATTCGCCATTCCACATTTCGTAGACGACTTCTCCCTGAGCCGATCGCTCCGGCTCCAACAAAATCAGCAGTTCATCTTGCGCCAGGTATTTCAGCCAATTAGTCTGCGTTCCATAGGGGCGATTGTCGTGATTTCCCTCGATTACAATGACGGGAATGTGCTGTTCCTTCAGCATTTGCAAACACAGTTTTGCCTGATTGAGAATGTTGGGCTGAAGGGTGCGATGCTCAAACAAATCGCCTGCGATCGCGACAAAATCAACCTCAGCCTCGATCGCATACTTCTGCAACACGTCCTCAAACGCCAGGTAAAAATCTTTGGTGCGCTCTTTGCTGTCGTAGCGATCAAATCCCAAATGAACATCTGCGACATGAAGAAACCGAGGCATAACGATTAGGTGAGAAATAGTACAAGTAGTCTAACAGCGAATGACTAAAGGTCAAACAACAGTGAGCGATTTTCTCACAATTACTAACAATTGCTCATCTTTGAGGACTTGGAGCAACATCCGAATTGCGCCTGTCTTGGTGGCACCTGTTTTCTTGCAGTACGCTTCGAGTGCTGCAAAGTCTTCATCTGAAACCCGAAAATCTAATCGTTTAGACATGATGTTTGTACGTCGCTTGCTGTACGATGATATCATGCTCTTAGGATTCAAGACGGAACTCAAACTCAACCATCAGCAGCGTACCGACCTGCTGAAACATTCTGGCGTAGCGCGTCATGCGTGGAATTGGGGACTCGGACTAACCAAACAAATCCTTGACCACAACCAAGCAAATCCAGAGAACAGAATTAAATTCCCTTCTGCAATTGACTTGCATAAATGGTTGGTTGCATTGGTGAAGCCTGAAAATCCCTGGTACTTTGAGTCCTCAAAATGTGCGCCTCAATATGCGCTGCGAGATTTACGACTGGCTTGGGATAGGTGCTTTAAGAAAGTCTCAGGGGTTCCCAGGTTTAAGAAGAAAGGACGCTCAGACTCATTTGAGTTGGACGGCACAATCAAGATTCGTGGTACTCGTCGAATTCAAGTTCCGAAACTTGGCATCCTGCGAACTTACGAAGAGTTGCCGC
The DNA here is from genome assembly GCF_052939475.1 of Phormidesmis sp. 146-20. Lineage (NCBI taxonomy): Bacteria > Bacillati > Cyanobacteriota > Cyanophyceae > Leptolyngbyales > Leptolyngbyaceae > Phormidesmis > Phormidesmis sp. 146-20. The sequence continues at coordinate 66,120 of NZ_JBJPHT010000020.1, forward strand.
AAGTGCCCATCAAGAATGTCGCGATTAGCCGCACCGCCGATAGATGGTATCTCTCATTCCGAATTGAGGTAGAGCCGATCGCATCGCCTAAATCAGTTGATGTTGTGGGAGTGGATTTAGGCGTGAAGTCTCTCGCCACTCTCAGCACGGGCGAAGTCTTTGAGGGTGCGAAATCGTATCGCCAACTCGAATCAAAGCTGTCTCGACTGCAATGGCTCAATCGCCACAAACAGCGAGGATCAGCCAACTGGAAGAAAGCCCAAATCAGAATTGCCCGTCTGCATCAACGGATTGCCAATATCCGTAAAGACACGCTCCACAAGCTCACGACTTCTCTTGCCAAGAACCACAGCATGGTAGTCATTGAGGATCTTAATGTGTCTGGAATGATGGCAAATCACAAGCTTGCAAAAGCCATAGGTGATATGGGCTTCTATGAGTTCCGTCGGCAGTTGGACTACAAAACCAAGCTGTACGGGTCTGAACTCGTCATCGTAGACCGCTGGTTTCCATCGAGTAAAGCTTGCTCGAATTGTGGAGCCAAAAAAGAAGCACTCACCCTCTCTGAGCGCATGTTCACCTGTGAGCATTGCAGATTCAGTCTTGACCGAGATCTGAATGCGGCAATCAATTTGAAAACCGCGGGAAGCCATCCCGTGTCAGCCTGTGGATCGGGTGAAGCCGACTTCTCCGAGTTGAAGCAGGAAGATTTCAGTTTGTTAGCAAACGTTAGTAAATTATGAGCGGCGGTCGCTTACACTTCAACAGCTTGGGCGATCGCCCCATCAAATTCACAACTTCATCAAAGCCCTATTTCCCAATCCATTCCTCAGAAGCTTCCCGGATTGTCGTCTAGTGCCAGCAAGAAATTGACCAAATCATTCTGCTGAGAAGGCGAAAAACCAGTCGTAGCATCTACATAAAATTCGTGACCTGTGCCGTCTAGATTGCTCAGTTGCAGGGCAGGATTTAGCCGATTTACCGCAATCACTTGAGTTCGGAGAGACCGATCGAGCAACGCCCGCAAACTATCCGCCGGATCTGCTGGAATCGCCTGACTGAGCGTGCCCGAAAGTCCCAATCCGCTAGGGTCAACGATACTAAAACTGCCGTCTGCTCCCACTTGCAGCGCCCCCTTACGAACCGCCACGCCACCATCGTGCAGGTAAGGTGCCGTTAGATACAATCCCCGCAAAGAAGGCGTTTTGTAGCCACCGTCTGGCAACAATCCCTTGGGCAGTGTCGTTGGGCTGTCAGAAATGCCCGCCGTCGGCACGTCGATCACTTCAGCATTGGTAGGAATGGGAACTGGCGTATTCAAGCTGTAAATCTTGGGCGGAACCAGCAGCGCATTTTGAGCCAGACGCGATTCAGCACGAGCCGGATTTGATTTAATCTCAGCGATCGGGTGAATCAGATTATCTGTAAAGAAGGGCGATCGATGGCAGGTGACACACTGCGCTTGTTCAAAAATTTGGGCACCCCGTTCGACAGACCCGCTCTGCAACGCTTGCTGATTTTGTAGCGTCTGATTGGGTGGCGGCACCAAACTATTTTGCCAAGCGGACATCGCATTTGCCGCAAACAAAAACCGACCACTGGCAATGTCAAACTTAAGCGTATTGGGGCTAAAAACCAGACCATTGTAGGTAAACAGCGACAGCTTTAGATTGGGATAGCTGCCCACTCCCGGAGCCGCCACCTGATCTTCAAGTTCTGCTTGAGACAAATTGGGAGCCACCTGACGCAGCCACTCCGAGGGTTTGACGGGCGGCCCTGCTGGCAATCTCAGTTTTGGATCAGCCGCATTTTGCAGAACTGTCCCTAAATAAACTTCTCGATCGACCCCAAGCGTTTCTGCACTTCTCTGCGCCGCCGCCAACAAATTAATCTCCGACGAGTGAACGCCATTATTGATCGCACTCAACCCCCCAAACGGGCCAACCGCAAACTCGCCACCTGCTGTATAAGGGCCAGACTTAAAAGTAAATACCGCCGGAATTTGGGTCGTATTGTCAATGCTGTCGGGCGAACTTTCAAAATGACCGTAAGGCACCGCCAACACGGCATCATCAAACGCTCGTTCAAAGATTTGCGGGTCGGGAAGTTTTACTAATTTTCCGGTGCTGTCGAGGATCGTTTTGCCGTTGCCCTGATATTTAGCATCCAGCGGGTTAAAATTTAAGCGGGCAAACCCTGCGGCCGAGTTAGGAGCCAGCGCAATCAGCAGCGGCACCCCCAAATCGCCATTGGGAACGCCCTTAAGCTGCTCGCCTTTGGGTGAAAGCGCAACATGGCAAATGGCACAGGTCACATCACCGCTGACTTTGAGACCGATCGGTAAGACACCCCCTCGCGGAATATCCAGCCCCGTACTCACCGTTGTTCCTTTAAGAAAGGTTTGACTTCCTAGCGTGATGTTTTTCTGAAGCGTAATTTTGAGATTGCTGGTGGGCTGCCCGCCTTGTTTGAGAATCGCCGCCGTTAGCTCTGGAAACACTTGGGTGATGCCCTGTCCAAACCCCAAGACTCGCTGTAGTCCAAAGGTATCGCCAATTTTGCGATCGAAAAAGATTTGCTCTCCTTTACTAATTAGTTGGGACGTGATTTTAACAGCCCCAATTCGAGCGTAGGACGTGGAGCTATTTGGATCAAGCCCTTTTTGACGGACAAGATCTGCGGCTTCTTGAGCAGTCAGCGATCGCCCAAAATAATCATAAGAGCCGATCACTTGAGTAGGCGCAGGGGACAGTAAAGGAGAAGTAGCATTTACTGCACCTGGATGTACTAAAAGATTTGAGATAAAAAAGGCTAAAAAGCTGACTAAAAGGCTGATCAAAAAGAGAAAAAGTGTTCGACGATATCTCATGGAATTCTCCTCGTCTAGCTTTACTAAACTGCGACAAAAATTAGGCACTTCGTCAGACTCAACGATGCCCCTTCTGGATTTGGCTTGTAAAACTTACTTCGAGCGAATTCAACAATCAGACGCATAATAGCGATCGATTCATCATCATCTTCTCGACAAATCCATTCAAAATTTGTTAATTATTATTTCCGTAAGCCTTAAGTTAAGAACTGTCTCATATGACTCAAAAAATTAGCGCTAACTCAACGTCTTAATTCATGTTTTTTAACAAAACTCATAAATAGAAGAGATCCCTTACGATGAGATCGAGAAGGAATCAATATGTCTTGTTATTCGCCTCTAAAATTCTGTTTTGGTCAATCTTGTTTCAGGAGATTTCCTTTATGAAACTTGCCCTTTGTCTGACGACAGCGTTCTACTGCTTACTTCTATCAATGTCGCCTGCTTTAGCTCAAAACGTTGACTACCCATGCTACATGCAAGGAGAAAATCGGCTTGTAGATCTTTCTAAACTGTGTGGTCAGCCTGTCTCAATGCCTGCAAACAGTGCCTTTGTGAGCGACTTTCAAACCTTGGCTGGCCAGTATCCAACCCAGGTCAATCAAGCACTCAGCCAGTACATTGGGCAAAATCAAGGAAGCGCGATCGCCGCCGCTAAAACCACCTGCCGAGTGGTGAAATTTGGTGGTTCAACTGCCACAGAAACTCGCCAACGAGCGCTTTTGGCTTACAACAATTCACCTGTAGACCAGGCAAAACAGCAGATTACCGCAGATCTGGCAACTACACACTTTTGCCCATAAACTGCTCAGTGCTGAAAAGTTCTAGCTTTGGAGTCCAGCGGGCAACTCAAACAGCCCATCCGATCCGGGGACAAAATTTATGACTTCGACGATCGCATCCAGGTTTAGCACGCCATACAAATGAGGAAACCACTTATCTTCCTCGACAAGCTCATACTTAATCTCTGACTGCACCTTGTCAACCTCAATACAAAGCAACACCAGCGACAATTCGCCTCGATAAAAGCGGTTAGCTACCCAGACAACTTGTTGAAGCTCGGAGCAGTGAATAAAGCCCTCTGTTTCTAGAGAATCACATCGATAAAAGCCTTGCTGTTGTGCTTGCTGCCATTGGTCTTGAGAAGTAATGTGGAAAATAAGACTCATAGCCAGCCAAAACGATTAGTGCGTCAGCGTCTGTTGCGGTGAAGGAGTCTGCATGTGCAAGCTCAATGAGGGCAGTGAGAATGCCTGAAACGATGAGAAACTAGGCGCTTCACTGGCTTTGGGTGATCTTGCCGCCGCCAGAAGACTCAGGAGTAAGGTGATTACCGCCGCTTGGAGTAGTTTTTCTAACATCACAAATTCTCGACTTCAGGAACAACCGAACTGCGTAACCACCCTTTCAAAAATCCTACTCAAGAAAGGTACGATCGCGTTCTTCTTTTAAGATGTCCTAATTGATTGAGATGGTTTGTGATTTCCCTCACGACGGCATAAACACTTAATCACTTTGCTCACACAATCTTCATATCCTGAGAATTACTGGATCAAGTGAGCAGAGCCTAACAGTAAAGCATTCAGACCATGTTTTGCCTACGGAACGGTGGCAAGCGATCGATTTGAGTTACCCGCAAGGAGTCGCCTCGCACTAAACCTTGTCACACCGAATTTCAATCAAAAACCCATCCGGGTCATAAAAATAGATCCCGCGCCCCGTCGGACGGCTAACCGGGCCATGATCGATGAGAATCTGATGGTGACGCAACACCTCGACGGCACGATCGAACGCTTCAGGAACGATGTCAAACGCTAGATGATTGGCGCGAGTAAACTGCTGTCGGGGGTCAGGATGAGGCGCAGACAGGTCAGGCTCCCAAAACAAATCGAGAATCATGTCATCTGGAGTCTTAAAATTGGCAACCTTCCCAGAAGCAACTTCAGCCTTTAGCGTTTCGGGGACTTCTGCACCCATTAGCTCGTGTAGCCCTAAAACTTCGCCGTAAAAATGACGAGACACCTGCATATCGCGCACATTGATGGCAAAGTGATGCACACGACGCAGGCTACCTGGAGACAACGTAAGGGTTGGAGATGTGGAGAGCATATAACGTGTTGAGGAGTGAGGGTTGGATGTCAAAAGATTTTCATAGCAGCTAACACTCTTTTAGCGTGAGACTCTACAAAACTCACCCTTTTCTCAAAATTCAGTCGATCGCAGGCTGGCATTATGTGGATCGTCAAATCTCGATTGTCTAAAGCATCTGCGATCGCAGGCTGAGATCTGAGAGAACTTTTGAGGAGAGCTAGAGGGGATCTAACAGCGAGTCACCGACTAAAGATATTTATCTGCGCTCAGTTTGAAATTGCTTGAAAAGACGTTTGAGAAGCAGCGAATCGATCACAGACACAAGATATTTCAGCTTATTCTTTATTAGAATCTTAACGAAGTCAGTTTTCTCTAACACTTCCACTGAGTACTTCTGAGGCTTTTCTAGACCTTCCAGACAACTAACAAAATTAACTCAGCACTCGCTTAAAAGTCTGATGTCAAAACTTGGAACTGGCCCACGGGGATCAATCACTTTTCGATAAATAAAATTACTTCCCTCAGATAGAGATTTTTACTTCACATTAACTTTATACTATCTATTAGTGAAAAAGTATCGTCCACTACAACTTATTCTAGACACATGTCAATCCTTGGTTTTGTATGGGTAGCATCATGGTTTGGCTGCTTTCCAGAGATTGGAGAAAAGCTGATCGAAGCGCCTAAACACCTGGCGCAGATCTTCTCCAACCAGATACCGCAGCTGCTTCGAGATACCCGCAAGGGGTCGAGCAATGCGTCTGACATTTCAAAAACCTCCCTAAAAAGCGCAATCAACTCAGTTCGCAGTTCCTATCTTTTCAACCTTGCCGTACCGCTCAACTTAAAGCTGAGTCAAAGTTTTCATCCAGCACAATCCGCAGAACAGCCCGCCTCACCCAACGCAGTTTTGTTAGGAGCGATCGAATCTTTTTTAAGTCCCAAGTCAGCTTCTCCAGAGACGCATTCAGAAAGCCCAGAATCAGCCTTGCAGCCGATCGCTTGGACAGTCTCCTCAGAAGTTGTTACAGACAATCCGTTTAACTACCTGGCCGAAGTGGTGCAAAACTTCTTTGCGGGGGTGCCGACTTTAGCTGCGGAGTCCAGTTCTGTCGTCGTGCTTCAAGCAGGGTCGCAGCAGAGCGAAAGTTTGAAACAAGTCCGCACTGGCTTTTGGCGATGCCCCACCCAACCCGAAAGCTTCTCAGGGCAGACCACAGGATTTCAAATTTGGGTCAAAGGATGCCTTGTGGCAGAGATTCCTAGTCAAGCTGAGGCAGACGCGATCGCTCAGAAACTAGAAGATCTGCTCAAAGAGCCTGGACTCGATGCTTCCCAATTAAGACCCAGCATTGAGCGCAACCATCCCGCCGGAAAGTGGGGCGATCGCGTCCTATTTGTCATTGACAATGATTTGGCGGCTCAGTTTGAGCGTCCGGCTGAGATGGTGGCGATCGAGTGGGTCAACAATTTGCGCGTCGCTCTGAGTCAGTCGTCGCTTTCGCTGGCAGACGCTCAGGTGACTATGCACAGCTTGAGAGACACCGGAGACAGTATCAGTGGGTTAGCGTCCTGGTACGGCCCCTACTTTCATGGACGAGAGACGGCAACCGGGGAGATTTTTGACCAAAACGAACTGACCGCCGCTCACCCTTCCTTGCCCTTCGGCACCTATTTAAGGGTGACTAATGTAGCAAACGGCAAAAGCGTCGTCGTGCGGGTCAACGATCGCGGGCCCTACTTTGACAACCGAGTATTGGATCTCTCCAATCGGGCTGCCCGTTGTATCCACAGCGAAGACAAAGGGGTGGTGCCGATCGAAGCTGTGATCATGCAGCCCACCCTCAGCGAAAATATTGCCTTCAAGTAGTTCCAAACGGCAAAACAATGTGGCGGGTCGCATCGATCGTCAACCATCCTTCTTCTCGAAGCTGACCGAGGAGGCGGGTAATCGTGACGCGAGTGGTGCCGATCGCATTGGCCAGGTGTTGATGGGTCAGCCTTACGTTAATGCGAACTCCTGCCTTGACGGGTTGCCCAACTTCATGTTGTAGCAGCAAGAGAAGCTGACGCAATCGATCTTCGACTCGACGGCATCCGGCCAATGCTAGAAAGGCTTCTGCTTGCTGAAGGCGACGGCTCATATGGCGACAGATTTCCTGGGCCAGGACAGGCGATTGCTCAATTTCTGACAGGCTGACAGCCATCAAGTCTACATCGGTGAGGGCGATCGCTTGATAAGGCTGAATGTAGGTCAGAGGCAACCCAAAGGGCATCGAGGAGTTGGCTAGTCCCAGTAGCGCCTCGTCCCCAGAAGGATAAAGCGTACTCAGGAGCACTACACCTCGACAGACGACCCAAATTTCGTGAGGCGACATCTGGATTGATTGCCCACTGCGAAATGGCTGCAAATTGCGTCCTTGATAGCGCTGCTCTAAAACTTGGCGCAGATCAGGATGGTTGAGAACTTCGGAACTAAAAGATTGGATCATGTGAGGTTCAAGGGGATATCAGATCCTATTCCTCACCTTAGAACCTCGACTTCAAGGTTAGGTAATTTCAAGGTTGGGGTCAGGTTAAGCTTTGGAGTAATCAATGATTTGAGTTGAGAAAGTCGATCGCGCGTTCGATCCGTTGCCGAAGCATGAAGTAGCGAACAACCGAATCCTCACAACTCAAATAAGATAGCGATAGTTGCGCTTTCCTTAACCTGGTTACAATGAGGGGTGAGAACCGGATAAGGGTGAAATTGCGGTGACTGCAACTCCAGACGGCAACGGGCAGAAGGGGCCTTACCAGAAGGTCGTGAGTTCTAATCATTACACCCTGTTGGGGCTGCATCCCTCAGCGTCGGTGCAAGAAATCAGACAGACTTACCGGGAAATGAGTAAGCTGTATCACCCAGACACGACTCAGTTGCCACCTGCGATCGCCACTCAAAAATTTCAGCAACTCAACGAAGCCTACGCGACGCTTTGTAATCCCGATCGCCGAAGTGCTTATGATCTCAAGATTGGGTACTCTCGTGTCGTTGTGGTACAGCCGCTTCCTAGTTTGAGTCGGCCCCAGCCGCGCTACACGGATTCTGCTTACATTGACGCAACTGATCGACCGCTCTCACCCGGAGAGATTTTTGCCCTGTTTATTTTGGGCATCACTTTTGTGGGATGTTTAATTTTGGCCATTACGATCGGCTTTACGAGAGGAGAGTCTGCTTTCCAGCCGCTGACGACTCAAGAAGCGATCGTCCAAGAGATTCCACAACTTCCACAGCCGATGGAGAAATTAACTTCTCCCGAAACGCCCGAAATCCCAATAACGTCCAATGTCCCTTGATCGAATCTCAACCCAAACCCGCATGACTCTTCCTTCGGCTGACACTCCCTTATATAACCATCCGCTTCCCCAGATTGAATTCTGGCTTGCCAAAAAAGGCGGTCAGCAAGATTCTGAAGATTTGCACTGCTGGCTGATCGAGACTCCCCAGTGGCGAGCCGAAATCTGTCTAGAAGTTGAGCAACTCGCAGTTCGCTACTTATTAGATGATCGGCCCGATGTGCAAAGAGCCTTCAAATACTCGCTGAGTCGTCAGGATATCGAAGACGCTATTTTTGCTGGCCCGTGACTGTCTTCTATTTTTCTAAAACTCTGCCAAACCTGCGATCGCGCTCTTGATAAGACACCAGAGCTTGATGAAATTCGTGACGATTAAAGTCAGGCCACAAGGTTTTCGTCACGTAGATCTCGGCATAGGCCATCTGCCACAGCAGAAAGTTACTAATCCGCATTTCTCCACTCGTGCGAATTAGCAGGTCAGGATCACAGGTTCCCGCCGTATAAAGGTGTCGCTCAAACAAACTTTCGTCGATCTCGTCGGGCTGCAAATGTCCTTGTTGTACTTGAGTAGCGATCGCTCGGCAGGCTTTGAGAATCTCTTGCCGTCCGCCGTAATTGGTAGCAACTGTAAAGCGAATTCCTTGATTGTCCTGGGTTTCTAGCATCGATCGCTCGATTTCATTTTGCAGAGTTGGGGGCAGCGCATCTAGATTACCGACGAATTTGATTCGCACATTTTCCTGCATCATTTCGCGCAGTTCTTGCCGTAAGACTCGCTCAAACAGCGTCATCAAAAACTCCACTTCTTCGAGCGGCCGGCCCCAATTTTCGGTCGAAAAGGCATAAGCTGTTAGCGCTTGAACGCCCCAATCTCGACAGCACCTCAACAGATCTTTGAGCGCATCTACCCCTCGCCGATGACCCATAATTCGCGGGAGACCCTGACTTTTTGCCCAGCGGCCGTTGCCATCCATAATGACAGCAACATGTTTGGGAAGGCGAGCGCGATCGAGGTCAGCCGGGAGTTCTTGAAGGATCGTTTGCTTGGCAGTCATTGTTTTCTGGGGGAAGCCGATGCTTGAGGTGGAAAAGGGTTGTAGGTGTCGAGCAGGATGCGACTCTAGAGTAACGATTCTGAGACGAAATAAAGATAAATCTCTTGCAAAGATGCCATAAGATCAGTCCCTTCATTCTGCTTTTTTTTCATCTTTGGGTCGGCCACTGATTTTTCGGCTACCGCTAATTTTTGAAAACAGAGCAAAAACTTTGGTGGCAATTTGGCGGCCCAAGGTGCGGAAATCGGGGGCAACGGCTTCGCGATCGCCGGATTGAGAAAATCGCGCTTCCAACAGTTCTTTGAGTTTGCTGCTGGTTAAAGGACGGTTTAGTGTGCCCCGCTCGGCTAAGGAAATTGATCCGGTTTCTTCAGATACAACCACACAGATGCAATTTTCGACTCGTTCGGTAATTCCCATTGCGGCTCGATGTCGCGTCCCCAATTGTCGAGAAGCCGTTCGTTCGGAGAGGGGCAAAATTACGCCTGCGGCCAGAATGCGCGACCCTCGAATCAGCACCGCCCCATCGTGCAGCAGCGTCGTCGTTTGAAAGATAGTTTGCAGCAGTTCTTTAGACACTTCCGCGTTGATCTTGACCCCAGGGACGGAGAAATCTCGCTCATCGATCGGGCTAGAAGTCTCCAAAATTAACAGCGCCCCCGTCCGATTCTGAGATAATTCTTTAACGGCATCGACAATCTCATCGCTGACGCTATCAGTTCTAGGTAAGCTGCCACGCGATGGTTGGAACAGTTGAAGGATCTCTCCTCGTCCCAGCTGTTCTAAAAAGCGTCTAAACTCTGACTGAAGAATAAAAGCCATCGCAACCGCCGCCCCGATCACCAAATTATTCAGCACAAAGCTGAGCAGCGTCAGGTCAAGTCTGCGACTAATCGCGGCTGCCAACATCAAAACGATGAAACCTCTGACCATCCAAAGGGTTCGACGCTCACCAATGATGACTAACATCACATACGTAAGCGCCAACACTAACCCAATGTCAATCAAAAACCTGAGATTTGAAAGTATAAAAGTCAACAAGGACTGTATTCCAGTCAGGGGTGAGGGAGAACTTCGTTCCGCTTCGCGAGGAGGGACGAGGGAGGGCGTTGCCCCGCTTTTGCGAGGAGGAATGAAGAAGTCATGAGATCGAGAAAACGTCTAGGTTGCCTCTAGCGTAATCTGACCAAACACCTTTTTACCTCTGCCCTGATCCTCTATTCCGTCTTATTTCAGCCGTTCGGGTAATCGATCGTGCCGAATCAAATCTTCATAGGTTTCGCGCTGCAAGATGGTGTTAGCTTCACCTGCATTGACCAAAACCGCCGCCGGGCGGGGTAGACGATTGTAGTTAGAGGACATGCTGTAATTGTAGGCTCCTGTTGACATGACAACCAGCAGGTCACCTGATTGCGTCTCTGGCAGTGCGGCATCCTTGATTAAAATGTCACCCGATTCACAGTGCTTTCCAGCGATCGTGACTTGAGTAGCGATCGGCGCAGACATGCGATTGGCGATTAAGGCTCTGTAAACCGACTGGTAAGTGATGGGGCGAGGATTATCCGACATGCCACCATCCACGCTGAGGTAGGTACGAATGCCCGGAACCGTTTTTTGTCCTCCCACTGTGTAGACCGTCACGCAGGCAGAGCCGATCAGCGATCGACCTGGTTCCGACAATAGTTTTGGCAGAGGAATATTTTCACTCTGACAGGCAGCTACTACGGAGTCACAGACAACTTTTACCCACTCGTCAATGCTGGGAGGATCGTCTGATTCTGTATAACGAATGCCCAACCCGCCGCCGATGTTGAGTTCTTGAATCTTCAGGTTATAGTTAGCCGCCTTGCTCAACCACTGCACCATGACTGATCCCAAATCCTGGTGAGGTTGCAGTTCAAAAATTTGGGAGCCAATGTGAGCATGTAAACCCACAAATTCCAGCGCAGGTTGCTGACTGACAAACTTAAAAATTTCCTCCACCTGATTGGGATCAAACCCAAACTTGCTGTCGAGGTGTCCGGTGCGAATGTATTCGTGAGTGTGGCACTCAATGCCCGGTGTCAAGCGCAGCATAATCCGAACGGGATTTTTCCCTTTCACCAAGTCAGCCAGCGTTTGCAGCTCTAGCCAGTTGTCGATCATTAGAGTGCAGCCCGACTCGATCGCCAGCTTCAACTCATCCAGAGACTTATTGTTGCCGTGGAGATAAAGCTTTTGGGAATCAACGCCTGCCTTGAGTGCGGTGTAGAGTTCGCCACCCGAAACAATATCGATTCCTAAGTCCTCACTGGCGACGATCGCGCAGACTGCAAGACAGTTCCAGGCTTTGGAGGCATAAAGAACCTGCGACTCACCTGGATAGTATTTCTTGAACCCATCCCGATATTGACGACAGGCTGTTCTCAGCGTTTCCTCGTCCAGCACATATAGGGGAGAGCCAAACTGTTTGACCAACGCCGTCAAGTCACAACCGCCGATTTCGAGGTGGTCGCGATCGTTGACGGTTGCTGTTAGCGGCAGCAAAAATTGATTGGGGGAGCGATCGGATTCGGAGTCTGGCAAGTATTGGCGACCAGAAGCCGTCACCGCGAGCGGAGTCGATACCATGCGGAGTTCCTCAATGCTGGCAAGAGTTTAGTAAGCTTTTCTGCTATCTCTAACCAGTTTACAATTGAGGGCTATGCATTTGAGGCGAATTTTGAGCGGCGATCGCTCCTGACGCTAGCGACTAGCAGGAACGGTTGCAGGCGGCACTTTAAAGTTTCGAGGCACTTGCATTAACGGAAGACGAATCCGATTCTTGGGAAACATCTGATCGATCGCGGCTGCTTTTTGAGGTTGTTTGAGCGATCGATATTTCATCGCAATTTCTCTGAGCGTGCGATCGCGCCACTCCACAATTGGCAATGTGTTTGACGAAGGCAATCCTTCAACCGAATTTTCTTTTTTGTCAAAAGCAGTTTGGATGGCGACTACGGCAAGATCCAGAGCTTGAACCGCACTCGGCACCTTCTGAAACTTCTGGTACTGTTGAGCCACTTCCAGCAAGACTTCAGCCCGATCAGCATAGAACTGAAACCGCTTTTGATCCTGCGTCACCTGCTGAAGTAGTTTTGTCGCTTGAGCCGTGCGCCCAGCCCGAAAATTAAATTGCGCCAGTGACAATCGAAGCTGTGCCAATGCTCTGCGATCGCCCAGTTTCGCTTCGTCGATCGCGTTCAGCAGCGTTTCAACCTGGTTTAACGTTTCACCTTTTTCTTGGCTGTGGTCGTTTGATGGCGAGTTAGCTATGAGATCGGCAATCTCTAAGAAGTATTTAGACCGAATCATACAATCCTCAATCTCGTTTGCCACAATCCATCCTTTGAGCGCGTCTTTACCTGAAGCATAAAGCCACTTCATCGCAATTTTTTGTAGAGTCTGCGATCGCAGCTTTCGATCTTCAATCATTGTGGCAATTTGCTTGGCCAACGGTGGCTCAAAGGAAATCTGCTCACCGATCGCCAGCCAGATTTTTGCTTGAGCATTCTGACTCGGAAAGAGTGCCGCTACCTCTCTAAGTTTTTCTAGTTGACCAGTTTCTACCAATGCGATCGCAGCCGGAGTCGTCGCGCTACTGAGATATCCTGAGTCTTGAGGAACTGTTTTTAACACTGCGATCGCTTTTGGCAACTGATCCTGACTAATCAATGCCTTGGCGATCGTTCCGACTCCTTGTGCGCGTTCATACGTCTGTCGAGGAAATTGGGCAATCACCAGACGGGAAGCGCGATCGGACTCATCAGCACTAACTAGCGCACTCAGCAGTTGAGGAAACATCTCTAGCCGAAACCGTTTGGGCTGCTTCTGAATCTCAACCCGTGCCTCATCCCATTGCTTGGAATAAATTAACTTCCAAATGCGCTGTTTGGTTTGCTGTTCTTGCTCAAAGTCGTTCGGGTTCCTGCCAGAAGATCCTACGTCGTTTCCAAAGCCATAAAGCAAGATTGGCTTACGCGATTGAGACTCAGTTTTGCAATCGGTTTGAATCTTGGGAAGCTCGATTCTCCTCAACGTTTCTTTAACGTTTTGCGGAGCGCCGATCGCAGGATGTAGAGGAAACGCCATCAAAGCTGCCAGCAAGACTATCTGCGATCGACCGTTCACAAAGCTCATATTCTTCCTCAGTAGTAACACTGGCCTAATATATTCTACAGTCAGAGCCTGTGTGTTTAACTTCACCCTCACCCCACAGGGCAAAAGAAGCTTCGGTACAATCAGAATCGACCTCTGCATCCGATCGTCTGTGACTTGCGTTACTCTACAATTGATTGACGAATCCCTGTTGCCCGCCGTACTTGAGCTAGACCAGCTTTGCTTTAGCGGACTTTGGACGATTGCAGGCTATCAGCGCGAACTAGACAGCCCAAACAGCGACCTCATCGCACTGGTCTCCGACAAAAAACTGATTGGGTACGGATGTCTCTGGGCGATCCTAGACGAGGCGCATATTACGATCGTCGCTGTCCATCCCGATTACCGTCATCAAGGCTTAGGTCAAACCCTCCTGCTCGCCCTCCTAGAGTCTGCTTATCAGCGTGGATTGGAACGATCAACCCTGGAGGTCAGAATTTCTAATCAATCAGCTATTGACCTTTATCAAAAATTCGGTTTCAAAGTAGCCGGACGACGCAAAGGTTACTACGAAGATACTGGTGAGGATGCGTTGATTTTGTGGCGGGGCGGACTGCAAACCCTTGAGTTTTCTGACTTGTTGAGCAAATGGGCGACTGAAGTGAGCGATCGTTTAACGCGATCAAATTGGGCAATAACGGTCAATTTAGATACTATTACAAGAAAAAAATCTTTCTTGACAGATTCTTAAGACTTCGTTGACAATCTGCCCTTGGCGGTAGAATTCACCCTTTGACGAAAGCGAATCATAGCGTTCGGTTATCGTCACCTTAACCTGTTGCTCAAACCCAGCGACCGGAGATTTCGGCTATGTTAGAATCTGTTTTACCGGCAACGCAGCAGGTGAGTGGAAATACGCCATGTTTGAACGCTTCACAGAAAAAGCCATTAAGGTGATCATGCTAGCCCAGGAGGAAGCTCGCCGCCTGGGTCACAACTTCGTGGGTACAGAGCAGATCCTACTGGGTCTGATTGGAGAAGGGACCGGCGTCGCCGCCAAAGTACTGAAATCTATGGGTGTCAACCTCAAAGACGCTCGGATTGAAGTTGAGAAAATCATCGGTCGGGGTTCTGGTTTCGTTGCGGTGGAAATCCCATTTACACCGAGAGCCAAGCGGGTACTAGAACTGTCACTTGAAGAAGCTCGCCAACTGGGGCACAACTACATCGGCACTGAACATCTGCTCCTGGGTCTGATCCGGGAGGGTGAAGGAGTTGCAGCCAGGGTACTCGAAAACCTGGGAGTTGACCTATCTAAAGTGCGGACGCAAGTGATTCGGATGCTCGGCGAAACAGCCGAAGTGTCCCCCGGTGGTGGTCAAGGGCGTACCAAGACACCCACGCTTGACGAGTTTGGTGCAAACCTGACTCAGATGGCTGCTGATGGCAAGCTTGACCCCGTCGTGGGTCGGCAGAAAGAAATTGAACGGGTGATTCAAATCCTTGGTCGCCGGACGAAAAACAACCCTGTCTTGATTGGTGAACCTGGGGTTGGTAAGACGGCGATCGCTGAAGGACTTGCTCAACGCATCGCCAACGACGACATTCCAGACATTTTGGAAGACAAGCGCGTCGTCACATTAGATATTGGACTCCTGGTTGCAGGCACCAAATATCGGGGTGAGTTTGAAGAACGGCTGAAGAAGATCATGGACGAAATCCGCTCTGCCGGAAACGTCATCTTGGTTATCGACGAAGTTCACACTTTGATTGGTGCAGGGGCCGCAGAAGGGGCGATCGATGCTGCCAACATTCTCAAGCCAGCCTTGGCGCGGGGTGAATTGCAGTGTATCGGTGCGACCACGCTGGATGAATATCGTAAACACATTGAGCGAGATGCTGCCCTAGAGCGACGATTCCAGCCCGTCATGGTGGGAGAACCGACTGTAGACGAAACAATCGAGATTCTACGTGGACTGCGAGAACGGTATGAGCAGCACCACAAACTGAGAATCTCGGACGAAGCGCTGGAAGCGGCTGCCAAACTTTCAGACCGCTACATCTCCGATCGCTTTCTGCCAGACAAGGCGATTGACTTAGTAGACGAAGCAGGTTCCCGTGTCCGGCTGATTAACTCTCAGTTACCTCCTGCTGCGAAGGAACTGGATCGGGAACTGCGCCAAGTCCTCAAAGACAAAGATGATGCGGTACGGTCACAAAACTTTGATCGGGCTGGCGAACTACGCGATCGCGAAATGGAAATCAAAGCTGAAATCCGGGCGATCGCTCAAACTAAGAAAGCTGAATCTGCCGATTCTGATTCGGCTGCCTCTCCTGTGGTGGGCGAAGACGATATCGCTCAAATTGTGGCTTCCTGGACAGGCGTTCCGGTGAATAAACTCACCGAATCCGAGTCTGAGAAACTGCTGCACATGGAAGATACGCTGCATACTCGTCTGATTGGTCAAGACGAAGCAGTGAGAGCTGTTTCTCGTGCAATCCGTCGGGCGCGGGTGGGCTTGAAGAATCCCAATCGACCGATCGCCAGCTTCATCTTCTCTGGGCCGACGGGGGTAGGTAAAACAGAGCTTACGAAGGCTTTAGCAACTTACTTCTTTGGGTCTGAAGACTCGATGATTCGTCTGGACATGTCTGAGTTTATGGAGCGGCACACCGTTTCTAAGCTGATCGGGTCGCCACCTGGCTATGTGGGCTACAACGAAGGCGGTCAGTTGACCGAAGCCGTTCGTCGTCGGCCTTACACCGTCGTACTGTTTGACGAAATCGAGAAAGCGCACCCCGACGTGTTTAACATGCTGCTGCAAATCCTGGAAGATGGTCGCCTGACCGATGCCAAGGGTCGCACAGTGGACTTTAAGAACACGCTGCTGATCATGACCTCCAACATTGGATCTAAGGTCATTGAGAAGGGTGGCGGTGGTCTGGGCTTCGATATCGCTTCGGAGAGCGAGGCAGACAACCAGTACAACCGGATTCGATCGCTCGTCAACGAAGAATTGAAGAACTACTTCCGTCCTGAGTTTCTCAACCGTTTGGATGAGATCATCGTCTTCCGTCAGTTGGTGAAGGAAGAGGTGAAGCGCATTGCAGACATTATGTTAAACGATGTCTTCAAACGCTTGACTGAGCAAGGAATCACGCTGGAATGTACTGAGCGATTTAAGGATCGCCTGGTAGAAGAAGGCTATAACCCTAGCTATGGGGCACGTCCTCTTCGTCGGGCAATCATGCGTCTACTCGAAGATTCGCTGGCAGAAGAAATCCTCTCAGCCCGGATCAAAGACGGTGACGTTGCGATCATTGATGTGGATGAGACAGGCACCGTGAAGGTCGTTCAAGGTGAAAAGCGCGAGTTGCTTCCTCAAGCGGCTGAGTAGCTAAACTTGACAATTAGAAATTAGCGGGCGGTGGAGACTTTAAGTTTCTGCCGCTTTTTTGTGCTGACTACAACTTAATCTATCTACACAAAAACTTTTTCTAGCTTAGATACTTAACAATTCTTAAAATAATCTGAATAGTTGGCAAAATATAATACGACCCAAGCATTATGTAACCAATGACTCAGGTTGCACTAAACGAAAGGAACGGATTGACATATGGCACGTAGCAGTTTTTGGGCTGACTTTCAAAAATTCTTGATGCAGGGCAACGTCATCGACCTAGCTGTTGCAGTGATTATTGGGGGCGCTTTTGGCAAGATCGTTGAATCTTTTGTCAAAGACATTATTACACCCGCACTCATCGGCCCAGCAATGAAAGCAGCAGGGGTCAATCAAATTGAGAACTTCGTCATCGGCGATGGAATTAAGATTGGTTTGTTCCTGGCAGCAGTGCTGAACTTTGTCATCATTGCATTCGTGATCTTCTTGATGATTCGGGCTTTTGAGAAAGCAAAGAGAAGGTTTGTGCGTCAGGAGGCTGTCGAGGAAGCGGCTGCGCCTGCTGACCCCGTTTTGGTGTCCCAAGAACGCTTGACTGGCGCGATCGAGCGCCTAACCTCTAGTCTCGATCGTCGCTAGAACCTTTAAAGATCAACTAAAGATCAACGATCGCTGAACTTCCTGATTAGAGTTAGGCGATCGTTGTTTCTAGAGAGGCTATTTTGATCGAGGCGGAGTGGACAAAATCGGCTTATTATTGACCAACAGCAGGGGAAGGCTCAAGGTGCCAAACACGATCACAGCCCCCGTCATCACCCACACCAGCAGCCGACTCGGACGATAATCACCCCGCTCAATCTGTTGAAACACCTGGTTATAACGCCAAGCTGCTAGCGTGATCGTCAGAATGCCAAACGCCACCAACCCCACGCCCAACGTTTCAGAGTTAAAGATTGAATTTCGCTGGTCTGGCTGCTGAGTGAGCGTCAGTTGAAGCTGATGGAGAAATAACCCAAACCGGGCAATTGCAAACCCGAAACCGATGAGGGCGATCGCCGTCCGTAGCCAAGCCAAAAAGGTACGCTCGTTTGCTTGATGTTCTCGTTGACGGTCGATGGGGGGTCTCGTCATAAGATTTTCAAGTCTCAACTAGGGAATAAGCCGATATACGGCTGTGATAAAGGCCTCATCTGTTAGCGTTCTCCTGGCGTGCAAGTCTTTTAGCGTTGCCAAGTCTGCTCTGAGTTTTCTCAAAGTTTCAAGTTCGCTGGAAGGGGTGGGTGTAGGGGTCGGAGTCGGAGTCGGAGTCGGCGAAGGGGTAACTCCGGGAGGTCTGCCGATGATTTTTCTCGCATCGTCATCTAGCTGTTTGCGAACGGGGCGGCTGGCAATCCCGGTCACTGGAAATCGTCTATTCTGCTGATAGGTCTTGACGGCGGCGATCGTTTGAAACAGATAGCGCCCCGTGATCGGCAGAGAATTCGCTAGAACAATCTTGAGGTTGTTTTGTAAAATTCTGACAGATTCCTCAACTTTGTTTTGCAGGTCAATCCCATTTTGTCCCGTTGCTGCCATGAGATTGTCAGCCTGAAACTGAAAGATGGCTGCCTGAGTATAGCTTTCAAGCTGGTTGACCTCTCGCAGCGAGGTTGTTGAGCAGTCAATGTTGCCTAGAATGTTGCGATCGCAAGATTGATTCTCGTTGCCAATCCCAAATAGACCTCTTGGCCCCAGGTAATAGCCCAAACCATCTAAGTTGTCTCTCAATTCTGCAAGCGTCAGTGGCATAGAAATCAGATTCCTTGTACAAAAACAGATAGATGTCGAGTTGAGTCTAAGGTAATTTTGCTACAGACGCATTCAATTGATTGCGAAAATTTTTGAAGCTGACCATTCTACCAAAAGTGACCTTTGAAGATGGTTCTTGAAAGTGGTTCTGCGCTGTGAAGGTTTGCAGTTGACCGTACAATGACGAAAGCCACATTTATTGATAAGCCTGCCCATGACCTCCGATCCGACGACTGAGCCAAAGACTTCATCTCCTGAAAAAGTCTCCCCGTGGAAAACTTTGTGGGAAAACTTTCAGATTCTGCTTGTGGCGTTGATTTTGGCGCTGATTGTCCGGGCTTATGTGGCAGAGCCGCGATTTATTCCTTCTGACTCGATGATGCCAACGCTGCATGTGGGCGATCGTCTGGTTGTTGAGAAGATGTCTTACCGCTTTGGGTTGCCCAACTTTGGCGATATTGTCGTGTTTGATCCACCCCCTCAACTACAAGAACAGGGATACTCTAAGGATCAAGCTTTCATCAAGCGGATCATTGGCACACCAGGAGAAACGATCGAGGTCAAAAACGGCAAAGTCTACATCAACAATCAGCCGCTTCAAGAGTCTTATATTGCCGAAGCTCCCAAATATTTGATGTCTCCCGCAAAGGTTCCAGAAGGTTCATTTTTCGTAATGGGCGACAACCGCAACAATAGTAACGATTCTCATGTGTGGGGCTTTTTGCCCAAGGAATATATTCTCGGTCGAGCCTGGATTCGATTTTATCCGTTCGATCGCTTGGGCAAAGTTTGAGAAATCAGAAGCTCAAATAGTGCATCAGGGTAGAAACAGTTTGGCTGGGTAGAGATAGTCTTTGTTGAAGCTCAACCAGGTTTTTGTAAGCTCCGTTTGAGACGCGATTGCGAACGATCGCTCTTGCCAATACTTTGCCCATTCCAGGAATGCCAGTCAGGTCTTCAACGGATGCTGCATTCAAATTGACTCGTTGAATCACACAAACGCTTTCAGATTCGTAATAACAAAACCTGAGAATCGGCTCCAAGGGTTTGAGGCGTTGGAGTGAGAGTCCTAGGGCAGCGGCTAAATCTTCGACACAAAAGAACTGGACTCCAGAATCAGACAACTGGGTCAACATACGAGCTTGATGAATCGATAGACCTGGAATCCTTAACCAATCGTCAACGCTGGCTTGATTAACGTCAATTTGAATGCCCAGTGATGCGGCTAGACGGATTTCTTCTAACGATTGAAACCGATAAAACGGATCATTGAGAATACGTGAGCGTAGTGAGTTTGGCAGTTGAGAACCCAACTGAGCGCGAGATTGTTTGGAGAACCAGTCAAAAAGGGTCATCAAAAAGAAAAATAGGAAAATCAGTGAATTCGATCGAGCAGTTTTCGGCGCTTTTGTTCAAATTCGTACTCTGAAATTAGCCCATCTTGCCGCAGTTGATCCAACTCTCTCAAGTCCTGAGCGATCGTGCTGACTTTTCCGGTTTTTTCAGAAGGAGTGGGCGACTCTTTGCGGGTCACTCGAAGAGATCGATCTGCCTCTTCGAGCAACATCCCTTCATTAAAATTTTGGTCAAACTCATCGGGGTCTTGAATTAGATACCAAATGCCTTCGATCACTCCGGCTACTGCGGGAATGGGGGTAAATGCTAACAGCACGTACAACACTCCCCACCACTTTTGCCCCAGGTAAAACTTGTGTAACCCTGCTAAATGGAGCGAAATCCCCAGCAAAGGAAGCGGGATAGCACTCCCCAGCGCAAGAATTGCAGCAGTTTTTCGGTTTCTTGGCTTGCTTAACATGTCGCGTCACGCTCTAAAACAAACACAGTAACGTATGAGACGATTAAGAGCCAAAACGGAAGATATGTCTTTTGGGCTACAAGACTTCTGCTCATTCTCCTGTTCTACCCGTACTGACCGAGTACATTAGAGTATAGACTCCTACAGCAGTGCCGTCCCACGGGTCAACAAGATAGGATGGCTCTGAAGTGCGATCGTTACATAGGGGCCCATTCACTTAAGTAAAGGTCTAAACCTTGAGTAGACACTACTTATGAGTAGACACTACTTAGAAATCGCGTCTCTTCGTCGGGTTGCAAGGCGAATCTCTGTTTCACTATAACTAACAAAGGACTGCTGCTGAGAGCCATTTAATCTGGTAGATGACATAGAATCTTTGTAACTTTTGGCCTCAGCAATTTAGATCGCTGCGTGACTGTTTTTTAACGCCCGTTCAGGTTTTATATAGAAGTTTAAGGACAGACGATCGATGCCCTTCTCGCAAGACTGGTTAAAGTATTTGTCAGACCCCTTCGCAGTACTGGGGGTCTCAGTTTTAGCGGAAAATGTCCGTGTCTCAAAACGATACCGAAGTGTTGCCAAAATCTTGCGTCCTGATATTAGCGTAGCAACTGATCCAGAAACGGGTGAATTGATCGAAAGGCTGTTTGGGCGGCTCGTCAATCCTGCTTACGAAAAAATTAGACAGGAAAAGGGCCGGGCTGAAACGCTGGCCTTGATGCGGCTCAAAGTGCGGCAGATGGTGAGAGATCAATCTCCTGCCCCTCAGAGTGAATTGGCGCGTGAGTTGTCTCGTAAGTCTCTTCAAGAAGCAGATATCTTTTATGAGCAAGCGATCGCCAATCTGTCTGAGCGTCAATATCAACCCTTAGAAAATTTTCAAAATATCACTCAGCAGCTTAACGAATTAAACCTGGCTTACCTCAAGCTAAAGATGGGCGGTGAAAATATTTTCATCGGAGAGAAGCGAACAGGAATCACAACCAACAGCGTTGAGGTCAGAAATTCTCAAGCGTCGAGCAACTCTTCTAACATTAGGTCGCAGTTAGACTATGCCGATCTTCATTACAAACGGGCGCAGGAATACATGAATAAAAATGCCTGGCCAAAAGCGATCGCAGAGCTAAAAGATGCTTTGAGAATGGAGCCAAACAAAAGTAATTACCACTCACTGATTGGGCTGGCTTACATGAGACAAAACATCACACCTAGTGCGGCAAAACCTCACTTCCGACGAGCGCTCCAACTTAACCCAGATGATCAGATCGCGAAACACTTTGCGGCTAGATTTGACATTCAACATAATTCTTCAACAAATGGTTCTTCACAGAAACCTGAATCTAAAAAAACCGAATCTAAAAAACCTGAATCTAAAAAACCTGAACCTAAAAAAACCGAGTCTAAGAAACCTGACAAGCAGAGTAAAAAAGGCTGGTTTTTTGGATTGTTTGGTCGCGGGTAGATGTGGGTAGGGGAAACACTACTTAACCTGAAGCGATCGCTCCACTAAGATAATTGTATTGGGATTGCTTACACAGTTCTACTTAGCGCTTTTTTGCTCAACTGATCGACTATTTATTAAATTACAGCGATGGGAATTTTTGACTCTGAATTGGTTCAACATGAAGCCAAAAAGCTATTTGAAGATTATCAGTCCTTGATGCAGCTTGGAAATAGCTACGGGAAGTTCGATCGCGATGGCAAAGTTCTATTTATAGAACAAATGGAAGCCATTATGGATCGCTACAAAATTTTTATGAAGCGCTTTGAGCTATCCGAAGACTTTCAGGCGCAGATGACCGTCGAACAACTCAAAACTCAACTTGGTCAGTATGGCATTACGCCTCAGCAGATGTTTGACCAAATGAACCGAACGCTAGAGCGCATGAAAGCAGAAATTGACAAATAGCCCTCAGCCAAAACCTCTATTGTAGAAACCACGCTAATACAGAAATCAAAGCGGTTTCATTCCCCATCCCTTTCTCTACTAGGGTCGATCGAACTCAGAGGTTGGCGTGAACCGCTCAATAGGTTCTCCTTGCATGGCTTGTTGCATAAAGTCTCGCCAAATTGGGGCGACAAAGTGACCGCCCGTTGCCCCGTATCCAAGCTGCTTGTAGTCGTCGTTTCCAACCCAGACGGCCGTCGCAAGCTGAGGCACATAGCCGACAAACCAAATGTCACGCTCAGAAGAAGTCGTGCCTGTCTTGCCTGCTGCCGGACGACCGATCTGAGCCGCTGTCGCAGTGCCTCGCGTCACGACCCCTTGTAAGACATCGTTGACCGCAGCAGAGGCCCACGGATCAAGCACCAGTCTCGGTTTTGGCGTGTTGTCGAGCAAGACGTTACCACTGCTGTCGGTCACCTGCACAATTAGCGTTGGTTCTGAATACCATCCATTGCTGGCAAATGTGGCGTAAGCGCCAGCCATCTCTAAAGGAGTCAGATCCACCGCCCCCAACGGTAGAGAAATCACCGGGTCGATCGGGCTTTTGACCCCAATACTTCTCAAGACCTCGACGACTTTATTCAATCCAACTTCTTGCCCCAGCTTAACTGCGGGAATGTTGCGCGACACTTCTAACGCTCTACGAATCGTGATCGCTCCCGCAAACGTCCCATCATAGTTGCGTGGAGAATACATTTCGTAGCCATCGGGGTAGCTGACCGGAGAATCATACACCGTCGAGTCAGGCGCATACCTTCCAGACGCAAAAGCGGCATAGTAAACAAACGGTTTGAAGGCTGACCCCGGTTGACGAAGGGCCTGCATCGCCCGGTTATATTGACTCTTTTTGTAGTCCACACCGCCCACCATCGCTTTGATAAAGTGGGTTCTCGGATCAACCGCGACGATCGCCATCTGGTCAGCATAGACCCCTTCGTAGTTCAAGGTCTGAATCCAACGTTTGGCCGTATCTTCGCCCATGCGCTGAAGCTTGGTGTCGATCGTCGTTTGGATTCGCATTCCCCCTTTGAGAACGGCATCTCGCCCAAACTTTTTGGTCAACTCTTGAATCACCGCTTCGGTCACGTAGGGCATTGCACTCGTCTGAAAGGAGGTGATTTTGCCCAGCTTGATCGGATACTTTCGAGCGGTGTCGGCTTCTTGAGGCGTGATCCACTTCAGATCCACCATGCGACGCAAAACATCATGCTGACGACGGGTCGCTGCTTTGAGATCGACAAACGGACTCAAGGCTTCCGGAGATTGAATCAAGCCCGCCATCATGGCCGATTCGGCGAGGTTTAGCTGAGAAGCAGACTTCCCAAAGTAGCTGGCGGCGGCGGTTTGCGCTCCATAAGTATTGTGTCCCCAGTAGACCTGATTGAGGTACATCTCTAGAATCTGGTCTTTCTTGAAGATCTGCTCTAACCGCAAAGCTAAAACAGCTTCGGCAATCTTGCGGCTAAAGGCGCGTTTGGGTGAGAGAAATAAGTTTTTTACCAACTGCATGGTCACCGTGGAGCCGCCTTCAACCGTGCGTCCGTGGTTAAAGTTGACCGTAAATGCACGAGCGACGGCCGGAGCATTCACGCCTTGGTGTGAGTAAAAATAGCTGTCCTCGATCGCCAACACTGCCCGCTTTAAATGAGGCGAAATCCTATCCAAGGGCACCACTTCTCGATTGGCTTCGCCGTGAATGCTGGCGAGATTTTTGCCCTTAATGTCATAGATATGCGTCGTCTCGCTAGGCGTGTAGCCGCGCAGCACTCGCACATCCGGCAAATTGCGAAAACTGATGGCCAGACCGACGAGACCCCCCGCGACGATCGCACTGCCCAACATGGTGATTCCCAAAACGGTGCCACCCGTTACTTTGCCCACTGTCTGGACAAAGTGTAAGGTAGACCCGGACTCTTTTTTTTGTTTTTGTCGAATCGTATTGGATGCCACGTTAATCTCTCTTTCTTAAGGGTGCGACGGTTGGGGCAGGCGATCGTTGAAGGTAATTCAGAAAATTCTATAAGAAAAAATTTCTAGGGGTAGATTTTTACTCAAATCGCTCTAGATAGGATAGTGGAGACTGACCCAAATGGAGCGAAGTTTCTTTAGTACAAATGGCGGGTGGGCTAGAGAAAAAGCGATGATGGCACCAATTATAGTAGGCTGACTAGAGAGCGTGTGAATTTTGGCAGATGGGCCTGGTGTGATCTGTCTAGTGTAATGGGACATCAGTTTCCTCTCAGTCGATCAAGAATGTATGTCGAATCTTAGCTGGCTCAGTCGGGGCACTTATGAAATTTTCCCTGATCAGCCCAACTCAAGTAGCCCTGACGAAAATTTGGTACAGCGTATCGCTAAAAGCGATCGTCCCCTTCGCGTGAAGTTTGGCATTGACCCGACGGGCACTGACATTCATTTGGGTCATAGTATTGTATTCCGAAAATTACGAGCCTTTCAGGACGCTGGGCACACGGCGATCGTGGTAATTGGTGACTTTACGGCGCGCATTGGTGATCCGACGGGCAAATCAGAGGTGCGGCGACAACTTACGGCTGAGGAAGTGGCTGCCAATGCAGAGACATACCTAAATCAGGTGCGGCCGATTCTCGATTTTGACACGCCTGGCCGATTAGAGATCCGTTACAACTCTGAGTGGCTGTCACAGCTTGACCTCCCCAAAACGCTGGAACTGTTGGCGACGATGACGGTTGGGCAAATGTTGGCTAAAGAAGGCTTTGCGGAGCGCTATAAGCAGGGGACGGCGATTTATTTGCATGAATTTCTTTACCCGTTGATGCAGGGGTACGATTCGGTCGCGCTGAATGCCGATGTGGAGTTGGGTGGCACTGATCAAAAGTTCAATTTGGCGGTGGGTCGCGATTTGCAGCGTCATTTTGGGCAGACTCCGCAGTTTGGCTTGTTGATGCCGATCTTGTTGGGGACGGATGGCGCTCAAAAAATGTCGAAGTCGATCGGCAACTACATCGGACTCTCAGAAGACGCACTGGGTATGTATTCTAAGCTAGAAAAAATTCCCGATTCGATTATCAACAGTTACTTTGAGTTGCTCACTGACCTGCCGTTAGACAAGCTGCCCGAAAATCCGCGCGATCGCCAAAAACTGCTTGCGCTAGAGGTGGTCAGTCAATATCACGGCAGAGACGCTGCTTTGGGGGCACAGCAAGCCGCCATGAGTTTAATTCAAGGAGGCAAAACGACGATCGCTGCCGTTCCCGAATTTTCGTTAGCGTCGGTTCAGTTTCCAGCAAAGTTGTTTTATCTATTAAGCGTCACCGGATTGTGTAAAACCAGTTCTGATGCGCGTCGCCAAATTCAAGGTGGAGCGGTCAAGCTAGAGGGTGAAAAAGTGGGGGAAGTCGATCGTATGGTTGAGTCTCCTGACGACTTGATCGATAAAGTTCTTCAGGTTGGTAAGAATAAATTTGTGCGTTTTGTCTCCTAATGGCTTTGATTTCCGATCGCATCATTGTGCCGCTCGATGTGCCTTCTTTAGAGGACGCGATCGCACTCGTTGAAAAGCTGCCCCAAGTCACATTTTGGAAGGTAGGGCTAGAGCTGTTTGTCAGTAGTGGTTCTGATATTCTGACTGAGTTAAAAGATCGTCAGAAGCGGATCTTTTTGGATTTAAAGTTTCACGATATTCCCAATACGATCGCAGGCGCTACGGCCGCCGCTGCCCGATTTGGGGTCGATTTGCTGACCATTCATGCAACCTGTGGCAAAGCCGGGTTAACCCAAGCCCAAACCGCCATGCAGATGAGCGCCGATCGGGTGGGTCTACCTGCTCCCAAATTGATTGCCATTTCGCTGCTGACCAGCATTTCTTCTCGCACGCTGGCCTTTGAGCTAAAAGTTCCGCTGGAGTTGCCAGAATATGCTTTGGAGATGGCGTTGTTAGCTCAAGAAAGCGGGTTAGCGGGGGCAGTTTGCTCGCCTCAAGAGGTGGCGCAACTCAGACAAACCTGCGGCGATGAGTTTTTGTTGGTGTGTCCGGGAGTGCGACCCACTTGGGCTGAGACAGGCGATCAAAAACGAGTGATGACCCCGATCGCGGCCTTTCAAGCGGGAGCCAACTATCTCGTGATCGGTCGCCCCATTACGGCATCTGACGATCCAGCAGGCGCGTTTGAGCGGATCTGTGAAGAGGTGGGCCGTTCAGAATGAGAAGAGACTGGGGCGTTGCTGATTGAAGGGATGAATCTGTGGGGAAGTGTCCATCTTTTCGCCCCCTAAATCCCCAAAATTGGAGGACTTTGAACCAGACTGGTTATGATCGAGCGTCGGTTTGGTCGAGTTGTTCTTCCCACTCGTTGAGAAGCTCGGCGATCGATTGAGTTCTGATGCCCATCGGCTGTGCAGCTTTGCGCTTTTCTGCCAAAAGATTTCGTTTGTCTGGTCTGCCTGTCACCCAGTACCAAAGGTTTTGAAACATGACTCTATTCCTCGAAGCGCTCAATTTTATGATTAGAGAAAATAGTACAGCCTCAGCTATCCAGGGAACAGGTAGGAGAATTTTCTACATAGGTAACAAAAAGCACCCGTGAGTCCGATTAAACGCTTGCCTTCCTACTTGCCGTTTCTCACGTCGGTCACGCGCCAGCTTAATTTAAGATTGATCCAAAAATTCCAGAAGGTGACGAGGACGATCGCCAATAGTTTAGCCCCAAATTCATTCACTCCGAAGGCATCATGCAGCAGACTCACCAGCAGCGCTTGTAGAATGATCCCCGCCAGACAGACCAGATTAAACTTCAAAAACCGCTTTAACCGTTGAGAGGTGCCTGGTTGTTTTTGAGAAATATCCCCAAACGTCCATAAATCATTCCACAAAAAATTATTAATCACAGCCACTTCGGCCGACAGTATCGTACTGCGAGCGATCGGTAACCCAAACTGCACCCGCAGCAGGTAAAAGGCCGCCAGATCGACAAAAACGCCACTAAACCCGACCAGTCCAAACCGCAGAAAGCGATCGACGGGAAACTTTGCCGTAAACTGGCTAATCCGACCTTTCGATCGCAGCTTTAGCAAATGTCCCAAATATTCAACATACTGCCGCCAAGTGACCTTACTTTCACCTTCTTTGCGCTCTTGAAACACATAGCCGACCTCTGCGACCTCTCGCACCTGCCCCCGTCCCAAAACTTCTAGCAAAATCTTATAGCCGAGCGGATTCATCACGTAGTGAGCGATCGCCGATCGCCGCACCATAAAATAGCCACTCATGGGGTCAGACACTCGCCCGACCACATTGGGCAAAATCACCAGTCCGACCAGTTGCGCGCCTCGTGACAACACCCGCCGTATCAGCCCCCAATCGCTCGTTCCGCCGCCTTCTACATGACGACTCGCAACGGCCAAGTCGGCCCCTTGAGCAATCTTTTGTAAAAGCTGAGGCAACACTTCGGGCGGATGCTGCAAATCTCCATCGATCACGCCCAGGATTTGTCCTGTTGAGGCTTGCCAGCCTCGGATGACGGCCGTTGAGAGTCCGCGTTCGGTTTGGCGACGCATCACACGCAGTTGGGGATAGTCTGGCAGCATTTGTTGGGCGACTTCCCAGGTGCGATCGGGGCTGTCATCGTCCACCACAATCAACTCATAATCCTGGGGAAAAGCCTGATCGAGCAAGCCCGTCAAAATGCTCACAATGCGCTGAATGTTTCTACCCTCGTTGTACGTCGGGACGACCAGTGAGAAATAAATGGGACTGGCTGTTTGAGCAACTTCTGGTAAAGCAGGGATTTCTAGCGATCCGGTAGGAGTAGGCAGCAGCGATCGAGACACATTTAAAGTCATGGGTTCAAGAGGGGAGAGGAAGCACGCTTGTACAATTTAAGGCTAAACCGATCTAAATTCATGGTGCCGGAGAGGTCGCTGGACTGGATGAATTGAAATCGATCGCTCAAAATTTTCTCAACTTGCTGCCGCTCTGTATCCGTCGTGGGTGGAGACCAGAGCGGCCGTCCGCTTTCTAACCAGAGAACTCGTTGATAAGGAGAATTATTTAGAGTCAGCGTTTTTTCCAGAGCAGTCGCAAGCGTTGCTGAGGGTTGAGCCAGCAGAGAAACCGAAAGGTGATCAGGGACATAATACGCTAAACGGTTGACATGTCCCCAGGCTTGAGAGTTGAGGACAACCAGAGTCGGGACGGTGGGATCTTGTTTTAGAAGGTCGGCAATCTGGTGAAAAACCTGCCGAGGTCGCCCACTGAGATCACTGATATCGATCGTCAAATACACCAGGAGGATACCCGTTGAGAGCCAGTTTCGCCACCGCCCACTGCGCTCGATTCCCAACGCTATTAGCAGCAGACACCCCGGTAAAATGCACAGCAAAGCCCTTCCCCAGCCAAAGCCAAGCGTAAACTTGCCAGCGGCGATGTCTACTCCAAGCGCCAGTAAGAGCGGCCCCATTCCCATCACAGCAGCCACCTTCAAGACGCGCCGATCGTCCGCTTTCCAGAGGCTTATGCAGATCGAGACTAAAATCAGCAGCCCAACCAGCCCGATCGTCTGAACGGCACCCAACGGTAGCGCTGTGGCCCAATCTCCGGTGAATAGGTGAATGCCTAGAGTCTGCAAGACATCTTGAACATGGAGCAACAGAGGGTTTCCGGCTGCTTTGAGGGTGCTAAACCGATCAAAATCTGCGCTCCTCAACTGTTTGAGCGTTCCCCAGAGGGCCCAGGGCACGGTCAGCAAAACGCCCATTCCTAGCCGCAAACCCTGTTGCCACCAGTGCCGACGATCAACGAGTAAGACCAGCCCCGCCAGCGCAGTCACCCAATAGGCAAACAGGTAAAAAGTCATCAGTCCAGCGGCGATCGAGCCAATCAAAATCATTTGCCAGCGCCGATTATGAGGAGTATTTAGCTGGTTTTCCTGACCTTTTTCGGGCATCAGTTTCAAAAGCGCCCAGGTACTCAAAATAACCCAGAGTGCCAGTGGCGTGTACATTCGTACATTTAACGAGTGAAAAAGATAGAAGGGATTAGTGGCCAAAAGAGCTGCAAACAACAGTCCGCCGCGTCGGCCCAGTAAAGTGCGCCCCAATCCAAAAGCGGCCACGATCGCGCCCACGCTCCATAGGGCCGGCAAACTCCGCATCGCCCCTTCCCCATTGCCAAACAGCCGCAGCCATACGTGTTGGACTAAAAAAAATAACGGCGGATGAGGTTCTCCTGCGTATAGTCCTCGAAGCAGTCCTTGTAGGGTTTTGGCGATCGCGTCCAGACTCGATTCTGAAGGCAAACGCAAGAGGGCCGTGTACTGACTCAACGGCACTGCTACATCTGGGGGCATTGCGTATTGGATCTTTTGCCCGGTAATGAGCAGCAGTGAGAGAACTTCGTCATACCAAAATTCTCGTGTGCTGAGATTGAGTAGTCTAAGGAGAATTCCGATCGCCAGGGCAAGTCCTAAAACAAACTCTATGCGTTGAGTCTGTAGAGGAGTGAGCGGTGCTTTTTGGGGACGGAGCAGTGAATCGAGTCCAGGTGCCATCGCATTAAGCCTTTGGGGTAGCGCAATTTAAGCAGAAGTAGACCATTCCCCTGTGCAGAATCTAGTGATGTCGTGTCAACCCCTCGATCGAGCGATCGGACGCAGCGATTTCTGACAACCGTGGAGCCTCTGCATGGTTGGGAGATTTGCGGAGGTGTCCTGGTGTTGCGATTATTCGCTCTCTTGGAGTCTGGGTTTTTGAAGGGAATTTGAGCGATCGGGGTTGCAAAACACGCTGTATGCGGCAAAACGTCATCGGCTTGCGTCCCGTGTTACTTATTTATTGCCCATTCATCTCAGTAAATTCCGGATGCCCAAGGGGAAACACTGACTTAGCAACTTGGTTGATGCCTTTCAAACTTCTATTGGTAGGAAACTTAAGCAGAAAAATCCGTAAAGGTACTGGCAAAAGGTTTATCAACCTATAAAAACGAGGTAAATTCTGCAAGTTTTCCGGCAGCCAACTCGACAGACTCTCTGAGTTACGATTGGGATGCTTAATTTTGAGAAGTGACCGGATTTCTATGACCTCAGCGCGTTGGAGTTTGAAGAAGCCGATCTCTTCGAGTTACCCGCAAGGGGTCGCTTGCTATTTGATTAAAGGAACGATCTACCCCTCTGTCTTTTTGCCCTGCGTGATTTCTACCCTATGCCCAAGCCCAAACGCAAAGCTTCTCAAACCGACGCTCCCGTCTTGAGCCTCAAAGAACGCCTCGCCCAAAAACGCAAAGCTGCTCAGGCTCGCAAGGAAGTGATCAACTTTGTCGCGATGACAACTGGGATCTCGATCGTGGCAGGTCTATTAATGGCGATCGTCGCTGGGCCAAAAGGCGCGATCGGCGGTGGGGCGGGGATCTTCTGTTTGATGCTGTCTTTTAAGTATCCGTGGCAAGCGCTTTATGGCTTTTTGATCTACATGCCGTTTAGCGGAACGATCACCTACACGATCGGGGGCAACAGTCCCTTATTTCAATTAGCTAAAGATGCGTTTTTTATCCCAGCGTTGATTGCGATCATTCAATATTGCAAACGACACAAGCAGCCGATCGTCATTCCCAAATCTCTGGGGACTCCGTTGAGTTTGCTGCTGGCGTATTGCATTCTGGTGTTGCTGTTTGTCAACGGTTCGCAGCAGCTTTCTGGAAACACGGGAGGCGACAAACCATTTTTTATGGGACTGCTGGGACTCAAAGTGCTGTTGGGCTATGTGCCGTTGATTCCCTGTGCCTATTACATGATGCGAAAAAAGCAAGACCTGTATCTGCTAACGCGAATCATGGTAGCTCTGGTGATCATCTGCTGCGGACTGGCTTTTGTGCAGTACATGTTCCTCCAAACGGGTCGCTGCCAGGGCACGGTCGGCGAAGGGGCAGCTCTGTTTAAGGCTTCTCTAGAAGCCCGCTGTTTTGTCGGAGGTTCGCTGCTCTACAGTCCTGAGCAGGGGGTGATTCGCCTCCCCGGAACGTTTGTCGCACCCTGGCAATGGGGCTGGTTTCTCATCTCTAGCGCCTTTTTTAGCTTTGCGGTCGCTTTTATGGACCCGTCTTTTTTGTGGCGAGGGGCAGGGCTAACGGCGATGGCTGGGACGCTCATGATGTCCGTTGTGTCGGGTCAGAGAATTGCGCTGATTTTGGTGCCGATCGTCACGATCATCTTGCTAATCACAACGGGACAAGTCGCCAACTTAAAGCGATTTATTCCGATCGGGGTTGGTTTAGCGTTGATTCTCAGCTTTGTGATGGCCTCAAACCCGGCTTTGGTGCAAGAACGACTAGATAGCGCTGTCAGCCGTTGGAACGCCGCCCCACCCACCGACTTTATCGCGTCGCAGTTTGGCTTTGTGAACGATGGCCCAGGCTTTTTAGGCAAAGGAGTCGGACGCGCCACCAATTCTGCCCGCACCTTTGGAAACACGACGCTAATCGAAACGTACTATCCCAAGCTGCTATTTGAAATCGGGCCGATCGGGGTGATTCTATTTCTAACGGTTGTGACGACGCTGACGATCGCCACCTTCAAAGCTTATCGATCAGTGCGCGATCGCAGTTTACGAGGTTACGGCGCTGCCTTTTGGACGTTCGTTCTCTTCATCAGCTACAACACCTACTACTATCCGTTGGATGTCGATCCGGTTGCCGTTTATTACTGGTTCTTTGCCGGAATTGTCCTCAAACTCCCTGAACTTGATCAACAAGAACCAGTTCCAATAGCCGCCAAAAAATCCAAAAAACAGCGTCCCAAAAACCTCAAAACGGCCTGATTGTGCAATCAACTTCTCAACACTCTCCCGATCGCAGGGAACCCTAACCACTAGTTTCATCCCTCATCCCTCATCCCTCCATGCCTCTCCCCTTCATCTCCGTTATCATTCCTACCTACGGCCGCGAGGAACCGTTGCAAACGACGCTGCTCGACGTTTTAAAGCAAGACTATCCTCACTTTGAAACGATCGTCGTTGACCAAACCCAAGCCCATCAGCCCGAAACTCAGGCATTTCTAGATGGATTGGCCAGCGAGGGCAAAATTCGTCTCTTTAAAGTTGATTGGGCCAGTCTGCCGGGTGCGCGAAACTATGCAGTCAAGCGGGCAAACGGTGACATTCTGCTGTTTTTGGATGATGACGTACTGCTGGAGCCTGGATTTTTAGCAGCGCACGCCAAAAACTATGACAACCCAGACATTGGAGCCGTAGCGGGTCGAGTCTTCGATCGTATGAAGCTGGCCGACTTCCAAGAAGGGCTAGAAATCCAAGACCTGCCACCTGAAGCGATGGATGCTGGAATCGCCTGGTATCACATCAATTTGGTGCATACGGTCAAGCCTCAACGGGTACTCAGTGCCAGAGGTTGCAATATGTCGTTTCGCAGAGAAATCTTTGAGAAACATGGCATTCTGTTTGACGAGCGATTTCAGGGCAGTGCGGTGCGCGAAGAATCTGACTTTTGTCTGCGAATTCGCAAAACGGGACTGATGATCTGGTACGACCCCGACGCGCATCTGATCCATTTGGGTGAAGAGACGGGCGGCTGTCACGATATCACCACGCGATCGCTCAAATATCAACTCACTTTTTATCACAATCACTTTTTGATGGGGTTCAAAAACCTCACCTTTTGGCAGGCTTCGCGCTTCTTTTTGCGACTATTTGACTGTCATGTGTTGGGTCGTCCGCCCTGTCACAAAAGCGGTTCGCCGATCAAGATCATCACGCGATTTGGATTCTACAGTTTGGGATTTTTGCAGGCATTGAAAACGGTGGTGCGATCGCTCTGGGATGACGGTCAAATCTATAGCCGCAAGTCCCAAGAAACTTCGCCAGTTTTAACTCATGAAGCGGGGGCTACGCTATGAAGATTCTCGTTGCCAGCCATTCCTATATTGTGGATTTGAACTGTGAAAAGCTGCGAGTTCTTGCCAACTTGGAGCCAGAAATTGAGGTGACGATCGTCGTGCCCAAACGCTGGAAACCGGGCGGCGTGATGAAAGAGGTCGTCGAAACCCAACCTCGGCAAGCAGGTTCCTTTCGAGTCGTGCCTGTCTCCAATTTCAGCCAAAACAATCAGGGAATGCTCACCTTTGGCGCGGATTTGATTGCTTTGATGCGATCGTTTCGACCCGACATCATTCAAGTTGAGCAGGGTGCTAAATCGCTGGCGTATGCCCAGATGATCACGCTAAATCGATTGCTGGGACTCAAGGCCAAGAACGTATTTTTTACCTGGTGGAATCTGCCCTACAGCTTGAAGTTTCCTGTCTCGCTGCTAGAAGCTTACAACTTGCGACACACCGACGGCATCGTGGTCGGAAACGTGGACGGTGAGAAAATTTTGCGCGATCGCGCCTACGCAGGCCCGATGAAAATCATGCCGCAATTGGGAGTAGACGACAGCCTGTTTCGCCCCCAACCTCAACCCAACCTCGCCGCCCAACTGGGAATTTCTCCCCAAGATTTTGTCGTCGGATTTGTGGGGCGCTTTGTCCAAGAAAAAGGATTGTTGACCCTGGCCAAGTCTCTCGCAAAATTGAGCAATCGTCCCTGGAAATGGCTGCTCTTGGGACGCGGGCCACTCAAAGAAACGCTGCTCCAACAGGCTACAGAGTTGGGACTGAGCGATCGCTTAATCTGGGTTGAGAGCGTGCCCCATGCCGACGTGTATCGCTACATCAACTTGATGAACACGCTGGTCTTGCCGTCTGAAACCACCTATCAGTTTAAAACACTGACCTCGGCGGGCTGGAAAGAGCAATTTGGGCATGTCTTGATCGAAGCGATGGCTTGTCAGATTCCCGTAATTGGCTCTGACTCTGGTGAAATCCCTAATGTGATTGGTCAGGCTGGCTTGGTCTTTCCGGAGGGTGATGTAGACGAGTTGAGCGATCGCCTATCGCAACTGATGGATCAGCCCGATCTCGCCCAAGCACTCGGACAACGCGGATATGAACGAGCGATCGCCCACTACACCAACCACGCTCTCGCCAAAGAACTTCTCAACTTCTACCGGAATATCTAGCACCCAGACTGAAAAAAGAAACAAGCGGACGCTTGAATCCCCCATTCGTCTAGGAAATCAGATGGTAGAATCTTCAAATTTTTGTTTTTGCTCCCTAGCAATCAGCAAGCCCTACCGAGATCTTGCGATCGAACTTGCCAAAGACCTTGAAAAGTACGCCCCAGCCATTCGTTTCATTATTTTGACAGACCAGCCCAAGGCTTTTAGTCATCAAAAAAATGTTTTAGCGTTTCATCATCAACAGCAAGGAGTCAAGTGTTACCACGATAAAAGGTTTGCGATCGCTAAAGGACTGAGCCTCTTTGAGACCTGCATTTTTATCGATGCAGACATGCGAATCTTAGAGCCGCTGCCGCTAGAAATGGACTGGATCAAAACTCCAGGACTTACCGCTAGAAGCTGTGAAACGATGGCTAAAAGATATGCTCAGATTGAGACAGGAACTGCAACCGCAAAATTTGTTAAAGAATTTAAGGTCACTCAGGCAGTAGCCCAAAAGTTGGAGTTGAGCTTGAATGATCCAGCCACGAAGTTTATCTACGAGTATTTGATCTGTATTACTAAAGACTCTGGCAAAGAGGCGGATTTTCTCGATTGGTGGGATCGATTGGCTCACTACTTTGAGCTAAATGGTATTTACGATGGTGAAGGCAATGCGATCGGTCTAGCCGCGGCCAAAGCAGGAATGACTGCCCGATGGGGAGAGATGGATGGCATTCACTTCTTCATGGATAGAACGGAAGGAGTCAGAATCAAGAAAGGACAGTCTGATCCAAAGAAGATGGCGGTCTATTTTGAGCGACAGAACGTGTTGAAATATCCTCAACGTTCTTTATTCCAAAAAGTAATCCTCAAACTGAAACAAAAGATTGGGGAATTCTATCGTTTAGGTCGTTTACAGCTAGTTGCAGCGAGACGCTTGGATACTCAATTGCGCTAGTTGGGCCAACTCCCCCAAAAGAATGTTTGCCTTTAATTCCCATGCGAATCCTTCAAATTGTCCCTTCAATTTCTCTAATTTACGGTGGCCCCAGTCAAATGGTGATGGGACTGTCAACTGCACTGGCCAGCCAGGGAATTAAAGTCACCATTCTGACCACGGATTCTAATGGCGATCGCGGTCAGCCTCCTTTAGATGTGCCGCTCGAAACGCCTGTTGAGCAAAACGGCTATGAGGTTTACTATTTTCGGTGTTCTCCATTTCGGCGGTACAAATTCTCGTTAAATTTGCTGCGCTGGTTGGCAAACCACAGCCATGAGTACGATTTGGCGCATATTCACGCTTTGTTTTCTCCGGTGAGTTCAATGGCGGCGCGGGTGGCTCGATCGCAGCATCTCCCCTACATTTTGCGTCCGTTGGGTACGCTTGACCCGGCTGATTTACAGAAAAAACGTCAGCTTAAAACCCTCTACGCCACCTTGTTAGAACGGCCTAATTTAGCGGGGGCGGCCGCCGTTCATTTCACCAGTGATCAAGAAGCTAAGATTTCCGATCGCTTTGGCACGTTGACTCAAGATCTGGTGATTCCGTTAGGGGTGACGCTGCCAGCGATGAATCAGCCGATCGACATCAAGGAAAAGTTTGGCATTCCAGGCGATCGCCCCTTACTACTCTTCATGTCTCGCATCGATCCCAAAAAAGGGTTGGATTTGCTGATTCCTGCTTTAGAAAAATTAGCAACAGAGCAAGACTTTCAGTTTGTATTGGCAGGGGCAAATCCTCAAGATCCAGAATTTGAGGCAGCGATTCGTGATCAAATTCAACAGTCAAATTTGGGCGATCGTACCACCCTCACCGGATTTGTCTCTGGAAGCGAAAAAACTGCGCTATTGCAAGCCGCCGATCTGTTTGTGTTGCCTTCTTATTACGAAAATTTTGGCATCGCCGTCGCCGAATCCATGGCCGCCGCAACGCCTGTCGTGATTTCTGATCAAGTTCACATTTGGCAAGACGTGCAGCAGGCTCAGGCGGGATGGGTCACTTCCTGTGATATTGAAGCGTTGACGAGTACCTTGAGAACTGCCTTAAGCGATCGTGCCGAACAACAGCGTCGAGGCAAATGCGCTCAAGAATACGCTGAAAAATATTACAGTTGGGGCGCGATCGCTGACCAGATGATCCACGCTTACTGCCAGATTTTGAGTCGTCAAGTCTGATAAAGCAAAAACAAGAGCGGACTGACCAAAAACACCGTGATGGTTGCGATCGTCCGGTTGAGTTTTGCGTGGGCAGAAGGAATCACCGTTTCGCGCACGACAATCAGCGCACAGGCTCCCACTGTATAGATCCAACTCAACAGCAAGTAGGGCATTGCCCGTTCGCTCGCCCAGATCAACACCAGCAGCGCTGCCAACATCAACATCACCGCTTCTACAATCTGAGGTGGGTTGTATTGACCCAAAAAACTTAAATTGTGCCAAAACTGCCGCCAGTGCCTCATCTTTTACTCCCAAACGCCCCGCATTAGTCTATCAATTTTGCTTGCAATTATTGGTCATCAGCCATTTGTTTTTTATCTAGTGTGGATGGCTCTGACGGATGAAGCTTTGACTGATAAAACTGTTTTAGACAATCCAGTGCTTCCTGCATCTCTACTTGAGCAAAGACTTGATAAAAACGGCTGACACTCTGAAAGCGATCGGGCGTTGCCAAAACAATTAAGCGATCGCACCCCTGCTGTAAAGCGCTCACCAACTCAATTGGAGCCACAGGCGCACAGATCCAAATTTGGGCAGGATTGCGAGTCCGTAAAGCTTTGACCGCAACGGCCATCGTCATTCCGGTCGCGATGCCATCATCGACAATTAGCGCGATCGCGCCTTCTGGGTCGATATCGGGACGATCGACAAATTGAGCGAGTTGCTGCTGGGCCTTTTTCTGCGCTCGTTGGCGGGCTTGTTCCCATTCTTGAGAAGCCTCCCCAGACGATCGCGATTTTGGTAAGAGAACCTGTCCATCAGCGGTGACGGCTCCGATCGCTAACTCCGGATTCTCAGGGCGCGTCATTTTCTTGGCGACAATTACATCCAGCGGGCAGTTCAACGATCGCGCCACAGGTTCAGCAACGGGCAACCCGCCACGCGGCAGCGCATAGACGACGAATCTGGCATCCAAACCCTGAGCGGCTGACAAAACGGCTTGAGCCAGCTTTTCTCCGGCTTGAGCGCGATCGACAAACAGCGTGTTTGATCCTGAAAACAATTGCGATAGGGACATCGCCTCCTCCAGCCGAGGGCATTGGCTTTCCCCTATGATGGCAAAATTCTAAAAGTTTGATGCACCGATAAAGACGGGCGTTTCGCCTTGCGACACAATGGTAAACCTTAAAAACGCAAAACTCTTTCTCTCGATCGCCCTCATCCCTCACAATTCGCCCTAGAATTTATAAGTTAAACTCCTGTCTGCCAACTCACGGTGAACGAAGAACAATTTAGCTTATTTGACCTTGCACCTAGCGCAGAACCTGCCGCCCCCAAAGTGCCGAAGGATTTTGATCCGAGTTTGATTCCGACGAGTGCCAAGATTCCGATTCCGATCGGCACTTATGAATCAATGGAGCAGATGAGCCAGCACTGTAACCAATGTCATCGCTGTGACCTCGGAGCCAATCGGACTCATGCCGTAATCGGGCGAGGTAATCCCAAAGCACCGATCATGGTCGTGGGCGAAGGGCCGGGGCAAAACGAGGATGAAACCGGGCTGCCGTTTGTGGGCAAGTCGGGGCAACTGTTGGAGAAAATTTTGGCGGCTGTAAAGCTGACGATCGAAGAAGATGTCTTTATCTGCAATGTGGTCAAATGCCGTCCGCCCGAAAACCGCACCCCCGCAACCGATGAGGCAGAAGCTTGTAAAGGCTATCTGTTGGAGCAGATTCGCATGGTTGACCCCAAAATCATTTTGCTGACTGGGGCGACGGCCATGAAAACGCTCGTCGGCATCAAGCAAGGCATTACCAAAGTGCGCGGCCAGTGGGTGGAGCGAGACGATCGCCTCTACATGCCAATATTTCACCCGGCGTATCTGTTGAGAAATCAGTCGCGCGATCAGGGCAGTCCCAAGTGGTTGATGTGGCAAGACATCCAAGCCGTCAGAGACAAATTGGATGAGCTTCGCGCTAATTCTTGACGCTTGAGCTTTGACTCGAAACCCCCTGAAGTCTTCTTTGGCGAGTCTGGGAACTTTATCAAAAGAACCTATCCAGAAAGATGTGCATCAACTGGAACAAACTACCCAAGAGGCTTTATATTAGAGGGCTTGCTAGCATCGCTGGGACTGTGGGTACTGTTGCCCAGTGCGTTCTGGATGCTGATGATTTTTGACTGTGTGCGAAACGAGAACGATCGCCAAACCTGGCTCTGGATCTTGCTGTTTCTCAACGTCATGGGAGCGGTGATCTACTTTTTTGCCTGCTGGCTGCCTCGCGCCAATCTGCCCATCCCCAACTATTTCAAACGCTGGACGCACAGCCAAGAACTCTGGAACGCAGAAGCAGGCGTTAAAAATATTGGCAAAGCGCATCAGTACGTGACGCTGGGAAATGTTCTCTCTGAGATGGGTACGTTTGACAAAGCGGCAGAGGCGTATCAACAAGCTTTAGAAAAAGAGCCAAAAAATCCTCATGCGCTTTGGGGAATGGCCTTTGTGGAGGTCAAAAAGCAGCAGTTTGAGTCGGCAAAAGGTCATTTAGAAACGCTGTTGAGCCTCGATCGTGACTACAAATGTGGCGAGGCTTCGCTCCTTTACGGCAAAGCTTTGTTTGAGTTGCAAGATTGGGACGCTGCCAAAATCCATCTCACTCAAGACATCAAATACTGGAGCCATCCCGAATCTTCTGTTTTGCTGGCAAATCTTTTGATCCAACAAGGTGATTCTCAAGCAGCCCGCGAGTGTCTAGAAACGATGATTGCAAAGGTCAAAGCCTCACCGATTTATCACTACAGACGCAACAAAAAATGGGTGAGTCAGGCAGAAAAACGATTGAGAGGATTATAGCGATTAAGCGGGGTGCATCCCAGTTATGTGATGAGTAGGAATACTCAGAGAGCGAGTTGGGAA
>NZ_JBJPHT010000021.1:0-98804 GCF_052939475.1 Phormidesmis sp. 146-20
TAGTTCATTAGATCTCAACTTCTGACCTTTGACACAATTTATTTTACAATCCCCAAAATCTCTACGTGCGTTTAAGCGTATGGTGCGCCAAAATCCTCAACTGCGCCCCATGATTGAAGAAACCCTGGAACAACTTGCTGACGATCCCTTCCATCCCACATTAAAAACTCATAAGCTGTCGGGTGAGTTTGCTGGAATTTGGGCTTGCTCGATCGACTATAGCTATCGCATCCTCTTTGAGTTTGTAGCAAACCCA
This sequence comes from Phormidesmis sp. 146-20, assembly GCF_052939475.1. NCBI lineage: Bacteria > Bacillati > Cyanobacteriota > Cyanophyceae > Leptolyngbyales > Leptolyngbyaceae > Phormidesmis > Phormidesmis sp. 146-20. Next base: position 257 of record NZ_JBJPHT010000021.1, read on the forward strand.
GGAGAAAGCGAGGAAGATGGAATTTTGTTGCTAAATCTTGGTGACCATGATGATGTGTATTAGCGATCGCTCCACACCTTTTGAAACACCAAGGCACGATCGTTTTTCATTGTTGAATTGAGCGATCGCGGTTTATTTCGCGGCACGAACGGTTGAAATCGAGGATGTGATCGCTTCAATTTGAGACTCAGAAACCTCAACCGTATCTTGAGGAATTAAACCTTCCAAACTGTATCCATTTTCTTGTTTATCTGAGTCTGAATAGCATTCCACGATCGTTCCAATACTCCCCTTCATCAAACTCAGTGCAGGAATATCTTCCCGCAAAGCAACCTGAGAAAAAAATTGAAATTTCATACCGAACCTCCTATGCCGGGAACAACGTCACAAATTGAGTCACTTCACCTGTATCAATCCAGATTGTTTTAACTCGAATCGTAACCCCATTATGGCTACTCAACTCTCCAGTAATTGCATACTTCTGTCCATATCGAGTTTGAACGGTTGGTATTGCTTCCAGTGAAAGAATCTGCTCTCTCAAATCTCGTTCAAGCTGTTGCTAGTTCTTGATGGTATAGCCAGCTTGAGCTAAAAACTGTGACTTATCATCCTTAGCTAATGGAACCAATAGATACTCCGTCAGCTTTGCTTTTGCAACCACAGCATTTGGATCAAGCGTTGCCATAGAAGGTTAGAGAGATTATTCCAAGCGTAACAGAAACAACGATCGTCTTTGTCATTGAGATGGTTTTTATGTAATGAACGACGATCGCTCTCCCAATCTTGACTGGGCGATCGCTCCACACCTATTGAAACATAAAGGCGCGATCGCTTTCTCATTGTTGGTCATTGAGCGCTCTACATCTCTTGGCTGCTGAGGGGCGATCTTGTTTCCCTATTCTTTCACAGTGCGATCGCTCAATCATTTCGCAATTCGGGTAAATTGAGATGCCTTGCTACGATAAAAGACTCTGAAAAGACTAATGCCGGATCTGTACGTGGTGATTCGCAATCAAGATGATGTTGCTATGTCCTCTATTGAAGGAGAATTACTCACGGTCTTTTTGCTTCAAGATGAGATTCTCCTGCACATTCAACCTGTTGATTTATTCCTGGCAGAAGTCCTCTTCTTCAATTTACCCATTGGCAGATATCAGGTGATGGCAAGGCATCCGTTAGTGAATCCTACTCAGGCTCAACAACCTGTTCAGATTGAGCCACAAACTGCTGTAATAGGCGTAAGATTTATCTACAGCGAACCAGAACGGCAGCTTTTGAGGGTTGAATTAAGGGAGTTTAGAGTGAATGAATAATCAGTCAATCCAGGTTGGTGATCCTCGCTCTTTACGAGCTTGCCAAGTCCGGGTGGTTAGCTTAACCAAGTTTTTAGAACATGATTGGCATCAAGAGAGCGCTATCTGGTTGATGAACAGCACGCTTCAACTAGCTGAAGCAACCGCAATATTGGCAATGAAAGAGGTAGAAGCCGCTGCTGCTTTAGGACTTCCCCCACAATTTCACAATCAAGTTTCTCAAGTAGGCAGATCTTCAGAAGCTTATAGAGACAGAATAACAGCCTTAACAAGGCAGCTCTGGCAAGAACAACGAACTGAGCGCCGAGCGAGTTTAGCCCTAGAATTGGCTGAAGCTTCGGCAACGCTGGCACGGTTGATAGGCGCGGACGTGGCGCGAAGTATCGCAATAGGTTAGAGCCTTTGAAGAACGATTAACCATCATTGGAAGCGAGATCGCACCTTGATTGGCTGTCATAAAGAATCATTTTGCTCATCGTTTGAGTTTCTTTAAGTTCTGTAAATTTCCTTAAAAAGGATACGATCGACCGATAGAATATCAACTATTGCAGGATTCAATTAGACGTTATCAGGCTTGTTGGGAGGGCAGATGGAGTTTTTAAGTAACATCAACTTTGAGGCGATCGCTCAGTTGAGTTTGTTAGCGGCGATTGTAATTGCGGGGCCAGTCGTGATTTTTGTGTTGGCGTTTCGTGGCGGTGATCTCTAAAGGTGATCTCTAAAGAGATTTCAGTCATATCTACAGCCTGATGAGTGTTTCAGACAGGTTAGCAATAAGTTTTTAGTTTTAAGAGAGAGTAGCTCTACAGCCCGGTTATTACGATCGGGCTTTTTCGTGTCTTTTTGGATTTTGGACTCAGCAGGCTTCTAGTCTTCTGTCTCAGGTCTCTTTTGAATCAGAGTGACGAAATTTTGCAGCGCTTTGGAGTAGGATTCGCCCGCGACTTCTGCCACATCATTGTGATCGGCTCCTGAGACCGCAAAAAATTGTTTGGGTTGATTGGCTGCATCGTAAAGAGCCTGACCATGCCAAAAAGGAATGACCTGATCGTTCTCACCGTGAATCACCAAAACGGGACAGCGCACTAGTTTGAGACGATCGCGATTGGGGAATTTGTCAAACGGAAAAATCGGAATCGGCAACACGACGCGAAATGCACTAGTGAATCCACTTTCGATGATCAGTGCGGCGATCGACTTTTGGGTCGCGAGATGGATGGTCGGCCCGTTGCCCACTGATCGCCCAAAGGCAATGATGCGATCGCTCCTCACGCCCAGTTTTGTCGTCAGATAAGAGTAAGCCGTTTCAATATCGCGATAGGATTTTTGCTCTGAAGGTTTGCCCTGACTCGTCCCGTAGCCCCGATAATCATAGGCAAACACCGAAAATCCAACCGTACGAAGGTCTTCTAAAGTGGGGCGAATGTCACCCAGATCCTCGGCGTTACCGTGACTGTAGAGCAGTGTGTAAGTTGCCCTGGGGTTGGGCAGATGAAGGGCCGAAAGCTGGATGCGATCGGGCGTTTCTAGCTTGAGAATGTCGGGACTGTCTTGATAGCTGGTGGGCTGAGGTTGAAAAATTAGACGTTCTGAGAAAAAGTAAGCAAAGATGCCCAGCGCCAGGTAGATAAAGAGCAGCGATCGCGCCAGTCGTCCCAGTGTAAAATCTCCCCATAGCAAGCGATTTAGCGTTCTTTTAGTCATGGTGCGATCGCCTGTAGAAGATCAATCCTTGGGACTTTCTAATGCTTGAAGTGCGGCTTTGATCAGATGGTAATACTGCGGTTGAGACACATCGACTTGTTTGGCGGCTTGCTGTGTTTTGCCCAGAGTTCCGATGCGCTGCCCTTTTTGAATCGAGAGAATTTCACCTTTGAAATTGCGAATTCTCAACTCTTTGGTGTCGCCTCGCTCCAATAATGTGCAGGTGTAATGACGCTGACTGTAAGAAAACTCAACCGCCGACTTTGCACTGGGCAACCGCACGCCCACCACTTCTAGCTGAACTGAAACCTCATCATTCCATTCATTAGTTCTGACGCGATAGGCAATATCCAGATATTTTGGCAAGGGATAATATTCGCCCCACCGCCACGCGATCGCCGTCAACTTTTGACTCGGCATCAAGACTTCTGCATCCAAATCTTCCTGGCTCACCATCATTTTTAGATGACCTTTGCCGATCAGTTTTTGGTCGCTAATTCGGACATTGGGTGTCCAAAAAACCGGATCAGGATTTTCCATGCCGCAGGGCTGAAGGGCATCAATTTGTTGATAAAAGCTCAGATCAATTTGACTCAAACTTGCTTGAGCATCGACGGTGACCAGCGGTTTGAGGTGTTCGGGTTTGAGCGAACTGTGGGCAAACGTGCGAAGGCGCGATCGAATGGCTTCTAATTGATTTGCCTCAAACGAAAATCCGCCTGCCGCCTTGTGTCCACCACATTTAAGCATCAGATCTTTACAGCATTCCAACGCTTCAAACACATGAAACTCTGGAATACTCCGCGCCGATCCGCGAATGTGTTGTTTCAATTCATCTTCGTATGTGCCGATGAATACCGGAACGCCGTATCGTTCGACTAATCGAGATGCGACAATGCCAATCACACCATGATGCCAATCCGGTTGTACCAGCAACATCACGCGATCGTCCTTCGCATTCACTGATCCTTGTTCGTAAGCTTCAATGGCGTCTCGTTCAATTTGTTCGCAGAGTTGCTGACGCTGTTGATTGATCTGTTCGCATTTCATTGCCTGCTCTAAGGCGACTCCAGGATCATCGGTGATCAACAACTCAATCACAATTTGGGGATCTGCCAATCGTCCTACTGCATTGATCCGAGGCCCCAAGCGGAACCCGATCGCTTCTGGTTTGAGATTTTTTCCCCCGCTCAAGCCCGCCACCTGGATCAGCGCCTGAACGCCTTCTAGCCTGGATTTGGGCAACAGTTGTAAGCCACGTTTCACCCAGCGACGATTGACTCCGGTGAGCGGGGCGAGGTCAGCGATCGTGCCCAGCGTAAAAAGCTCTAACAACACGTCCCGCAGTTCTCTCGCTTTACCAAAACTTTTGGCCAACGACAGCGCCAAAATATAAGCGACTCCCACCCCTGCCATCGTGCGATAGGGCGACGCTTCATCAATTAACTTGGGATTGAGAATCGCATTGGCATCGGGAAGAGTCGGCGGCAGATCATGGTGATCCGTCACGATAATCACAAGACCGAGTTCTCTGGCTCTGGCGATCGGCTTGTGGGCGGCAATTCCGTTATCGACCGTGAGAATCACCGACACGCCATCTTCGTGAAAGTCTTCGACAATGCGCTCATTGATGCCGTAGCCTTCATTCATGCGGCTGGGAATCGCGTAATCGACTCTGGCACCCAAAAAACGCAGCGATCGCAGCAACAGAGCCGTACTCGTCATGCCGTCTGCGTCGTAGTCTCCACAGATTGCAATTCGCTGGTTTTGATTAATGGCATTGATTAGCAGTTCTAGACTGATCGGCAAATCTGGAAAGTCCTCCATCGGCGAAGGCAAATCCAGCTTGTCAGGGTCGATAAATCCTTGAATCTCTTCGGGGGTCGAAAGCCCGCGATTGAGCAAGACTTGCGCCAATAAAGGAGAAAGACTTGTCCTTTGTGCAAGCTGTTTGGCTTGTTCGACCTGAGCCGGAAAAATATTCCAGCGTTGATCAGGAATTTTGGTGCGTATCGATTGGGAAGTCGGCAACTCTAACACAGGCGATCGCTCAAAAAGATTAGCTCATCTTACAAGAGAGTTGGGAGATTCAAAACACTTCAACTCGTCCATCGTTGCGAATGTAGACGGAGCGATCGCCTGGCGGATATCGTTTTTCGGATTTCAATTCGATCAATAGAAGATCGGGTTTGGGTTTTGAGACACGGGATTTTAGCGCCAGAGAAGTCACATCCCAAAAAACGACTGACAGATTGGGTTCGCTACTGCCGCCTCGCGCAAATTCGATCTGTTGTCCCTGATTAATCAGTGCAGGATCGGTGCCAAACACTTTCTCGATCTGGACGGGATTCTCCGATCGATTGATCACCTGTACTCGAATCTTTTGCCCTGGTGTAAATTGCAGAACAGGGGGCGGGCAATTACTGGCGCACGATCGAGCCGATACTTGACTAGGGTGCAGCCCTTGCGTTGAGAAAATCGTCACTCCGACCAGCGCGATCCACCATTTAGAAACCATGTCAAACACTCCAAGATGTGGCTGCAAAACCGGGCATTTTGATTATCACGTAGAATGAGTGCTAAGCAAACCAAGTTAACCTGATCGGGGCTACTGCGATCGCAAAAAATGTCTTGTGTCATCCAGCGACCACTGCAAAATCATTCAAACCAGTTCTCGATCGCTAACCCTGAGAAATTAGAATAATCAGAAATATTTCTAGTAACGAGAATAAGATTGTGAACAGCGGCGACTGCTGCAATTTGTCCGTCTGCATACGAAGGCATTCGTCCTGTTCCAGCTAGCCTTGCCCGCTCAATTGCAAACCACTCTGCTTCAACCTCACTATAGTCCAGGATTGAAACGTTGGGGCGGATGATTTGACGCAAGAAAAAGCCCAATTCTTCTTTTTTCGAGAAGTCGGTAAACGATGAAAGCCGTAAAGTAGCTCATGCCATGTCACAGATGCGATCGCAATGTCATCGATATTTTGTGCGTATTTTGTCGCAATGGATGAGTTGGGCTGGAGCCTGAACAGTTCTGAGATCGTGTTGGTGTCAAGTAGAAAGCGCAAGTCTACCACCTCGGATTTTTAGGAGCAGGCGTGCGATCTCTGACATCCCTAAAAATCTCGTCAGGGTCAAGGTCAACCCCTTCAGCAAGCATCTCTTCTCGAAATTTGGCTAGAGATTCCAGAAAATCTTTTCCCCGATCCGATCTCACTTCCGGCTGCGGTGGTACAACTTGGGCAACGGGTGTTCCTGCTTGCAACACGACAAAGCTTTCTCCCGCCTGAACGCGCTGTAGATAGGCAGACAGATCTTCTGAGATTTCCTCAATCGTGATTTCAATCATGATTCACCTCGAAAAGTGTTTGTATTTTAGCTTGCTTAAACGCTCCATCATTACTTCCACTGGTTGCAGACTTCGCGCGTAGCATCGACCATGCCTCGGATGGATGCGGTTCCGCCGAGATGAGCGATCTCAAACTGCAAGACTTTTACTGAATTATTCGGGCTTTCGTTCATGTTGCTTTATTCTGTAATGTCTTCTGATTGTCCTGGAAGGTCAAATGCAATCAATAATGCCTGATCCACTTGAGTCATCACCTCTTCAGAGAGCGTTCCTCGTAAGCGCAGCAATCGAGATTTGGAAAGGACTCGAACTTGATCTCCTATGCGATCGACTTCCGAGTAAATCCTCCTTCTGGGGCTTGGATCAAAACCTGTGTGACATAAATTCGACGACCTTCTCGATAAGTAGTGCAGGGAATGGCTAGAATGTCACCACTGGATGCATTGATAGCATTGCGACTCACAATAATAACTGGACGAATGCCTGCTTGTTCTGATCCTTCGGTTGGATCAAGACGAGCATCATAAATTTCTCCTCGTCTCATTCTTCTGATTCTGCCTGCTGAAATGCTTCCCACTGCGCGATCGAGAATTCTGCTTCAATTTGACGCGCTTCTGCTAGGTATTCTGGATCGTTTGCCATTTCTGCTAGATCTGCATCAATTTCTGCACGAGTTCTGGGGCGATAATTTGAGGATGCGATAATTGGAATTAAAACAATGCGATCGCCTTCTCTAGAAACCGCTACTTCTTGCACACCTTCTAACCATTCTTTCGGGATTAAAATACCTGATTCGGTAACGGGTAGCTTCATTGTGCGCTCCTTGCAAGGGATATCTCATTCTACTGCTGCGATCGCAATACAGCACATTTCAGGTTTATGGAGTACAGTAACAACAGTCAGCAAACCAGTTGCGTAGATGCTCAGGATTCACCAAATGCAGAGCCGTTGCAATCAAGGTGTCTACCATCTTGGTTGTAGTCGGAGAGAATTGTCGTAAGAACGCTTTGAGTTGTGACCACCACCGTTCAATCGGATTAAACTCCGGGGAATAGGGCGACAAATTCAGGACGCTGGCTCCGGCTGACTCAATCAACGGCTTGATGGACGCGATCTGATGAGCAGGTAAGTTATCCATGACCACGATCGCGCCTGCCCAAAGCTGAGGAACTAAGCAATGTTGGATGAAGACTTCAAACGCCCTGCCGTCCATTGAATCATTTAAGGTCATGACCGCTAACACTCGGTTGAGCGAAATCGCCCCAATCACCGTGACTTTTGCCCCTCGGTAAAACGGCTTGAGGTCATAGACTCTGGTGCCCTCACGGCTGCGCGCATGGGTTCGCGTTAACCCGAGTAAAACCCCCATCTCATCGAGAAACACCAGATGCTCAGGGGCAACTTGACTCACGTGTTCCCAGTACTCGCTCCGTAACTTCTGGACTCGCTCAGTGGCGGCTTGTGTGCTGCGTAAAGTCTTTTTTTTCGCGTCAACGCTGCCTTTTGCAATGCTCGGCACATCGTACTAGCGCTGACCCACTGCTGGTAGGTGTCTCCCCAGTATTCACAGTATTCTACCAGCGTCGCATCGGGGTGTTGCTCGACCATCTCAACTAACTGAGCCTCACGCCCGGCTAGCTCACCCTTCATGCCGCCGCCCTGTTTGCCTGGCTTAAGATGTCCTGCGACTTCCTGTTGCTTTAGCATCTTTTGCACGAAGGCTTTGCTCACATCAAACCGAGCCGCTACCTTCCGAATTGAGGTGTTCCCGGCTTGATAGGCTTGCACGACTTTTTCTCGAAAGCTAGTGGGGTATGGCTGCATTTTTTCTACTGACACTGACTAGCTAATCGTACTACATCTACTTGAAAAATGCTGTATGATTCATCTGAAGCTGCCTAGAGCATGATTCTATCTGGAATTATTTCCATTGACTGCACACTTCTCGCATTGCATCGACCATGCCTCGGACAGCTTATTTTCCGCCGAGATGAACGCGCTGCTTCGCAGATACCGCAAGGGTCGCAAACTACTCGATTTTCAGCGTGAAGGGATTGAAAATCTCAACTCCGAGTTGGTCAAAGTCTCTTACATTGCGAGTTACAAGATGAGAAGAGTGTCGAAGGGCAATTGCTGCAATCAGAGAATCTAAAACAGGGAGAGATCGTGCTTGTTGCTCTAAACTTCCAACGAGTCCTCCCCACACCAGCATCGTTTCGATATCTAGAGTTTGAATTCTACCTGAGAAACGCTCTAGGAGATCTTGGTTTAGCCATTGGGTAAGCGTTGATTTACGTTGAGATTCTGGCAGTTTACAAATGCCTTTTGCAATTTCTCCTAGCGTTACAACGCTTAGATAGAGTGTTTCTGGAGGTTGAGTATCTAGCCAATGTAGAACAGATAGATTAGGCTGTTTTGCAATTAGTTCTGAGACAATACAGGTGTCGAGTAGGTATTTCACAAGCTGATCCGATCGAGAATTGGACTTTGATCACGACTCAGATCCAATGCTTCTGCAACTTCGCAGAGTGGTGAATTGCGGAAGAATTCTACTAGAGAGGTTTCGGGTGCATGAGTCTCTAGCGGAGATTCTAAAGATAAGCTTTGTGTAAGAAGCCGAATTAAACGGCGCTTTTCGTCAGGAGTCAGGTTAAGAAGTTGTTTTTCGAGTTCTTCGAGTGGCATGGTTGGAGCGATCGAGATGGGTTGATTTCAGTTTAACGGATTTGCCCGATCCACAATTATTTCCATTGACTGCACACTTCTCGCATTGCATCGACCATGCCTCGGATGGCTGCGGTTCCGCCGAGATGAGCGATCGCAGGATACAGCGTAGCGAGGTCTTGCATGAGATTGGCACGATCTCGGTGGGCCAGGAGGCGAAGATGGATATTCCAGTCGAAGTGGGTAGAGAGGAGGAGACGGGAAAGGTATGCGCTGAGAGCATAAGCCTTAAGTTGATTTATCGGGATTTGCTCAACGATATTGAGGACTTCTTCAAGATGCCGACTAGGAATATAGTTTTCTGCATCATGAAAGAACGCAGCCATACTGTCTCCCTCGGTCATTTCACTCACTGCTGCTAAAAGATCACTAAATTGACCGATAGGTGTAACTATTGCTAGTCGAGTGAAGTTTACAGCTCGATTATGTTCAAACGAAACTTTCCTGGTTGCATCTAATGCTGTTTGAAAAAAATCTGGGAATTGATCAGCGACCTGTATGAAAATCGATGCGTAGGAAAACTCTTCTTCTATTTTCCCAGTAAGCTCTAGAACTTGAGAGAGTAGCTCCTTGTCTTGTTTCATCGCGCTGCATAAAACTTGTGCTTTATTATAGGGTTTGCTCAATCTCTCTACTGATTGAAGCAGTCTTGGGAAAAGAGTCTTAGGAATCTTTTCGGCAATTCTACGCATTCTTGGCAGCTTTAGATTGTACTCTTGCCGCTCATGCATCTTATCTAAAATGTCTAGTGCTTCGATCCAATGTTTAGGATTAATTTTTCCTAATTCTTCTAGAATCTCTGTTCTAGAGTGCGCTATTTGAATATCATCTAGATTTTCTATGGCTTGAAAATATATTTCTTCATCATGTTCTACTAAATTAACCAGCACCTTAGTTCGAGTTGTTATGTCGTGGATTTTGTGCACTACTTGTAAAACATTCAATCTGTTTTCTGGCTTGCCTTGACCGATTCTTACCAGAATATCTGCCTGTTCGTAGCCCTCCTGGAGACCCAAAACTTCTTTTAAGAGTCTATGAACTAAATTCGGATGCGTTTCTGTCAATATCTCTAACGTTTCACAACAAGCTTTGATATCTTTAGTCTTAGCTAATTCCTTAAGTGTACTGACATAAATTTTTGAGTCTAGACATCCTATTCTACCAAGCGATTTCAGCTTGCTTGAAGTATCTTGAATCTGGCGTGCAAAACTTACTGTTTGCGCTATTTTATCCGATCTATAGTCACTTAGGACAGTAAGAATCCTTAGTTTTTCGTGCTTGTCTTCAATTTTAAGTGCCAATGAAAAGCATAGTTCAAAAGTCGCAGGCTTTTGACGCACTAACCTTTGAATAAGTTCTGATCTGCTTGCGTCAATGGTTCTGCTGCTACCTAGTACCGTTAGAGTTAGTTTGATGGCTTCCTGATCGGATAGCAGATGTGCAGCTCCTAGCATGATTTTCTCTTGTTCGTATCTCAGTGAGACTCCTCCTATACTTTTCCTGGCAATGTTCAAATTTTCTAAGGAACAACATTGAAATAGCTGAATCAAGAGAGCTGGATGTTTGTACTTCTCTGGAACCTTTTTAATTACTTCCAGCGCATCAAGAAATAGATTAGGTTGATGTGGTACCAACTTAATGAGAATTTCTGCTTTTCTTGCCTGATCTTCGACTCTCTCAAGATCAGTTAAAACTGCTTGTATTTGTGTTGGTTTTTGCTTGATTAGTTCTGCCAAAACTATCAAGCGATTATCCAGAAATTTTAATGTTTTAATAATCGATTCAATTTGAAATAGCACAGCACTTGGTAGGTGAGTACAAAGGTGACACAAAACTTCAGCTTTACTATTTTCATCTTCTAATTCTTGAACTGCTGATATCGCATCAGAGCAGAAATTGGAGTTAGCTCTTGCAAGACAACTCAGGCTTAAAGCTCTGTGATAACTGTTTGTCATGCTTGAAGCACAAAAAGAAGCCTTCTCTAGAAACTCCGCTGGCAGGTATGAAACTAATTCTTGAATTGCTTGAGCTTGCCTGTATTCCTCTTGAATTTGCTCTGTATATGCCCAAGCGTGTTCAGGTGTTCAGTATTCATGTTTGACGGCAACAGCAAGTAACTCGCTTGGAAGATTCGCCACCAAACTATTCAGCGTCGCCATGATCAGCGCATATTGACACTGCAACACGATCGACCTCGTATTATCCTCCTCATAACTCTGCTCCGCGATCGCCCACCCTCGCTTCACATCTTGCACAAAAATTGCAGGTTGCCCAAGGCGATCGCACGCCTCAAACCAAGCATTCCGCCCCTGCTCATCACTCATCGCCATCAGCGCGTGAATCTCATCCTCTCGCCCCGCCTGCTGGAAATGCCAGGTCAAATGGCGATGAATATACCCATCATTCGGCAACCGATCCCAGCGATCGCACTTTTGGCGATAGCGATCCAACAATTGAGCATGAGCATCCGCAAGCGTTCGGATTGGAGGGCTGAGAGTTGCTTGTTCGATCAATCCCCGCGCCGTATCGTGCATCAAATCATGCACTCGATACGTTACCTCCCCTTCCAATGTCTCCGTCCCACTGGTGAGAAACGATCGATTCCGCAGATCAATTAATGCCTTCTTCGCTTTCAGGGGCGACAACTCCCACAGCGTCACTGCCATCCGCGCATCCAGACTTACATCCTCCGGCAACACCCCAAGCCAAGCAAACTGCCGCAACTGTTCTGCATTTAATCGCCTCAAACTCAAATTAAAACAAGCCCGCAAACTATACTTGCGCTGCTGATTTTCATCCAGACAATCCCATGCCTCCGACGAATCCAATACCTCTAACGCCACTGATCGCCGCTCTGTCTCAAACTCCGATCGCAGGTCTGCCCAACTCAGCCCATCCCGCACCTGATTCGTCGCCAAGTCCAACGCCAGCGGCAAATACCCCAGCGACTTTGCAAACGCCTTTACCTCCGGTTCCTGCTCCGGCTGCCACTGTCGATCGAGTTTCTGACGAACTAGCGCGATCGCTTCCGCTTCCGTCATCAAACCCAACGAATGAACCTCTGCCTCCTCAATCTGCGCCTCCCGCGTCGTCACCAACACCCGACACGCCGCACCGCCCACCCGAAAATGCTCCACATGCGCCCCATTCCACGCATCATCGACTACGAGCAACATTCGTTTATCAATCAGCAAAGTCTGCAAATAACTCGAAGCCGATTCCAACGTTGTTGCCGAATAGCTCTCCCGCGACTTATCCAACGTGCAAATCCAATCTCCCAGCAAATTCTGAAGATCAGGATTCTGCCCCAACGTTACCCACAAAACCCCATCCGCAAATCTCATTTGCACCTCAGCATCTAGCACCAGCGCTGCCGCCAAGACCGATTTGCCCAATCCGCCCAAGCCCGCGATCGCACTGACAACCAACGCTCGATCGTCTGCTGCCAATAGCCTCTGTTTCACCGGATCAAACGCTTCAGGACGTGGCACAAAGTTCTCTGGCAACCGCACCCCCGGAAATGGCGCACCCGCCTTCAACCCAGATTTCAGAGTTTGCTCTGGTACAGCCTGCAATTTCGACTTGAGCGATCGCTTACTTTCCCAAAGCTCGTCAAACTCGTTCAGATTGCGCTGAATATCTTGACTCCAAAGCGAGAGCGTAAAATTCCACTGCGCCTCACCCTTCGTTTTCACGCGATGGTCTTGCATAATCTCTAGAAAATCCCGCATCGCCTCCAATGCTTCTCGCACATGTGGAGTCGTCACTTTTGTTTGCCCATCTTGATTGGTAGCGTGCATCAAAGTTTGCAACGTCGTCTCGATCGTCACTTTCTGGCTTCCTGCTTCTTCCTGCCAGCGAAACTGCAACTTTTTTGGATCACTACTTTCCCCTGCTTTTGTTGCTTCCAAAATCCCTTTCAACACTCGGCAGGCGCGAGTTTGCACAATTGAACCATAGGATTTTTTCTGAGAGCTAGGCATAGTTAGGGCAGTCTTCAAACATCAAAAAGTTTGGGGGAAGTTTGGGAGATAGCAAGCAAATTTCACTCCCCCAATGTAACCAACCCTAATCATTTCAGTCGCTTTCGAGGATTATTTTTTGCTCTTGCCTTGGGAGATCCCCCAAATCTTTTACTGGATTCATCAACCCAATACGAGGCAACTCAGCCATGATGAATCTTCAAGCCACCCAGCCCATCCAATCGATCGAGCCTCAACTCCCCACGTCTTTACCTCAAATTCCTATTGATCCAACCAATCCGCTCTCTTGGGTGCTTGTCCTGACTCTGTTTCTCGGCACCACCGAGAAGCCCATCAACGCTACCGCGAGTCTGATTCGTGCGATCGCAGCACTTCGAGTCACGATCGCTAAAACTCAGCGTGCTGCCAAGCAGACACCACAAGAGTCGCGTCGAAGAAAATAACCTATGCGGTTGGGGTCAGCAAGCCACAATCTATCCAGGTATCAAGCTATCAAACCCAGCTAATGCTGACCCCCACAAATGTTTCTACTGACCAGATAGAAGATCAAAAAAGCCGTCGTCAATGTCATAGCCCAACATTTGAGTCATCGCCTTGAGTCGAGAATTGCCCTCAATGCCCTGCTGTTTGAGCCAATTGATCAGCACGAATGTCTTGTGCATCACATAGATTTCCAGTGCTTCCGGATTGTATTGAATGCCATCTTTGGGATGAAACTGATGTGGCACCAGCATGGCAGTGTAGCGAACAAACTCACCCGCCTTCCAGTCCAACAAAAACGGCAACCACGGATAAAGCGCATCCAACCCAATAAACCAGAGACGAATTTCGGGCACTTCGGGTAGCTCTCTAGGATCTCCCGCTTCTAGCGGGTAGTCGATCGCAAACTGCACCGTCTGCTCATGAGCGCTCACCTCAGACAACATCGGCTCGATCGCGTGAATTGCAGGAGAAAGATCGATCGTATTAATCTGATCAGCATTGAGATGAATAACAGGCATAAAAACGTTTTGCAGCCAGACAACTTAACCCATTATCCTACGGGACATCCGTTCTAGACGACTCAAAACTCCTCAACCTCGGACTGTGGGCGAAAAATTGGCAACAACACATTAAACGTCGAACCCTCACTCAGTCTGCTCTTAACCGAAATCGAACCGCCACAGTGCAGCAAGAGTTGTTGAACGATCGTCAGCCCCAACCCCGCTCCCCCCGAATCTTCTTCTACCGCTTGTCTGGCTCGATAAAAGCGATCGAAGATCTTGGGAATCTCACTCGGCGCAATCCCAATGCCCGTATCGCGAAACTCAAGCTGCACATAGTCACCCTGCTGCTTGGCCCGTACCCAAACCTGGCCGCCTCTCGGCGTAAATTTGATGCCGTTGTGCAACAAATTGATCACAATCTGCTTGAGCCACGTATTCAGACAAGAGACAGGCGGCAACTCTTCGGGCACGGTGTAAGCCAGCCGAACGCCCTTTTCTTCTGCCAATGGTTGATAAGTGCTGACCACTCCTGGCACCACATCGCTGAGTCGAAGCGCTTGAATGGTGGTTTGTTCTGCCATTTGATCCAGACTCACCAGATCGAGCAGGCTGGTAATCAGAGAACTTTGGCGATCGCACTCCTTCACCAGCAGATCCATATATCGCTGCTTTTGGGGCGGTTTGAGACTGGGCGAATTGAGGAGCGTCAGAGCAGTTTTCATGTTGGTGAGCGGCGTTCTCAACTCTTGCCCCACATTGTTGAGAAACTCATCCTTCAGTCGAATTGCATTCAAAAGCTCCTCATTTTGCAATTGCAGCAGGTGCGCCATTTCGGCCTGTTTGCGATAAGTGGTCGCCCGCTGCCAGAGGTCTTCTTGACGCTGAATTTGCTTCGTGAATAATTGCCCGACCAGACCCGGATTCAAGCTAGAAGGCTGAGACGTTGCGATTAGCGTTTCCCAGACTGCCGCATCCGAACTGTCTACAAACTGAGTCAGGCGATCGAGAAACTCGCGAATCGTCTGTGGCTCCATCGACAGCAACACAGACAACGACTGCTTTTTCTCCGTCGGTTCTTCTTGCGCCGTGTCAAACAAACCTGCCTCAACGCCCTCCACTCGAATGAATTGAGGTCTTGAGCGATAAGCCACCAGCAGACCACAAAACTGTTTTGACCAGATCAGTAAAAAATAATCTCGCTTAAGCTGACTCTCAGAAAGCGATCGCCACAGCGCCGGATGCTCGTGAGTCACATGGCCCGCATCGTCTGCCATAGGGCTATCCGCAATTTCTTCAGCAGCGTCTTCT
Organism: Phormidesmis sp. 146-20; assembly: GCF_052939475.1. NCBI lineage: Bacteria > Bacillati > Cyanobacteriota > Cyanophyceae > Leptolyngbyales > Leptolyngbyaceae > Phormidesmis > Phormidesmis sp. 146-20. Next base: position 15,627 of record NZ_JBJPHT010000021.1, read on the forward strand.
TTTTGATTTCTAAATAAGTAAACAGCTTCGGGTGGCGTTGCAGATTCACGATAGCGATCGATTTCAGCTTGCCAGGCTTCCCCACGAGGCATCTTTGCCCAAATTGAAGCCGAAATCTGCTGCTCGACTAGCAAATCAATCAGGCTGCTCACCAATGACTTAAAGGTGACCGGGCTGGTCTGTAGCACAAACGGCGTTTGCTCAGAACTGGCTGCCAATTCGTAAAGGGAAATCTCTGGAGTCACGAAGGAGGTCATAGGGACATTTGGGAGAAGAATCGGTATTGAATCGGTAAAATTGACTACTGTGATTCGGCAGCCATTGATGGCGATCTGACCCCTTATATCTAGCTGCAATCTGCCAAAATTGCTAGTTTCTGAACGTTTTTCCGTAACATCCCTGAGACAAGGGTAAAACTACGTAATAGAAGAAATGAGGTCAGCGATCGAGGCAGTCTCGATTTAAGTAGGGAGGGATTCCTATGTCTAGAGGTTACCCTGATGACCAACGCAAAATTAACATTTTTGGTAAATTCCCTCAGCGCTTTTTCGGGGATCGGCTCATGATGAAGAAAATTTCAGAAAGTCAACCGTTACCCGTTGAGATAAAGCCGCTTGCCTGGTTGACGGATTGCTCACACCGTCCGATCCAAGACGCTTGCGGGTAACTCGAAAAGAGCGCCTCTCTCTTCAGAAGAATGAAGATATCTGCATAAGTCTGCCTATCTATCAATGAGCTTTAATAAAGAGTTACATACTCTAGGCGTAACGGGATAGCAAACCTGTGAAGTTCTTCTCAGCGCTCCCGTTAGACCCAACTTGGACGAAACTCAACCTTCTATAGACGGCTATGGACAGCAGACAGTTTCCTCTAGTCTGACGAAATTGGTGACCCCCATGAACAATCAACCCACACCTGAAGTGAGTGAATTGCTGACCAGCTTAAAGCGGTGGATCTGGATTTTGTGTATTCCTGCTTGGTTGTTTGGCGCGATCGAGCGAGGCGCAACCGCTTTCTCTCATCCCTGGGTGACCCCTCTGGATCTGCTCCAGATTTTGACGGCGGCGTTCTTTCTCACAAGCTGGCTGCTACTAAAGCCCAGACGCTCTGACGAACCGACAGCGTGAGATGACAAATATACCTGTAAGGAGAAACTAATATGACTGGACAAATGTGCTGGCTGGCAGGCTTTGGGTCAGGAAACAAAATCTTACATCTGAGAGAACAGCCCCTCAAGCCCTGGATGCCTTACACCGCTTTTCCGCAATACCGCGTCCCAGATCTACAAGTCCCTGGTGCGTCAAAAGGTTGGACAACTTACCAAAAGCTAAGACAGGCAGGTTGGGCGTTGATTCCGACAGCGGAGGCCTACACAAAAGTTGCGCCATCAGAAGTCCAATTGCTCGTCGGTCAATAAATTCGTCTTTTAAACGTCAAGAACACCGTCAAGAAAACTGTGCTGAGGATGGTCACTCCTGAAATTCTTTCATCTCTCTTCACTCTGACGAAGAACTAGCAGCGCCGATCGCTCTTCGGTGTACTGATTCGCTTTTGCATAGTCGCCCTGAGCATAGTAAGCCACCTTCAGCGTTCCTAAGATCTGTTCTTGGAGGCGAGGGTCTTGAAGCTTGCGAGCGATCGTCAGCCGCTGTTCGTGATAGGTGACGGCTTGAGTGCTTTCACCCAGCGCATCCCAAGAAACGCCCAAACTTCCCAAAGCTTGCTCTTCTGCTCGGAGATCGCCCACTTCTTGTGCCAGACAGAGCCGCTGTTGATTGTAAAAAATTGCGTTTTTGTGATCGCCTGCTGCATAAAAGGCGTTGCCCAAATTTCTGAGAACCTGACCTTCTAGACGACGATCGTCAATCTCTTGGGCCAGTCTCAATCGCTGTTTGTAGTAGTCGATCGCCTGGTCATAATTTCCCAGCGCATAGTGGGCATTTCCCAGATTTTTGAGAATTTGCCCTTCGACGTGCCGATCTGCAAGTTCTTGAGCGATCAGTAATGCTTGCTGCTCACAGTCGATCGCACCTTGATGATCACCAGATGCTTTGTAAGCCAGCCCCAAATTGTTGAGCGCAGCCATCTCTCCGCGTCGATCGTGAATTTCTCGCGCCAGGGTCAGACTTTGCTGCTGATATTCAACCGCCTTGGGGTGGTCTGCCAGGTGACGATAGGCATTGCCCAGCGTACCCAACACTTTGACGCTACTGAGGTAGCTTTTGATTTTTTGAGCCAAGCCCAGACTGCGTTGAGAATAATCGATCGCCTCAGCATAGTCTCCCACGCTATAGCAAGCCATTCCCAAACTGCCCAAAGCCTTCTCAACGCCCTGCTGATCATCAATCTCCAAATAAATCGCTTGGGCCTGCTGGAGTCGCTGAAGCGCGAGTTGAAACTGTCCCGCTTGATGCTGCTCGATGCCCTCTCTGAGCAAGCGATCGGCCTCTGATTTACGAAAGTCTGCTGATTGAATCAGGGTCGCATCGCAAGGCTGAATGTCTGGAGAAATGGTTTCGCGATCGTCTCCCACATTCTCCATTTGACCGTGTGCTTGATTCCGGTCACTCATAATACACGCCTCTAAACTCGCTTTGCTGAATTCTTCCAACAAGACTGAGGGTTCAGCAGATCGAATGTTGCAGGGTTAGAGATGCGTTTTGTCTGCCCCAGCCTGCAATCTCAAATCTGATCAGCCTATTGGTTCCGAGGCTAACTTTTTTTCTGACAAGGCTAATCCGTAAATACGCTCACCTCCCGCATCCGTCTTTATAAAGTTCTCAGTGTCGTCCTCAGAGTTTTTTCTGGGCCAACCATTCCAACACTTGGGCATTCACGACTTCGGGGCGTTCGTCATGGGGACAGTGCCCCGTATCTGGGATGCCGACAAATTGCACATCATGGGTGTCAGTGAGCGATCGATAAATCTCAGCGCCTGCGATCGGTGTCCAGGGATCAGCTTCGCCCCACAGCACCAACAGCGGCACCTTAATTTTAGGAAACAATTCCGTTGGTCGAGGGCCAGCCGGAGCCGAGAGAATCGACGCAAACACTTTTTGGGCACCCGGATCACAAGACGGCTCGTGCAGCAGATCGACTAACTCATCTGTGATTGCATCAGGATCGCGATAAACCTGCTTGAGACTGTTGCGAATTCGAGCTTTTTGACGGACGCGATCGAAGAGCCACGGCCCAAACGCTTGAGAACTCACAACTTTTGAGAAAGTACCCATGATCATCCGCAATGGCAGATTTAACTCTTCAGGTCGATGATTGAGTCCTCCAGCAGGATTGAGCAACACGCCCCCAGCCGAGATTTCGGGATGTTCGGCTAACAGCATCAGACAGAGCAAACCGCCGATCGAGTTACCGACAAACACGGTAGGCTGCTGAATCTTGGCGGCCCAAAAGTCGCGGATCAACTCGACCCAGATCTCCAGGTTATAGTCCAATTCAGGCTTTGAGGAACCGCCAAACCCCAGCAGATCGAGAGCAAACACCTGGTAGCCAGCCTCAGCGAGAACGGGAATATTTTTGCGCCAGTGTCCGATTGAGGCCCCAAATCCATGAATTAATACCAAAGGCTGGCCTGTCCCCATAGATACATAGCGAATCTGATGCCCTTGCCATTCCCAAGTTTGTCGCTCAAAAGTTGCTGGAGTCGGAAGTTGCTCTACTGTCACGGTTCGTTTTGTGAAGTTTTCTTAAGACTTCTCCATCATAATATTTCACGTCTAAATTTTCAGCGTCCAGCGCGTTCTGAGTTAAAGCCACCTACTTTCCTGATTTCTTTGGCTCTGATGGCGACTGGAGCGCCTGGTCAAGAACAACGCGAGCGGTCTCGGCTTGAGAACGGGCTTCTCGGTAGCGCATGTTGGTCTGAGCATAGGTTTTGAGAACCTTGAAGCCTTCTTTGAGGCTGTTGATTTCTTCTTCGCTGACTAGCTCATCCGTAAAGAGAATGTCGATTTGTTCGCGAACTTGCAGCGCTTCAGAGCGTGATTCTTGAGCCTTGAGTTTGAGGGTTGCCAGACTGCTAAGAACCTGAACGGCTTGATTGAGGGCATCTTCATCACTGGAAGCGATCGCGCCTTGATCTTTAATTTCGATAAAGTGCTGCGGCCCAAAGCCATCCGTTAGCTCGGTGGGCAGTTTGCCGTCATCCATTAGTTCCATCAGTTGATCCATTGCCTTCTCGCGAGCTTTGGCAGAATCCTTACCAGAGACCGTGAGAATGACTTCGGGACTTTGAGCAAGCGTGTATTGAACCATAAAAAGTAGGAAGTAAGGAGTATGGATGTTCTTTTTTCATCCTTCTACATCCTATATGCTGAGAAGCGATGCGATTTCCTGATTTCCGGCTTTTTGGTTTTTCAGGCTTGACATCTCTATGAGTATCTGCAATAGTAGAACTTATCCGAATTTTGCGGGTATAGCTCAGTGGTAGAGCGTCACCTTGCCAAGGTGAATGTCGCGCGTTCGAATCGCGTTACCCGCTTTTTAACTAAAGTTTTTTAATCTCAGACTGACGAATTCTCAATGTAAGAGTTGAATGTCTTCGACTAAAGGGCAGCACCCTAAAAGTCTTTAGAGCTTTCGGTAAATTAAGCTCCTTGACGCTGGGTAATACCGCTCTTCAACACGGTCATCGTTCTGAAATCTTCAACTCACAACGTACTTTTTGACAAACTTATTACTGAATTGATCTTTGAATCGATCTATTGATTAATCTATTGACTTCCAGCCTGATTAAAATAGGTGACAGATCTTAAAAATCTTCGGATGAACGACGAATTTAAGCTCAAACCTTAAGCAATTGTTAGAGACTTAGCTCAATTCCTGCAAAAATTCAACTACCTGGCAGAATAGTGTAGTATCGAGCACAAAAACTGCTTGAAGAGTAAGTTTAAGTGTTCTAAAGTCATCAATCTCTTACAGATCAGCTGACAGCTAAGTAAAAACTGTTGCCAGGTCAATCAAGAGAGTTCAAGAGCACGAGTTCGACAAGGAACATGGTAGTGACCAAAGAGCGACCACTTGCAGCATTATTTCGCCAGATTGGGGGCGGTGCCTTTCCACCTGTCGTTGAGACGTTTGAGCGAGGCAAAACGATCTTCTTTCCAGGCGACCCCGCAGAGCGAGTTTATTTTTTAGTCAAAGGTGCCGTCAAGCTTTCGAGAGTCTATGAGGCGGGTGAGGAGATTACGGTTGCCTTACTGCGAGAAAACAGCGTGTTTGGGGTGCTGTCACTGATCACCGGGCAACGCGCCGATCGCTTTTATCATGCGGTTGCGTTCACATCGGTTGAGTTGCTGTCTGTTCAAATTGAGCAGGTTGAAAAAGCACTCAAAGACAACCCCGAACTCTGTCTGCTGATGCTGCGAGGGCTATCGTCTCGAATTCTACAAACCGAAATGATGATCGAAACGCTGGCGCATCGAGATATGGGGTCGCGTCTGGTGAGTTTCTTGCTGATTCTCTGTCGCGATTTTGGCCTGCCCAGTCAAGAAGGGATCACGATCGACCTCAAGCTGTCTCATCAAGCCATTGCAGAAGCGATCGGCTCAACGCGGGTGACCGTGACTCGTCTGCTGGGAGACTTGCGACAGGACAAAATGATCTCTATTCACAAAAAGAAGATCACTGTCCACAATCCAGTCACCTTGAGTCAGCAGTTTACCTGATCGCTAGCCAGTCGGCGAAGCCTGAAGGCGTACAAATTTCAGGCTTCACACCTCGCCTATTACCAATCGTCTTCTCTAAATAGAAACTGACCTTCTGAATTGAGGTAGGGTGACTTCCAGCGGGTCAATTCTTTATCAGGGCAGATGTCTAGTCCTTCTCCCACGCCGTAGGGGTGCATTCCGCAGACTAGCACGTTGCCGTTGTAGGCTTGCCCATGATAGTGACGACAGCCGACACAGATGGGGTGTTGGTTGAGCAGCGGTTCTACAGTTTGCATCATCGGTTGGGCAGCTTCTCCGACCATGCCTTCAAACCCAAAATAGGCTTCTAAGACGGGGTTGACTAGCTCATTAATGTATTGGTCAATCTCATCTGTAAAGGTATTTTGTGCCTGTGCCGAAAGCTCGTCAGAAAGCTCTACAAACACGTTGACCACTTCTGTCACTTCTCTCGACACTTCAACAAAGAAGCCTTCGATGTGATCCGCGATCGTTTCTAACAGTTCAGAAAAATCTTTTTGCCACTCTTCCATAGGGTTCTCACCGGGGTTGCGTTCCAAAAGGGATGGATGATTGAGCGTTGATTCCCTTGTGTGAGGCTGCGCTAGATGGCTAAAGATTCCTACCATCAAAGGGTTCTATCCAAGGGAATAGCTTCGCTATCATAGCGCAAACTTTTATGGTTCAATCTGGTCAAAAAGAAGGCGATCGCTTTCTGATTTTGCGATTCTCACTAGCCCAAACGCATTGAGAAGATTCAGTGATTTCAGAAGATTTGCAAAAGACTATAAATCAAAAAGTTTCTTCATATATTCACAACAATTATGCGACAGAAATGCTGCTATCGCTAGAGGCATTGAGTTAGCTCTCTTGATTAGACTGAGCCTGATTCTAATTTGGGAGACGCTCGTTGTGAACAATTCGATCGTGATGATTTTACTCTTGGGGCTGCTGCTGATGATGCTGATTGCTCCTTTTTCAGCGCTGTCTCTGGTGATGCTGGTAGTGTTGGTTTCAGCGATCGGCTGGACAGGTTGGCAGCTAATCCGGACGTTGGTCAAAGGAGACGCTTAACTCAAAACAAAAAGCAGGGATCAATGGGTTTTCTGTGGCTTTAAAGTATGAATAGGTCGAGAGTCTCGATCGCCTGATGCTTTTGTTAGATAACATCTGCAAAATTTTCTTGCAATTAGGGGACGGCTCAAGATTTAAAATGCTTTTTCTACCTACCCGCTATTTTGAGCTAAACCCATGAAGTCTTACCTGGCTGCTGCAATTCAAATGAATAGTCTGCCCGATTTACACAAGAATCTGGCGCAGGCAGAAGAACTAATCGATCTCGCGGTGCGTCGAGGAGCGGAACTGGTTGGGTTGCCAGAAAACTTTTCTTTTTTGGGAGACGAGCAGGCAAAACTAGCCCAGTCTGAGGAAATTGCTCAAGAGAGCGAAAAGTTTCTCAAAACAATGGCGCAGCGTTTTCAAGTCACGATTTTGGGCGGCGGTTACCCTGTCCCGGTTGGCAACGGTAAAGTCTACAACACCGCCTTGCTGGTCGCCCCCAATGGTCAGGAAATTGCTCGCTATGAAAAAGTACATCTTTTTGATGTCAATTTGCCCGACGGCAACACGTACCGCGAATCGTCGATGGTCGTTGCTGGCTTGAGAATGCCGCCCGTCTACCCGACCAAAGAACTAGGCAACCTGGGGCTGTCAGTCTGCTATGACGTGCGGTTTCCAGAAATATATCGTCAACTATCACAGATGGGAGCAGAGGTGTTGTTTGTCCCCGCAGCGTTTACGGCACACACGGGCAAAGATCATTGGCAGGTTTTGCTACAGGCGAGAGCGATCGAGAATACCTGTTATGTGATTGCCCCCGCTCAAACCGGACGACACAATACGCTGCGTCAATCCCACGGTCACGCCATGATTGTTGACCCCTGGGGCGTGATTTTGGCAGATGCAGGCGACACACCAGGAGTAGCGATCGCGGCGATCGAACCCGCCCGTCTCGAACAAGTCCGCCGCCAAATGCCCTCTCTCCAACACCGAGTCTTTGTCTAAAGCAGTAAGGACTTTTGGGCGTTGCTGAACAAAGGGATGAATCAAGTGAGTACGGGTATTGACCAATACTTTAGGTAATGGAGGAGCAATCGCAGCGAATGCTTTAGCATTTCGACCGACTTGGAGTAACACAAGGTCTTGCGATGCAATCGAGCTAAGTAGTGACGTAATCGGGTATTCTCGCCTTCGACTCTCGTCATATACGTCTTGCTCACAAGGTGGTCGCCTTCCTCAATAAAACCGGGATAAACCTTCCAGCCATCGGTGACATAGAAGTAGCAATGCCAGCAACAGACAATCTGCCACAAGGGTTTGAACGTCTCTGCGCTGTGATCTCCCACCACCCAAGCGAGAATGCCCGCCCGGAAATGGTTCACGGCTGTCCAGATCCAAATTTTGTTTTTTTTGACCCGACAAAGGTTTCTAGTTCGTCGAGTTCTCCCACCTCTGGAATCTCCGACTCCTGTGGGGCATCCGGCAGTTGCTGTCCGAGTTGCTTGACCCAATAAATCACCGTTGTGTGATGCACGCCAGTACAGCGCTCAATCGCGCGAAATCCCATGCCGTTGACGTAACGCATCAAGCAGTCCTGCTTGGTTTCCTCGCTGTAGCCTTTGGGTGGGTCATAGCCTTCAATAAATTGGCGACCGCAGGCGCGACAGATATGATTTTGCTTGCCTCGTCGTTTCCCGTTCTGGCGAACCTCAGTAGACCCACAGTATCGACACTGCATAGTACAATACCCTCATTCATCCCTCCATTATGCAACGCCGGACTTTTGAATGAGTTCTGAATGGGTTTTGACTTGTCTCACTCAGTCCTCAGTCCTCAGTCCTCAGTCCTCAGTCCTCAGTCCTCAGTCCTCACTCCTCACTCCACAATGTAAAGAAGCTTGTACCATTGGAAGGGACGATTTTGAGTGAACCATGATCGATCCCTTCGCCTGGATAACGGCTTCTATTTACGATTCTGTTTTTGTCATCCCTCCGATTTTGGCGACTGCCGCCGAGACTGAAAATCCTTCTCTCGTGCTGGCAGGCGTGCTGTTGAGTTTGGTCGCTGTCTATCTAGCCAGCAAACTTGGGGGAGAAATTTGCGCCCGCATTGATCTGCCTCCGGTGTTGGGAGAGTTGGTCGGAGGAGTCGCGATCGGGGTTTCTGCCCTCCATCTTTTAGTGTTTTCAACCGGAGGAAGCGACGCGAGTGGATCTCTGATCATGCAAATGCTTCAGATGTCGGCTCACGTCAGTCCTGCTGAGTTAAATGCTACCTTTGCTGCCCAGAGTGAAGTAATTTCGGTGTTGGCAGAGATTGGCGTTGTGATTTTGCTGTTTGAGATTGGGCTAGAGTCAGATCTCAAAGAATTGCTGAGAGTGGGCCCACAGGCGGCGATCGTGGCCTGCGTTGGGGTGGCGCTGCCGTTTGCGATGGGGACAGCGGGATTGATGACGATTTTTGCGGTTCCAGCAGTTCCAGCGATTTTTGCGGGGGCGGCTCTGACGGCGACCAGCATTGGCATTACAGCGAGAGTCTTGTCCGAGCTTCAGCGGCTCAGTTCTAAAGAAGGTCAAATCATTGTTGGGGCGGCTGTCTTAGACGATGTGCTAGGGATCATTGTGCTGGCGGTGGTTGCAGGATTAGCTAAAACAGGCGAAGTGCAGGTAGGCAACATTGTCTATCTGATTATCAGTGCAGCAGTCTTTTTGGTCGGGAGTCTCTGGCTGGGACTGTTGCTCAATCCGTTTTTGATCTCGCTGGTCAACGGATTGAGGACTCGTGGACAGTTGCTGATTGTCTCCCTGGTTTTTGCGTTTTTGCTGTCTTACATTGCAGTCGTGATTCAGCTTGAGGCGATTTTGGGCGCATTTGCGGCGGGGCTAATCTTAGCCGATACCGAGAAGCGTAAAGAACTGAGAGAACAGATCGAGCCGATCGCCGATATGTTGGTGCCAATCTTCTTTGTTGTCGTCGGTGCCCGCACGGATGTGAGCGTCTTGAATCCGTTTGTCGCCAGCAATCGGGAAGGCTTGATCATGGCGACCTTTCTCATCATCGTGGCGATCGCAGGCAAGGTCGTGACGGGCTTTACGCTGTGGGGTCAGCCAGACTTAAACAAACTGGCGATCGGCGTGGGGATGATTCCGCGAGGCGAAGTGGGGCTAGTGTTTGCGGCGATTGGGGCGACTAGCGGCGTGTTGTCGGAGTCATTGCAGGCGGCGATCGTGGTCATGGTGATTTTCACCACATTTATTGCACCTCCCCTGCTGCGCGTCGTGTTTTCTAAAGAAGCGTCTTCAGAAGGCTTGACGGGCGAAGTTTCGGCGGTTGAAGGGCTGATCGAAGACGCGGTGGGTGATCGTCCACAGTCCTGATATGTGAAACTAGTCGGCGATCGCTTGCGTAAAGATACGGACAGGCGATCGCCGAAAAAATATATTCCAAAGAAGGCAACTATATTAGAATGCTGTAGCCTAAATCTAAGTTTACAAACGAGATAGATAGGCGGTCATACTAACTGGCAGGCGTTTAAAAATTTCATGCTGAAGGGTTACTCTGCTCAAAATTCTATAAATACTTTCCGAAACTTGAGAACGGAGATCTGCGTCTGCCAAATTCAAGGGTGCAAAAGATTCTACTGAATAAAGCAGAATTTTCCAGAAAAGAGGGGACGATCGGAGAAGACTAAATAGGCAACGACGGCAAAATAGAAGTCAAAAAGATTGGGCTTTAGATCTGATTGGATGTTTACTATCGAACTTCTTTGCGAAATGATCCAAAACCTCAAGCGGTTGGTCTAAAGTCCAGTGTCTAATGTTTAATAGTCTGCGTCTGATGGTGATTCAATTTAACGGCGGGGTTAAGGTTTTTTCTGACCCGGCCCTTTCTTGTCTGCTTGAAAATGTGCTTAATCATAGGAACTGTGGTGATTTTCTAACCCGATCGCGATGCGCGGCAAACAAGGAGCGATGACTTTGAAACGCAACGTATTTGAACAGGAAATAGAAAATAGGAACCTAAAAAAAGGAAGGCTAAATTTCTACTTTTTTTTCTACCTTTTGCCTTTTGTTCTATTTCTATTTCCTTCGGCTGCTGAGGCCGCAAGGTTACAGTTTTGGCGGTTTGATTCGAGTCAAAATCGCTTAGAGTTTACAACTGATAATGGGGTGCAGCCCAGGGCCCAACTGATTGCAAATCCGACTCGATTGGTGATTGATTTACCAGGGGTTATACTGGGTCGCCCCGCCGTCACAGAATCTTACAGTGGGGCGATCAAGTCGGTGCGGGTGGGTCAGTTTGATCGCGGCACGACGCGGATTGTCGTTGAGATGGCATCGGGCTATACGATCGACCCCAGCCAGGTCAAATTTCGCGGGGCCACACCTCAACAGTGGAGCGTCCAGTTACCCACGCCGCAAGTAGACAGGACTGCCAGCGCGCCTGACAATTCTGTGACGGTTCCTACTCAGTCGCCTATTTCTTCTAGTCCCGGTGTTAGCACCCGATCGTTTATTCAAAACGTGCAGCCGACCCCGGATGGGTTTTTTATCCGCATGACGGGGGGCACTCCACAAGTGCGATCGATCAGAAGCAGCGATCGGCGACAGATGTTTATTGATCTATACGGGTCAGCCCTTTCGCCGAATCTGACTTCTCGCAACTTTATCAGCGATCGCAATGGGGCAAGTCGGCTTCAGGTGTCTCAGCTTCAGGCTTCTGTGGTGCGTTTGACGCTGACCGTTTCGCCCAATAGCGCTGATTGGCAGGCGACTCCCAGCGGGACAAATGGCTTAGTGTTGTTGCCCCAGTTGGGGACGGCCTCCACGCCTCAACCGAGCAATCCGCCAAACAATCCGCCACCCATCGCTCAAAATCAGGGCGGCGTGGCTACCATTCAAGCGGTCGAATTGGATGAGGGCAGTCGCCAACTTTTGATTCGGGCTGATCGTCCCATCACCTATACCGCTGGATGGGATCGGGCTTCTAGTTCTTATCGCATCACCGTTCCGTCGGCTCAGTTGGATCGATCGGTGCGCGGGCCGAGCCTTTCTGCCAACAGTCCGTTATTACAGGTGCGGCTGAGACAAGAAGATGCTCGTACGGTGGCGATTTTGCTGTCTCCAGCGGCCGGGGTACAAATTGGCGATATCAATCAACCGAGTCGGCAACTGCTTGCCCTACAACTACGGCGATCGGGGCTATTTGCGGTTTCACCTCCGAGCAGTTCACCGGGTTCTACGATTCCTGTGCCGCCTGCGACCAATCCGATTCCAACGGTGCCACGAGTGCCCAACGGACGGCGGGTTGTGGTGATCGATCCAGGCCATGGCGGCCCTGATCCGGGAGCCGTCGGAATTGGAGGCTTGCAGGAAAAAGAAATCGTTACGGACATCAGCAGACAAGTCGCCGCGATTTTAGAACAGCAGGGCGTGCAGGCAGTTTTGACGCGATCGAACGACATTGATCTTGATCTAGAACCTCGCGTCGCCCTAGCCGAAAGAGTTAACGCCACTCTATTTGTCAGCATTCACGCCAACGCGATCAGCATGAGCCGCCCTGACATCAACGGACTCGAAACCTACTACTTTGATAGCGGGTTGGGGCTGGCCCAATCGATTCACAGTAGCGTGTTGCAGGGTACAGGTGTCCGAGATCGCGGCGTTCGCAAGGCTCGATTTTATGTGTTGAGAAAAACCTCGATGCCGTCGGTGCTGGTTGAAGTCGGATTTGTGACAGGACGCGACGATGCTGCTAAATTATCGACAGCAAGTTATCGCAGACAGATGGCAGAAGCGATCGCTCGCGGTATCCTACAGTACATGCGTTAATTTGCTTGGCGATAGATTAAGGAGTGTGTGTGTGAGGAGTCAAAATTCAACAATGGGACAGTCCGGTCATTCAAACAAAGATTCAAATTCAAGCAGACCAGCTAATTTTAATTTAGACCCAAAACCTTCTAGTAACGCCCCCATTGGCATCTTTGATAGCGGTGTCGGGGGCTTAACTGTATTGAGAGAGCTTTACCGTCAGTTGCCTCTTGAGTCGGTGCTTTATTTTGGCGATACGGCGCGGTTGCCCTACGGGACAAAATCTCCCAGTCAAATCGTGCAGTATGTGCGGGAGATTCTCACCTGGATGACGCACAAAGGCGTAAAAATAGTGATCGTGGCTTGCAATACCAGTTCTGCGTTGGCGATCGAGCAAGTGCGCTCTGAGTTTCCAGATTTACCGATCGTTTGTTTGATTTTGCCGGGGGCAAGAGCGGCGGTTCAAGTTGGGAAGCGAATTGGGGTGATTGCAACGCCTGCGACGGCAGCCAGTAATGCTTATCGTCAAGCAATTTTAGAAGTCGATCCGACCGCAGAAGTTTGGCAAGTGGGCTGTCCCGAATTTGTGCCCTTGATCGAACAAAATCGGATTGACGAACCCTACACCTATCACATTGCTCAAACCTATCTAGCGCCATTACTCGAACAGCAAATCGATACGCTGATTTATGGCTGCACCCACTATCCGCATTTGGCTCCCGTGTTGAAGGCTATTTTGCCGCGATCGATTCAGTTAATTGATCCGGCGGTTCACGTCATCGCTGCGGCAGCCCAAGAATTAGATTTATTAGGACTGAAACACACTCGCCCTGCGATGCCCACTCAGTTTTGCGTCAGCGGTTCGCCCAAGCCTTTTGTGGAAATTTCTCGTCAGTGGTTGGGCTGTACGCCGATCGTTGAGCAGATCAGTTTGCCAGAAGTGACTCGTCAGACGATGGTCAAGTCTGAGGTTTAACGTGAATTCGATGAGAGTTTTTTGCTTCGTTGTTCACGGCTTCTGCCTCTCAAACTGCCAATTCTAGGGGACTTTAAGAAAAGAATTCTGGTTCAAAGTCCCCGGCTCGTAGGGGATTTAGGGGATGCCTGGATTAACGTGAATTCGATAGAGTTTTTTCGCTTCGGTATTTAACGCTTCTGCCCCCCAACCCCCCAAATCTGGGGGACTTTCGGACAAGATTTCTTGCTCAAAGTCCCCCAAACTTGGGGGATTTAGGGGGCGGCCTGGAGTGATCGCCACAGCGAGGGATTTCATCGAATTCACGTTAGATTAACAACCGCAGTGAAAGATTTCATCGAACTCACATGAGGATGAGGGAGAACTTCGATGATCTGTTCCCATTTGGGGGTAATCCGCTTCGCGAGGAGGGATGAGATGTGTATCAAATTCCCTTTACTTTTTTTCACACCTCACTCCTTACACCTCACATCTCACTTCTTCAAAAGCGCTTTGAAGGCTCGATGCTCCTCGGTGGCTCCTACGACTAAAAATCGATCGCTGGCTTCTAAAATCGTTTCGCCTAATGGGTAGCGGTTGAGTTGATTGTGACGCTCGATCGCCATGATCGTGACTCCGGTGAGGCGGCGGATGTTGGCTTTGGCTAAACTAAGTCCGACTAAGGGCGAGTCTGTTGGTAGCGTGTACCAGTGCTTTTCTAAACCTTCGATCGCTGCGTCAAAATCACCGCCGCCCCAATACTCGGCTCGTTCTGGCAAAATGTCACGATAGCGGCCGGAGCGATAGCGGTTGACAACTTGCTGGACAGCATAGGCAGAATTTCCTAACTTCAACAGCATGTGTGCACCTAATTCGAGGGCGGCTTCAAATTCGGGTTGCACGACTTCTTGAGCGCCGAGTTGATAGAGAACATCAAATTCATCGTTGACATGGGCACGAACCGTAATATCGAGGTCTGGTGCAAGGCTGAGGGCCCGCTGCAAGGTTAAGCGAGTCGCCATTGGGTCAGGAAGCGCGATCGCCATCGATTTTGCACGAGATAAATTGGCTTTTTCTAACACTAACGGACTGGATGCATCTCCAAATAAATAAGGAATGCCCTGCTCCCGCAGGGTTTGTAGAGAAGCTTCGTTGTTGTCTAAGACTAGAATTTTGTGTCCTTGAAAGTAGAGCATCCGCACGAGCGTTTGGCCGACTCTGCCGTATCCCGCTACGACAACGTGATCGCTGAGGTCTTCCTCAAGTCCGACGATGTGCGCGGGCTTACCCGATCGGATCTTCGCCCCAATGCCTGGAATTCGTTCTAATGCAAGCAGCAAGGCGGGTGTTGTCTTGAGCAAAAAGGGCGTGATGAGTAGCGTGACTGCGGTTGTGCCAACGGTGAGTCCGTAGAGCCTTGATGAAAAAAGCCCTTGACTTTGAGCCACGCCCGCCAACACAAAAGAGAATTCTCCAATTTGATTAATCCCAAGCCCCACTGTCAAGGCAGTCTTGAGCGGATAGCGAAATAGCGCCACGATCGCTGTCACAACCACCGCTTTGCCGACCATTGCGATCGCCACCAGTCCAATCACAATCCAAACATTAGCGATGAGAAAGCCTGGATCAATCAGCAGCCCGATCGACGCAAAGAAAACAGTCGCAAACACATCCCGCATTGGCAAAACGCGATCGAGGGCATGGTCAGCATAATCGACGTTAGAAATCATTAATCCTGCGACAAATGCACCCATCTCGATACTCAACCCAATCCTGGAAGTGAGGAGGGCAATTCCCAGGCAGATCACTAAGATTCCTAACAGAAATAACTCCTGCGATCGCGTCTGAACCAGCAGTTTGATCAAAAATGGAATCACCCAAATCCCAGCCAGAACTGCGCCGCCCATAAATAGCAAGGCTTTGACGATCGCACTGAGAACAGCAAGTCCGATCGCGTTTCCTGGTTGAGTTAAGGCAGGCAAAACGGCGAGCATGAGTCCCAGCCCAAGGTCTTGTACGACCAGGATGGCCAGCATGATCTGCCCGTGAGCCGTCTGCACCTCATTGCGCTCAATCAAACTTTTAAGAACAACGGCAGTCGAAGAGAGTGACAGCACCGCACCCAGAAACACCGCTTTGGGCATCGTATCAACCCAACCCGTGAGATAGGCAACGCCTCCCCCGATCGCCATCGTCAGCAAGATTTGTAGGGTTCCTCCACCGAGAGCGATTGCTCGAACTCGCAGAAGTTCCTTTAAGGAAAACTCCACTCCTAACGCAAAGAGCAGCAGGGCGACTCCAACCGTCGAAAGTACCTGAATATCACTTTCTGTTGTGATCAATTTCAACCCTGTCGGGCCAACCAACATGCCGCTGAGTAGATAGCCCAACAACACAGGCTGTCCCAAGCGACTAGCAATATATCCTCCAGTTGTGGCGGCTCCAAGTACTGTCACCAGGTCAGTAACGAGCGTTAACTCTCCAGCCATTGAGACTCCTTTACGATCGCTGCCGATCTGAATGGGACTTTGGACTCTAAACTTCAGACAGGGAAGCATTTTAAGTCTAAGGTCTAAAGCTTAAAGTCTCTGCCACGTAGGCAGCCGAAGTCTGTCAAACAGGATTAATGTGACGTGAATTTACTGGATCTCATTAACGTGAATTCGATGAGAGTTTTTCCGCTTCGTTGTTCACGGCTCCTGCTCCCCAAGCTGCCAATTTTGGGGGACTTTAAGAGAGGAATTCTGGTTCAAAGTCCCTCACTCGTGGGGGATTTAGGGGGCGTTCCTGGATCTAAAAGCGAAGCGAAGCGTTCATCGAACTGAATCTCATTGAGGTAATCTATCCAAAATTTTCCACAAGAAGAAAGCTTTTGCACCAGAAACCTAGTCTGATCTCTCAGAATTGGCAGCTTGGAGGGCAGAAGTGCTGAACAATGCAGCGAGAAACTTTATCGAATTAAAGTGAGATTAACCCTTCTGCTTGGCTTTCTCTCTCGCTAGTTTTCTGGCTTTTAGGGCTTCCAGGTTTTGTTTGATGACGATGACAGAAGCTCGATCGCCGCGCTCCAAATACAATTCGCTCGCCTTGACTAAGTTGATCGTGGCATCATCATCTCGTCGCAAATTTGCCCAGGTCAGACCTCGATTGTGAAAGGCTTCGGCAAACCTTGGGTTAAGTTGGATGGCTTGACTGAAGGAGTCGATCGCTGCCTGATATCGTCCCGACTGATAGTTCAAACAGCCTTGCTGAAATGCTTTTGAGGCTTCTGTCTCAGGTGACAAGTCGATCGCGATCGGTTCCGAAAACAGCACTTGACGACTGCCTGACCCGACATACGCCCAGACCATCGAGCCAATGCCAAAACCAGCCACGATCGCCACAACGCCCAACACAGCCAATAAGTTTACGGTTTCCATAACGTGCCAAAAAAGAATCGGGCCAAACGCAGACCTTTCGTTAGTCTACATTCAGCCCGTCATCGGTTTTCTGGTCTATGTGTTAGACCATTAGGTTAAACCATTTTGAGATCAGGATATTCGGTGAGCAGATCGTCGCGAGTCAGGACATCGCCTTCGGCTTGGGGGGCCCATAGCACTTCGAGAGCCATTAGTCGATCGCTCGACACACTCCCTAACTGACTCAATGCCTTTCGCAGATCTTCAGAACTGTTGATTTTGGGAAGTTCTAATTTGCCCTGAGTCGCAACCAGCAGCGTTACCACAATGTATTCACCGGGGTCTTGTTCTGCCAGTGCGCCTTTCTCTGCCACCGTCAACGCGCTACTTTGCTTAAGCTGATTGTTGACGTTAGACAGGGTTTCGGCTGTAAATTTGCTGCGTTCAGACAGTGCCAGCCGATTGAACTGATTTTCGGCCGCTTCTAACCGAAGTTGTTGAGACTCTTCGCCGCCGTAGGCCCAGTATTCAGGGTGACGCAACAGCGAAAGTGTGGTTTCTTGTAAAACTTGAGCCAACCCTTCAGAAGAATCGGTGTTTGCTTTTTGGGCAATGCGATCGAGATCTGTTTGTAAATTTCGAGCTTCTGACAGCAGACCGACCTGGACACGAGCGATCGACACCGCAGGATTGGTGTAGTTCAACTCATCAGCATCTTCACGATTTTGTCGGAAGCTACGGACGAGGAAGCTGGCGATCGCAAAGAAGATCAGCAGCGAAAACAGCCCGCCACCGCCACCACCCAAGAAGGGCAAATAGACGAAGGGCAGCCCAAATCCACCGCCACCGGGATAATACCCGCCACCATAACCACCTCCGACTGGAGGGGCATAAGTCCGGCTAGGAGGCGCATAAGTTCGGCTGGGTGCCCGGAATGAGCCACCCCCGATTCGTCCACCGCTTCTAGCAGCCAGAGCGCCATCGGCATGACCTAGCGCGATCGTAAGAATGAGGGCGATCGCAATCAGGGGTTTCAATAGTTTTTTAATCAACGGAGAGACTTTTTGGTTCATAGCTCTGTACCTATCAAGCTTGTTTCAACGCAGACAGGCTGGTTGAGCGGTTCGCAGATTTCTGAGCGTTCTGTTAAGAGTTCTAAAGCCTGCTTACTTTTCTACTTTATCGCCTTCCTCTGGGGTTGGAAATGCCTGGAAGGGGGAGTTAACCGTATAGATAAGGAGGGATGAGCGAGAACTTCGATGATCTGTTCCCCCTTTAAGGGTAATCTGCTGCGCGAGGAGGGATGAAAAAGTTTTTAGGTTTGGGCGTTGAATGTCGGGGAAGCAAGGAGTTTGAAAGGTTGTAAACTCGACAAAGCAGAAAATCTCAATTAAGAAAAGCTTCTACCGACACCATCCCTCATCCCTCCTTCTACCCTCCCCCAACGATCGTCACGACTTCTAGCCGATCGCCCTCTGCTATCTCAGTTTCTGTCCAAAATTGGCGATGGAGAATTTCACCGTTGTATTCAATGGCGATCAGACGGGGGTTGAGTCCGAGTTGTTCGAGTAGGCTGGGAAGCGGAGTGTGAGGAGGACAGGTGTGAAGCTCCCCGTTGACTTGAAGCGTGATAGACATGGACGGCTAACAATGTTTCTGTAGTTTCTACTGTCCATTGTCCCAAGGATCTTCGCTGGTTTGTCCGTTGCGGGCGATCGGTTTGCGATTTTTCTGATTTAGCTGTGCCAAGAAGTATTGGGTGGCGAGCGTTGGCTGCTCGGCTTGCATCACGGCCCGAACGACAGAAGCTCGTTGTGCCCCGGCTGAGAGAACGTCGTGAATATTGGTACTGTCGATACCGCCGATCGCAAACCACGGCACCGGAGAATGATTAGCAGCGTAGCGCACATACTCTAAGCCAGCGGCGGCCTTTCCTGCTTTGGTCGGCGTTTCGTATACTGGCCCGACCCCAATGTAGTCGGCTCCTTCTGCAATGGCGCGGTGCAATTCATCAGGATTGGTCGTCGATCGTCCGATAATTTTCTGCGGCCCCAACAGTTGACGCGCTAACTCAGTAGGAATGTCTTGCTGTCCGAGGTGAACGCCATCAGCATTGACAGCCAGGGCAATATCAGGACGATCGTTGACGATAAACAGCGCCCCATAGTCATGACAGATTTGACACAGCTTCTGAGCAGTGGTCAGTCGTATCTCATCATCCGCTTGCTTATCGCGATATTGAACGAGGGTCAGCCCACCTTGTAGGGCCGCCTCCACGATCGCAAACAAATTGTCAGAAGGAGCCGTCACCAGATACAACAGGGATTGCCGTAGGCGTTGATGCTTTTGGTAAGACATCAGGCTGCTTTCGATTGTATAGACGTGATAGCGCACTTGTTTAACCGCCGTCGCCATCTCGCTGCTGTAGACCTTGCCATACTCTTCTAAGACCCGCAGGGCTTCTTCGACGCGACAGAAGTTTACCTGTAGGACATCTTCGATGCTGTTTCGGGACGCTTCTTGGGGGTGGGTGAGGTCAGTACCGGGGTCGTCGGGGGTGTTGCGGGCGGCGCGAAGTTCGGAGGTGTGCCACTGAGCTAACGTTTGCCGCAAATGCTTACACTGCTCGGTCAGGCGCGAATGATTTAACCCAAATCGACACCATTCTTCGATGACTCGCAGGCCTTCACGGGCGCGATCGAGGTTAGCATCAAGAATCCGATAAAGTGCAGGTTGTGCAAACTGGCTGCGGCTGTCTGTATTGCCCATTGGAACAAACCCATTAATTTTCAATCGTATCAGTCAGAGGAGAGCGGGGAGATTTTTTTTGAGTGGCCTTGTCCAGTTGTGACCTCATGCTTGACTCAACTTCCAATTCTATTTGTGAAATTTTGTAACGTTTGTCACGTTCAACAAATCTATAGACAAAATTGAAGGATTGTTTTTCAAGCTTGTGAAGAATGAGGGAGTAGTCGGCGTGGAGTTGAGTTTGAGGCTTTGCTGACTGAAATCTAACCTATCTCACAATCGTCGTCACCTTTACTTTTCAACTGTCATCCTGAAGCCGTGTCTAGGAGAAAAATTGTGAGTCCGATTCCCACTCGTCGCGCTGGCCGTTGCAGCACTGTTTGCCTGACCCAAGATTTTGTCCCTGAGTGGGGAATGTTGACCCTGTCTGCATTGTGCGTTTCGGGACTGGTGCTTGCTGGGGCGCAGGGAGCGATCTCTTCGAGTTACCCGCAAGGGGTCGCTTCGAGTTACCCGCAAGGGGTCGCTCAAGTTCCTAACGTTGTCACGGTTGCTCAAAGCCCCTCAAATTCTCAGCAAACCAGCGTTTTGTTTGTCAATCCTGCCTCTGGCAATGATAGGGGTAGCGGTAGCGAACAGGCACCCCTTAAAACAATTACTCAAGCGCTGCGAGTTGTGCAACCGGGCACCATTATTATGCTGGCTCCGGGAACCTATAGCGCCAAAACCGGGGAAACCTTTCCGCTTTATCTCAAACCGGGCACCACGATTAAAGGAGAGCCACGCGATCGCGGTCAAAGCATCATCATTCAGGGAGGCGGATTTTTTCTCAGTCGCACCTTTGCTCGACAGAATGTGGCGATCGTTGGCGCAAATCAAGCCGGGCTGACCGGAGTGACGGTAACCAACGCCAACCCTCAAGGCTATGGGCTATGGGTCGAATCGACGAGTCCTGTGATTTCTGACAACACGTTTACGGGCAGCGGTCATGATGGGGCTTCTGTCGTCGGCAGCAGCGCTCCTATTTTACGCAACAATTATTTCTATCAAAATGGGGCAAACGGCATCACGATCTACGGATCGTCGCGTCCAGAGCTTCAGGAAAATATTTTTGAGAAAACAGGCTTTGGCATCAATATCGCCCAAAATGCGGCTCCCCGACTCACCGGAAATCGCGTCACACAAAACAAAGACGGCATTGTGATCCAGGGCAAGGCCAGACCGATTTTGCGGGGCAATGTGGTAGACAGCAACAGTCGAGACGGCATCGTTGCGATCGCTCAGTCTCGTCCCAATCTCGGCACCTCGGCTGACCCCGGCAACAACACTTTTATCAGCAACGGTCAGTTTGATATCAACGCCAAAACCAGTAGTGAAACGATCGCTGCCTTTGGCAATCAACTCTCCTCCAAAGCCAACGGCAAACTCGATTTTTCAGGAACGGTCAATGTGGCAGATATCCCCGTTGCGCCGACAAATGTTGCGTCTACGGTTCCGTTTGGGCAAGAAGTGGCGCGTCCGTCATCCAAAGTCAGCGCGCCTCCGCCTGTTGCTCCGATCGCTGCGATTCCGGTGCCCGCTCCGGTGAATGTACCGCGTTTAGTCAGTCCGCCAGAGGCTCCCAAAGCGCCCATTTTTTCGCGTCCTGCGGCCACAAGTTTAAGGCGGCTTCCTGTTCCCAAGGCGACGACTCCCCAGATTCAAGTTGCGCCTCCGACTCCCCAAGCGGTTCCTCAGATTCAAATTGCGCCGCCTGTGACGGCTCCAGCGCCCCTTTTACGGCGACCTGCGTTGTTTAGCCGTCCAACAGCGACGAGCGGCGCGATCGAGATCCCCGTTCCTGCCCCCGAATCAAGTGCCGCGCCTGCAAATGTGAACCCTGCTGTGAATCCGCCGTCTACCCTGGCGGTCGCTCCGGGTCAAAGCATTCTCCCGGTGCCGAGTGCAGATGCGCCCCTGGGCAATGTGGGCAACATGTCGTCTGTTCCGATTTGGCGCAACTCTGGACAGCGATCGCAGGGCAGTTCTTTGAGTGCAGCCGCAAATTTACGCTTTCGAGTCGTTGTAGAAGCTGATAGCGACAGCCAGCAGTCTCAGGTCAAAGCGATCGTTCCCGATGCCTTCCCCGTTTCTCTGAGAGGTCGGACGTTAATGCAGGCGGGAGCTTTTGGCGATCGCTCCAAAGCCGACGAGCTTCTACAATCCTTGTTAAATCAGGGTCTCAAAGCAACGATCGAGCAACTGTAACCGACCCAAACAATTCTTCTCCTCACTCCTCACTCCTCACTTCTTCCACCTCACTCCTCACCCATTTGCCTTTAAAATAAAAGTGATTAGAATCACGGCTAAAACAGGATCTTATTCATGAATATTGTGGAGTTTTTTGCCCAGAGTGCAGGTAAATGGTCTTCGTTGAGAACCAGCCACCATCTGGCTTTTAAGCAACAAGAAGGCGGTAAGTCAGAACTTCAAATCGAACTGCTCGATAAGACCGATCCGGCAGTGATTCAACTCTGTGCGCTCTACGAGGTCGATCCTGAAACAGCGCTGTGTGGGGCCCGCGTCACCTGGGACGGCACGATGGAGTGGGACGAAGAAAAGCATGAGGGTTCGACGGTGTTGGTGCCGATCGCAGACCCCGAAAAGCCCAATGAAGGCAGTCTACTTCGAGAAATGGGCTACGCCGAAAAAGCACCTGTTGCGGGACGCTATGAGATGGGCAGCAATGACGAACTCGTTTTGATCACAGAGTACGAAACCATGTACTCCAAAGAGCGGCTCTGGTTTGAGAGTCCCAATGTGCGGTTGCGTCACAGCATTCTCAAACGATTTGGCGGCTTTAGCATGGCTTCTTTCTGCTCCGAAGTCCGCATGGGTGGCGCAAAACCTCAAGAAAGTGAGACCGACACCGCGGCCAGTTCTTCTTGAGAATTGGGGGGATCAGTCGATCGTAAAGTGATGTCGTGCTGGGGATCGTTGAGTCTTGATTGTTTGAATTCTCCTCGCTCAAAGTTCAAGATCTTAGAGATCCCCCAACCCCTCTCTCAAAAAGAGGAGAATTCGGCGAAATCTTGACTGTAAATATCAATTCGGACAGCCTCTAAATCTCCCAAAATTAACGTCAGTTCGAGGAGCGCTTCGCTTCGCTTTTAGATCCAGGAACGCCCCCTAAATCCCCCACAAGTGAGGGACTTTGAACCAGAATTCCTCTCTGAAAGTCCCCTAAAATCGGGGGTTGGGGGGCAGAAGCCGTGAACAACGAAGCGAAAAAACTTCATCCAGTTCAAGTCAAACGAACCCCTTTCCCTCACGCTTTGTCGCCATTTTGGTCAGCCACGGCTTTTAGTTTGGCGTAAAAATCAGACCCCGCATTGGTTGGCGTAAATTGATGGATTGGAGGTTGATGATCTTCTAGCGGCTCATCGGCTTGAACATTACCATTAGTCAACTCATCGGCAGTTGGCTCAAAGCAGGCGCGATCGATCAGGGCCTCCATCTTGGCTAAAGAACTGGTCGCGATGTCTGGAAGCGGCTCAACTGCCTTCTCCGGGACTTGTAAAGTAACTGGACTGACCTCGACGGGAGCAGATTGGATTTGTTCGGCTAGCGCAATCCAGGCAGGTTCTGGCTCCTCAACTCCTGTGGAACTTTCAGCGATCGACGGCACTTCGACCACAAAGCTAGACGACTTAACCTGTCGCCGCTCTGAAGCAGTGGCATTCAAATTTTTGGGAAATTTATTGCAAACTAGCCGCTCAAACTCATAGTTAAAGTGATAGCAGGGATTGTTGCGTCGCTTCCAAAGCTGGAGAATTTGATCGACCGAAATCGCCTTGTAGCGTCCTTGATAGAGCGCCTCAATCACAGCCCAGCGCACCCAACCCGCAGGAAACTCCTTCAGCCACTGCTGCGTAAGCTGGCTGACGGTTTGATAACCCAGATCAAAACTGTAGTGTGTTAACAGATCTGCTGCATGGGCGATCGCGGTTTTATCATCTGGAAGACCTTTTACCAATTGTGTCATCAACCCTCATCACAGAAAGGCTTCCTCGCAAGGACAGGAAAGCCAGGGAGGTATCCCTAGAATCAGGAATCTCTGGGGAAGCTGTACCGAGTTTAGATTAAATCCACTGCACAAGTCTATTCGGGCAGACGCTGAACGCCACCTTGAACCGGACTCACACCACTGCCCTCAAAGGGTTCGCTGCCCCCTGACCAATTAAAGTCGCTGATTCGCAGCCCGATCGACCCCAGTTCCAAAATTGGATTGTAGCGTACCGATACACTGTAGCTGCGACGGCTATATTCCAACACGTAGTCGGTACTAATTTCGCGACCTGTTTGAATATTGTAAGCCGTCTGAAAGCCAAAGCGAATCGGGCCGTAAATCTGCTGAGTAATCCCTGCATAGAGAATCCGATCATCCGCCACGCGATCGAACAAAAAGGGCGACAACCCATCCCGCAAAACTTGAGTGTAGGTGATGTTGAACGCGGTATAGTCCAAAAATGGCTTGGTAAAGTTGCCAATCTGACCCGAAATTCCCACAGTGGCATTGAGGTTTCGCTGATAATCGCCATTGCTGTAGGCGTTGCCAACCCCCGTCAGACCCAGACCCAACGAAAGATAAGGCGTGACGGGGGTAGGAGAATAGCGCAAGCCTGCTTCTGGAGTTGCGGGGGCCGCTTTGCCCTGCCAGAGAATAAATCCTCGATTGATCGCCGCACTTCCTTGAAAGCGACCGAGACTGATGCGATTATTTTTGCGAACTGGCTCTAACAGATCGGCGCGATCGGTGTCTGCATTCACAAACTGATAGCCGGCCTGATAGCTGAGATTGATGCCCGTGTTGCCCAGGACAATATTGGGTGAGAAAAACAACGCCCCAATGCTGCTTTGAATATCCTGAAAGCCTAAAGAATTGTTAAACAGGCGATCGCGATAGCTGGCTTCTAAACTCAGGGTGTGGGTTCCGACGAGCTGTTGGGCCCGCAAACTTGCCCGCAAATTGTCTTCTACGTCGCCCAAATCGAGACTGGTGAGAACTGCCGTGCCTCTAACCAGCGTGCGAGGACTCAAAGGAACGGTCAATCGGCTCTTTACGCCAAAGTTTTCTGGACGAAATGGATTGCCCCCATTCGTAATCGCCTTCTGCACCAAAATCTGTGGCGTAATCGTAAACCGGGCCGCCCCCGGAGGCAGCACATCGATTTGGCGCTCAATAAACAACCCGCCGCGATCGGTCGCATCAAACCCAAAGTTAAATAAAGCAGGCTGACGCTCATTGCGATCTAAAATGACTCGATTTCGCAACAGAGGGAGCGAAAAACCGCGATCGAAGACCACACGAGGACGAGAAGCCACCACTTCATCGCGCAAAGGAGAAAGCCGTCTCAGTTGGGCTTCTTCTGCTCTTAGCTCTAACTCTGGTGGCGAAAAGGGGTCATTGGTAATTCTGACTTTCTTAGCCCGCCATCCTTCGGGATAAAACTCGATCTGATCCGCCTCAAAGCGCAATCGCCTCACCTGCCCACCGACACGGGGGACAACTTGCGCCCCACTGGGGTTTCTACTCGAACCGAGAACCAGGTTGGCACTTCCGGGACTGGTGACTTGCTGGGGCTGATTGGCAAGGACGCGATCGCCCACCGTTCCGCCGGGGACAGTTCCCGAAGTCACGTCGGTAGGCAAGTTGGGATTAAAGTCAGTCGCAGTGGTCGGCAGAAAAATCTCTCCACCCGCCTGCTCGATCGTGCCTTCTTCTTGAATCAGGTTGTAGCGAAACCGTTGTCCTCGAAGGGTTTGATCGCCTCTGGTCAAGACGACGTTTCCTTCAGCGATGGTCAGCCGATTGACTAAATTCACCTGAAAGCGATCGCCCGTAATCAACGCGCCTCGAAACCTGAGAGACACCCTGCCTTCTGCGGTAAAGATTTGTCGCTGTACGTCGTAGTCCTGGCGATCGGCTTTCAGTTCTAAAATTCCTTCGCTACCCAACTTCTGAACGGGAATGGGAGCGGGCGTAGGAGTAACTGTTGGAGGCGCTACGGGTGGAGGGGCAGCAGGCGCGATCGGAGCCGAGGGAGCGCTGGTAGGAGGAGCGGGAGTGTCAGGGAGCGCGGGCGGTTGAGCAAGAATTGGCGGATCTATTGGCGGGTCTTCAGTCGTCACCGTTCCACCCAACGCAGCGGCACCCTGCAAATCGGAAGGTTCCCGGAGGTCTGCAAGCTCTGGAGGTGACGTTTCGGGAGGAGAGGGCTTGGCTAGAGCGGTGGCCGAAGCGAGGAGCGCGTTGCCCGATCTGCTTTGCAGATATTTGAACGATCGCACCGTCTCAAGGGTTGATGGAACTGCTGGCTCAAGCCTGAAAGGGGCGACATGAGATGGCGGTTCGGGTGGGGGAACCGGATAAGGCATACAGTAAGCTACTCGATCGAAACGCCCGACAGATACACCGCGTCAGTATACAGAGAAGGAGGACAGCATCATACCGCCTCCTTGTCTGACGGGCCAGTTCTCTGGATTTATTCCATATCTCTCCGCTTGGGGTTCCGAGACGGGTCGTTAGAGAGGAATCCAAAGAAAAACAAGCCTACGAAAAATGCAACCACAATGTAAACAACCACTTTCAGCGTCAACATGCTGATATCTCCAGAATTATGAAGGGCTAAAAAAGTTCCGTTGGGACGGGATGGTTTTTCTATCTTACTGGATGCTGGGCCGCAAATCTTAGCGACGGGTGAGCCATCTCCAAAAAGCGATCAGGGCGGACTCGATCGCCACCATGCCTCGATCGAGCCAGCCGAGAATCCGCTGTAACGGCGATTTGACGTAGCCGACGGGGGTGGCTTTGGTTTCGATCCAGTCGGAGGTGTGTTTGAGGGTGGGATCTGAGTCAGGCGTTGTAGGTTGGGGGCTGGCGTTGGGCCGTCGGGTGATTTTTCCAGGCTTCGCGGTGGAGGTGAGGCGGGTGGATTTGGTTTTGGCGAGGTTTGAGGGGTGGCGGGGAGGTTTGTGGGCAAAGCGATCGATCCAACTTTGCAGCGCGTTCCCAAACTGAGCTTTTTGCTGAAAGGGTAAGGCTAACGTTGCAGAATCACCCGGCTGAATTTCTTGAGCACTCACCTGGGCACCCAGATGGGCAGTCGGACGGAAAGAGCGAGCCATCTGCTCTCTAGATTGCTTCTGGAAATTCGTCTCACCCTGCAAAGCTGACGTGGTGTTTCCAAATATTTCAGACGAGGTAAGCCACGGGTCAGCGTCGGTAGGAGCAACCCTCTGCGGGTATCTCGAAGAGAGCAAAGAATTATCTCGACTGCCAAAGAAATAGTGAACGGCTGCCCAAATCAATGCTTCTACATTGCCCAAGGTAGGAAGTTGTCGAATTAGCGTTTTGAAATCTTGTGTCGTTGGCACTATGAGCGGCATCGGGGCAACGTGAAACGTCAGGCTCACGTCTGGACTAAACCAGGCTAACTCCGAAGGTTGCTCAACCAGAGCAGATTCTTGAAACAGATTGGTCGCGATCGCCACTGGACTACGCTGCACCCAACTCATTAGCTGATGAAAAATCCGCACTGGAGGGAGAGAATTGGGTCGATCGACGATCGCCAGCGAAGCGGTTGAATTCAAAACGCTTTGCCGACAGTAACGCCAATAGTTGGCCATTTCCCAGATGATGCGCTGACGCAGGCTTTCTTGCTGCTCGATCGTCAGAATGTCCATGATCTGATTGTCTGTCGTCACCAAAACTAGCTTGCCAGTGGGGATTAGCGAGGCGATGCCTTGGAGGGGACAGGGAGGAGAAGGCGTGAGGCGTGAGGCGTGAGGCGTGAGGCGTGAAGCGGGGTGGGGTTTGAAGCGGGCGACCCCTTGCGGGTAACTCAAAGAGATCGCACGTTGAAAAAAACGTTGAAAAAAACTAAGTTGGATAGCTTCGGTTTCTGGCTCTTTGTCAGCTTCGGTGAGTTGAATTGCGCTGAGAACTCGCTGAATGGGGGTGTCTGAGGCCAGTTCTGATTCGGTTTCTGTCGTCTGGGTGAGTTGGAGAAACGACCCCTTGCGGGCAACTCGAAGAGATCGCTGGACGGTTTGCCCGATTTGCTGTCCGAGCAGGCGAGTCGATTGAAACACCGCATAGACGGGGTAGAGCAAGATTTGGGTTGTCCAAATCAACGCCACTTTGGTGTGTCGCAAGGCGGTTGTGGTTTTGTCTACCAGCTTTTGGGTCTGTCGGGCGACAAAATTAAACAGATGACTTTGAAAGCGACCAGAGGAGGAAGACATAGACTCAGAAGGACGGATGAACGTCGGTGTAGCGATTCTGTGGCTCTAGACCCAATCCTTTTGAGAAAGGCGATCGTCCCAAGTTTATCGTCTAAAGTCCGTCTCTGTTAGTCTACTGTGAGCGATCGTTTCTTTCGAGTGTGTCATGGCTGATTCTGCGCTGATTTTGGATACGATTTCTCGACTTCGCCAGTTGACTCAGGTAGATGTGCAGTCTCAGTGGCGCTGCTGCTTTGACGATCGTTTGCCGACAAGTGAAATGAGTGGAGCGATCGCCGACCTGAACGCCAAAGGTCACGTTGCGTGGTCAAAAGGTCGCCAAGTTGTCTGGCTTTATCAGAAGTTCGTTTGGCCGGAGCATTTGAAGCATTACCCGCTAGCAGGGTTGACGGGGCGGTTGGCGTTGACCTGGTGGGCAGAAGTTGCGGAGGTGTATGTCAATAGTCAGCTTGTCCAGGAAGGCGATTTGTTTGACCATTCGGCGCGGGTTGTTTTGGGTCAGGTGGTGCCAAGAACGGCGGTAGAAGTGGCGATTCGGTTAGTGAGTCCGGGTCATGATGATGGGGCATTGATGCGATCGCGCCTAATTTACGAATCTAATTACGATGAAATTGATCCAGGATTTGTCGCCGATGAGTTAGAAGTCATTCAAAGCTATATCGATGCGTTTGAGCTAGAACAAATTGAGATTAATTTAGACTGGAAAATTCAAGATCGTGTTCAGTTTAATGAATCTTTGAAAGCACTTCGCAACTCTCTTTTACCATTCAGTTTTCAGATTAAAAAGCACACAATCTTTTTGTTAGGTCACGCTCATTTAGATATGGCATGGCTTTGGGATGTAGAAGAAACCTGGAAAGCCGCAGAACGTACCTTTACTTCAGTTCTCGACCTACAAAGAGACTTTCCTGAGCTAACGTTTTGTCATACAACGCCTGCTTTATACGACTGGATCGAACACCATCGACCCGAAATCTTTGCTCAAATTCAAACTCAGGTCAAAGCCGGAAAATGGGAAGTTGTTGGCGGCATGTGGGTCGAGCCAGAGATGAATTTGATTACTGGAGAATCGATCGCTCGTCATCTGCTTTATGGGCAGCGTTACTGTCAAGAAAAGTTTGGCGAAATTTGTCGAGTTGCTTGGCTTCCTGATACGTTTGGATTTAACAGTCAAACACCTCAATTTCTAAAACAAGCCGGAATTGATTACTTCGTCACACAAAAACTTCGCTGGAATGACACGACTCAGTTTCCCGACGATTGGTTCAATTGGCAAGCACCCGATGGAAGTCAAGTTAAGAGTCTGATGTCGTCACCGATCGGAGAAGCGATCGACCCGATCAAAATGGCAAACTTCACCTGGAATTGGGTCAAGAAAACGGGACAACCGAATTCACTTTGGCTGTTTGGCGTGGGCGATCATGGCGGTGGCCCGACTCGCGATATGTTGGAAGTGGCTCAACGATGGCAGCGATCGCCCTTCTTTCCCAAATTAGAATTCACGACCGCAATCAAGTATTTAAAAAGTTTAGAGTCTCCCCAAAATACCTGGACTGACGAACTTTATCTAGAGTTTCATCGCGGCTGCTACACAACTCATGCTGACCAAAAGAAACAAAATCGTGACTGTGAAACGCTACTTTATCAAACAGAATTATGGGCATCTTTAGCAACTATTTCTACCCAAAAACTCTATCCAAAACCTGAACTAGAAATTGCCTGTAAAAAGATTCTATTTAATCAATTTCACGACATTTTGCCAGGGTCTTCGATTTCCCAAGTTTTTGTCGATGCTAACCGAAGCTGGAAAGAAGCCGATCGTATTCTTTCAGAGATTAAACTTCAATCCTTGAAAGCGATCGCTAATCAAATTTCTTTACCCTCACCGCCTCACTCGCAAGCGAAAGCGATCGTCGTGTTCAATTCACTCAACTGGCAGCATTCTCAAGTCGTCACACTGTTTGAGGAAGGCGACCAAAATTGGCAAATCTACACCCTTGAAGGACAGGAGATTGCAACTGAATCGATTTGCTATATTCAGCCTCAAAAGACGTTTTCTCTGACTTCATTTTTGGCAGAGGTGCCTGCGATCGGCTATCGCTGTTATTGGCTGTGTCCCTCCGAAACAAATGCGTCTTCAAATCAGCTTAAAGAACCCTACGTTTTAGAAAATGCGTTTTTGCGAGTTGCGATCGACTCCAAAACAGGCAACTTATCGAGTGTGTTTGACAAAGTGGCGCAGCGCGAAGTTCTTAACGGACAGGGCAACCAGCTTCAGGCTTTTCGAGACGAGGGACAATACTGGGATGCGTGGAATATTGACCCCAACTACGCCAGCCATCCCCTTCTACCAGCCGAACTAGTTTCGATCACAAACGGTTCTCAACAGCGCTTTCAATCCAGTATTTCTCTACAGCGAAAAATCGGGCGATCGGTTTTTTACGAACGCTACAGCCTGGAGCCAAATTCTGCTGTTCTCAAGATGTTTACGCTGGTCGATTGGCAAGAACGCCACGTCTTAGTCAAAGCCGCCTTTCCGTTGAATCTGGACGCTGACGTTGCAACTTACGAAATCGCCTGCGGAGCCATTCAAAGGACGACGAAACCAGAGAACGATCGTGACCAAGCCAAATGGGAAGTGTCTGCGATCGGCTGGGCTGATTTGAGTCAGACAGAGTACGGCGTAAGCGTTTTGAGCGACTGCAAACAGGGATACGATTGCCAACCGGGTCAAATTCGCCTGACGCTGCTGCGCGGTTCAGAATTTCCTGATCCAGAAGCCGACTTGGGACTGCACACCTTCACCTACGCCCTCTATCCCCACGCTGGCAACTGGCAAATCGCCCAAACCGATCGCCAAAGCCGAGAACTCAACCAACCGTTGACCGTTTTGAAGCTTGATCGTTCTAATCCAGACGGCACCTTGGCGGCGATCGCGTCCCTTCTAAATCTCCAATCCAAAAATCTAATTCTCAGCGCATTCAAGCAGTCTGAAGCGAACCCAGAAGAATACATCCTCCGGTGCTATGAATGTCACGGACAACCCGCAGAACTGAATTTACACAGTGATTTGGGTCTGACAATCTTTAACGAAGTAACGCTTTTAGAGGAGTTTGTTTCACCCGATTCAAACGCGATCGAACCCTGGAAAATCAAAAGCTTCTCAGTCAAGACATCTTAAAAGGGAGACAGGGAATGAGAAGCCGTTGATCGATCGACATCAAACTTAATTAGTCTTCATGATCCTCAAACGGGTCATCTAACTCTTTAGCGGGGGGGCCAAAGGCAGTGTAGATGGCGTATCCGGTGAGACTGACGATCGCAGCACAGATCGAAATGTTAAGAGCTATTGCGGGTTCCATAGTCAGATTCAAATTATGAGAAGGATTCCTCTATACTATTACAAAGAATTTACACATTCTATCGAAACAATCAATTAAGTAAGGGGAGCTATGGCACAGCGGACTCGGTTGGGAGATATTCTAAAGCCCTTAAACTCTGAATACGGTAAGGTTGTTCCGGGATGGGGCACAACTCCTGTAATGGGAATTTTCATGGCGCTATTCTTGGTCTTCCTGCTCATCATCCTGCAAGTTTATAACTCGTCGCTGCTTCTCAATGATGTCAACGTCGATTGGAGAAGTCTGGGCGGCTAGATTTTCGCCTCGGTTTGAAATTTTGCTAGTGCATTCACATCCTCGGTCTATCCGGGGGTTTTTTTGACCAAATTTTGGAGAATGGGCAAGGTTAATTCATCTCACCCTCAGTTTCGACGCTGACCGATCGACGATCGCCCATTCTCGAAGTGTTGGAGACTCAAAATGCAGGAGAAGGTTTGATCAGGACGTTTTGCCGACTACGCCTTCGACGAGCCAATTCATCGACTCAAGCTCGATCGCCGTCGTCTCGTAATCTTTGCCTTCTGGAACGATCGGTTTACCTGTGTTGTCCTTGAGTCCACCTTTATAGATCACCAGCGTTCCGGCTTCCATTTTGGCTCTGGCGGCTTCTGCGTCTTTTTTGGCCACCTCAGTCACACTGGGGCCATAGGGCGAAATTTTTACAAAGCCATCTTTGTAGCCACCTCTGAGCAGATGAGGAATGCCCCCACTCATCAAGGTTTTGCCTTCTCGAATCATCGTCACATAGTTGGTGTAGACCTTTGTCCAATCCCATTCTGCGCCCGTGAGATAGCCCTTGGGAGCCAGAGAAGATTGGTTGGCGTGATAGCCTGACGTATATACACCGCGCCTTTCGGCTGTCTCGATCACGACTCTGGGGCTGTCTACGTGACAGGTGATCACATCGGCTCCTTGATCGACGAGACTATTCGTGGCTTCGGCTTCCTTGACGGGCAGTGACCAATCTCCGGTAAAAACAACCTGAGTCGTCATCGTCGGCTTGATGCTGCGTGCGCCCAACGTAAAACTATTGATATTGCGAAGCACCTGGGGAATCGGTTTGGCGGCTACAAACCCCAATTTGCCCGTTTTGCTCATGTGACCTGCAACGACACCCGCGACATATTGCGCTTCGTCAATGTAGCCAAAGTAACTGCCGACATTTTTAGGGTGCTTGCTGGCATCGTAGAGACCGCCACAGTGAAAAAACTGCACTTCGGGATAGTCTGCGGCCAGCTTGAGAATGTGAGGGTCAAAATAGCCAAACGACGTGGGAAACAAAACCGTTGCTTTGTCTTGCTCGATCATGTTTCGCATCGCTTCCTGGACTTCGGTCGTTTCGGGAACGCTGGCTTGATCGACGGTTTTGACATTTAGACTTTTTAAGCCTTCTTTGCCAAGAGAATGGGCCTGGTTATAGCCAAAGTCATCCTTGGGGCCGACATAAATGAAGCCCATGACCAGTTCTTTAGCGGCGGGGCTTGCCTCTGGAGATGGACTGGTTGCAGTATTGTTAGCAGCAGGCGCACAACCCCACAGTTTTGACGTGGTGCCAAAGGCTCCGATCGCCAACAGCCCTCTCATCACCTGACGACGAGACGGACGGCTACGTAAATAATCGTGACTCAAAATACTCTCCTCACTACGGATGCTTCAGTGATTGAAGACGGTTTTTCTGCCCAAGATTGTATTCTCCAATACAGTCGATCGAAAGGTTAGCGTCTCGTTTTGCATCGTTTCATGGGTTCGCGTTAAATCAGCGACTAGCAAGGGATGGATCAGGTAACTCTTCGCCCCGGTACGATCGCGTGGGTGCCGCAAACCCGCAGGACGTACCATCTTTGTGAATTACGTTGTCTTCCCAGGGCAGGCGATAGGTTCCGTTGACCAAATCCTTCATGTAAGTGTAGGGACAATCCTGTGCGCCGCCCTGGACTGCTACATAACCGCGATGACCAAACTGATAGATATTATTCTCAACGCTCCAGTGTTGACGAGCTTCGCGCACCAAATCGGGACGTACCTCAGCGGTAATGATCTCATCGGGACGGTGACTGCCCAGGACGATCGGCGTTCCGTCAAAGTTGACAAACATGCCTTCGCCCATCGAATCAAACGTGCCGTCGGTGCCACACATGCAGACCGAAGCGGTGTACATCAAATTACAAAACGCATTCGTTTGGTTGGTCACCTGCCAGCTATGCCGAATCGGAGCCGTATAGCCTGCGGTGCGAATCATGATTTCTGCCCCTTTGTAAGCGCATTCTCTGGCCATCTCTGGAAACATACCGTCATGACAGATGATCAGGGCGATCGTGCTGCCGTTCGGCCCTTCACAGACGGGAATTCCTAAATTGCCAGGTTCCCACGGTTCGACAGGCACCCAGGGATGGAGCTTGCGGTAATAGAGCTTCAATTCGCCGGTGTCGTCGATGATCAGTCCGCTATTGTAGGGATTGCCGTGGGGATTGTATTCCATGATCGAGAAGCAGCCCCAGATTTGGTGATCGCGGCAGGCTTGCTGAAAGGCTTGCACTTCTGGGCCGTCTAGCCGACACATGATCTCAGGATTGGTATCCATCGACAGCCCGTGCAGCGCGTATTCTGGAAATATGACCAGATCCATTGTGGGCAGGTTACGACGAGCTTTGGCGACGAGATGACAGATGCGATCGGTCTGCTTTGCCAGGTCGTCAGGAGTCACCACAGTGGGAAGCTGTAACTGTACAAGTCCCACAACGATGCCGTTTGGAGATTTGTTTAATCCACCCAATCCGCTCATGATTTTGCCTCAGCTTTCAGGTTTGCTGTCAGCTTCTATCACGTTTTTTTGGGTGAAATTCGTGCTTTGGGATACCGTTGGGCGTTCTGGTTGGAGATTCTGATTTCAACAAGGTTGTTGGGTCAGGTCAGAAAAGCAAAAAATTTTGATGCGCTGCGTGCAAAAGAGAAGAAGGGTAAAGAGAAAAAGAGTAGGAGGGCAAAGGAATACAAGAGTCCTCACGCCGAACAAACAACCCGAAAACCGAAATTGCCGACGCGGAAGTCGGGCGCAAAGATGAAGCGGTTAGCCGAGCGACAATAGCGCGGATAAAAGTTCCACGAACCGCCACGCAGCACGCGCTTTTTGTCTTCACTCTCAGAGATCCAGGCACTGCCATCTTGTGGCGCTCCTTCATAGTTGGGATGCCAGTGATCCTCGCACCGTTCCCAAACGTTTCCATGCATGTCGTACAGACCAAATTCATTCGGTGAAAAGCTGCCTACCTCAGTTGTCTGTTGCCGATACTGCCCTTTTTGCCCAGAGCCATAGCTGTAGGTTCCATCATAATTCGCCAGATCGGTCGAGATTGTTTCGCCAAAGTGAAAAGGAGTCGTAGTTCCTGCGCGACAGGCATATTCCCATTCGGCTTCGCTAGGTAACCGATACAGCCCTGCAATTTTTTGGGAAAGGCGACCTTCTACAAGGCAATTCAGGCGAGCGCAAAACTCCACCGCCTCCAACCAGGGAATCTGCTCAACCGGTCGATTGGCTCCTTTGAAATGTGAAGGATCAGAATTGAGGACACGCCTAATTTTGGGCAGAGCGGCGATCGCTTTCCATTGCGCTTGAGTGACAGCAAATTTGCCCATATAAAAAGGAGCGGTCGTCACTGAATGAATTGGCTTTTCACTGTCGTGTTCATCCGACCCCATCTCAAACGCACCACCTGGAATTAAGACCATTTCTAACAGGATGTCGTTTCCAAGATCTTCTGTAAAGAAGAAGGCTTGGCTGAGAGAACGATTTTCTTCTCGACCTTCAGCATCAACCGTGACAACTTCAAAGAGAAATGTCGGTGAATCTGTGACGGATGGCGTTTGAAACAAAGCTTCGGATGGTTCGATCGCTGCTTCGATCTGTTCCAGTGCAACATCGAGCGATAACTCCGTCAAAACCTCAGACTCGATCGACTGTACATCCTCATCCCGTAACCCTAAAACCTGTTGATAGTCTTGAAGCTCCGCTCTCGTTTCTTCACTAATGGGATGTTCAAGTTGAACTGCTTCTAAAAAAAATGCCTCTCGATAGTTGTCGAGCTTTTGTTGAAGTTCTTGATAGGGCTTGAGTTCAGAGGCTTCGATTTCTTCTGCATCGGCAATGGACACCCCTGTTTTACGAGCAATTTCCCTCAAAGTTCTGAGCGTTAAACCAGAGAGTTTGCCGTTTCTAATGCGTTTCTGAACTTCTTTGCGATAGCTGCGTTTTGGGTCGCTGATGGGCGCTTTGGCTAACAAGATCTTTTCGCCATCTTGAAACACATAACGCTCAGGCTGCATCGCGGGAGCCGCTTTCTTGACCTTTGCCTTGACATAATCGTGCAGTTCATTCACCGAAACCGCCCCATCGCCATCCAAATCCGCCGCCCCCGTGCGAATGCCCTCCACCAGATAACGAGTGTAAATCGCCAGATCTTCCCCGTCTCGCTCAAAGGAATATTCCGTCGCAGCCGAAGAAGTTAAGACAATCCGCCCACGACCGCCCAACTGTTGTTTGAGGTCGATCGTGCCTCCCACATCCCGCGCCTTCAAGTCTTCAGGAAACGCCCCACTGTGACAACAATCTAAAATGATCACCTGCCGCTCC
Organism: Phormidesmis sp. 146-20; assembly: GCF_052939475.1. NCBI lineage: Bacteria > Bacillati > Cyanobacteriota > Cyanophyceae > Leptolyngbyales > Leptolyngbyaceae > Phormidesmis > Phormidesmis sp. 146-20. Next base: position 51,595 of record NZ_JBJPHT010000021.1, read on the forward strand.
GAATCGCAAGCTTCCATCAGACCATGCACAAAGCTGGCCTCGACGATCGTCGCCTTGTCGAGTCTGCCTCTTTTTTGAGTGTCACGATTAGTGAAAAAGAACTTGCCGTATTCATCCGTCACCCCATGACCCGAAAAGTAGAGCAAGACCAGATCATCCGTGTCTCGATCGCTAAACAACGCTGCGATCGCCTGCCGCATCTCCAGCAATCGGGGATTTTTGAGCAGGATAATCTCGTCGAACATCCCAAACTCTGGATGCCGCAAAACCTCCTGCATCGCCTCAACATCTCTAACCGCCGCAGGCAAAGGATTCAATCCCGGTTCATATTCACTAACGCCAATCAACAAAGCAACTTTTGCCATCGATCCACTGCCTACTTGATCTGCGCCAATCGTTGGATCGTTTCCTCGGCGGCCAAAAGCTCGGCTCGGCTGCTGGCTTCAAACTCAAACTCTCGCCCATCCGGAAACTTAGCCTTGCCCTTGATCGGCTTGTCTCCCAAACGATCGCCCAAAAAACCAAACAGCGTCTTGACACTCTCGACACTCACCTCAGCCTGAAGCAAGCCCCACAAAAACGCCCCGATCGCCCGACTTCCCTCTGGTGGATTGGGATCAGACACGCGATCGACCTTAACCCCCGGCATTTTTTTCATCTGCTCCCAGAGCGTTTGCGTCAGTTTTTCTTGTTTTTCAGCCTTGGTAGAATCTTGGAAATCGATCGTCAGTTCAATCTGATCTGTCATAGCTGGCGTACGTGAGACTACTGAACTGAATTCTAACCTCTGACCATAGAAAGCTTGTGACAAACCCCCAAAAACAATCTGGGTCGCCTATTGCTAAAAACCGCGACATACAGTAGTCTCGTATCTCATAACCGAATAATTCCTCGATCAAAGCGTCACCTGAAGCTGCGGGAAACAGCAACAAGTGACTAACCCCCAACTGTAACAGGCAGTCCGGAGGCTAGAAGGCAGTTTATCACTCCACTAGCCACCCTGACTTGCAATGCAAAAAAGCAATCGGGGTGGCTTTGGTTTTGGGTCAATGAACTACTCCCCGCCGCAAGCTGAGCGGGGAGTTTCCGCTTCGCCTACAGCCAAAAGCTTCTGACGCTTCTTCGCCCCAAGTTGCTTTAGAGATCCCGTGGAACGAGTTTCTAAAGTAGCGCTTGGCGACTCTGCGTTTGAGAGGCTAGTTCCTAACCCCTTTGCCCAATTGAGCATGACTTTTGCCGCCGCCACATCTCTGTCCTCTGTGCATCCACATTGAGAGCAGTGATGAACGCGCTGCGATAAGTCTTTCTTTTCTTGATGACCACAGCTAGGGCAAGTTTGGGACGGTTTAACGGTGATAGTCGGCACTTCGACAAACACACCGCCTGCCTCAGCCAGCTTGTATTCCAATGCCTTGCGAAACATCCCCATTCCGACATCTAAAATCGAGCGGTTTAGCCCAGATTTTTGACGTTTGCGCTTACCCTTCTTAGCTTTTGCGGTCATTCCCTTAAGATTGAGTTTTTCAGTGGCAACGAGGCGATTACGGCTCACGATCTCTGCTGCCTGTTTGTGTACCCAATCTTGTCGCTGGTTTGCGGCTTTGCGCTGGAGTGCAGCAACTCTTTTAGCCGCCTTCTTCCAGCGTTTTGACGCTTTGATCTTTTGTTTGAAGTTTGGGGATTGCTTCCTCCGTTTCTGCTTCGATACCTTTTTGATCTTCGTCTGGGTATTCGCCAGGAATCGAGGATTCGATAGGCACGTGCCATCACTCATTGCGACAGCAGTTAAACACCCAAAATCAAGCCCGACTGCACCCTCACCTGTTTCTCGAACTGGCTCACACTTGACGGTAATGGACGCGAACCACTTGCCATGTTTGTAGACAATAGTGCAGGTGGATGGGGTGCCCCATTGACGAGCCTTGCCGCGCATCTGAATCTGTCCCAGATTAGACAGATCCAAATACCCGTTATCACCCGTCGTGTGTGCTTTCCAGCCAGCTTTACAAGGATAAGTCCACCCCGAATAATTGCGAATAGACTGAAAGCGAGGGTAGCCGCCTAGTCCTTTGAAGAAGCGTTGAAACGCAAAATCAACCCGTTTTAAGGTTGCTTGCAGAGCATGAGAGCCTAACTCTTTGTACTCTTGCCAAGTTTCCTTAAAGGCAGGTAGACGGTTCTGTTGATCAAAATAATCAACCGCCTCACCGCGCTTCTGGTAGCTGTCTTTGCGGTCTGCTAAGGCGCTGTTGTACAAATACGCATGAAGCCGTCTCCACTCAAAAAGTTTGGCTTCTTGAGCAGGTTTTGGATACAGGCGAAATGTCACACGTCTTGTTAGCATGAATATATTGTACTTACAAATGTGCTGACATGGCAAGAACAGAACGAATCCAAATCAGAATCGCTCCAGAACTTAAAATCAAAGCTGAGAAAATTGCCAAGCATCGAAACGTTAGTGTCTCTGAAATGCTGGTGGACTATATCAAGCGGCTTCCTAACCCGAAAGATTAGGGGCAATTCCTCACCGTACCCAAGCCCTTGCTCACTGCGTTTCGCATCGGTTAAGCGCTCAGCCCTGGAGGAGGGTTTCCCTCCGTAGGGGACTGAGTAAGAAGGGTACAGTTCGTCATTGCCGCGCTATCCTTCCCTACCCCGCTTCGCTGAGGGTAGGGACTGCCGCGAGGACGTTCACTACCCACCCATCTCCTCAGTGGAGGATAACGCTGCCATGTCTAACCATTCTGAATTTCCTGCGCTTGTAGGCAACACCAACCCACGATTTTTGACGATCGCCGTCATCGGACTGCCCGACTACGTAGAAGACTACATCCTGCAACAATACACCTACGGCTTTGCCCAACCCGACGAATGGAGCCAGCCCATGCCTGTGATCGGTCGTCCCGGTAAAGTCGTGACCGTCCTGAATCGCAACTGTTTTGGTTAGAGTTTCGAGCTAAAGTTTTGCAGACGATCGCATTCGATTCGATGGATTGCGATCGTCCCGCTCTACGACCCACAACTTTGTTAACGTCAGCTCGATGAACGCTTCGCTTCGCTTTTAGATCCAGGAACGCCCCCTAAATCCCCCACGAGTGAGGGACTTTGAACCAGAATTCCTCCTGAAAGTCCCCCAAAATTGGGGGGTTGGGGGGCAGAAGCCGTGAACAGCGAAGCGGAAAACCTCTTATCGAATTCACGTTTTGTTAGGCTACGTTTGGCTACCCATTGCGTCACATCGAGGCAGACTATGACCGCACTTGTTGTCAATTTGCGTCCGACGATCGACCTCACCGATGAACAGTTCTATCACCTGTGTCAAAACAATCCCGACCTCCGCTTTGAGCGCACCGCAAAAGGAGAACTGATCATCATGTCCCCTACAGGTGGAGAAACCGGAAAACGAAACTTTAGCCTGACCACCCAGCTTGGAATTTGGACAGAACAAGACGGCTCTGGTGTAGGCTTTGATTCTTCAACCGGATTCAAACTGCCGAATGGCGCAAACCGCTCTCCCGATGCCGCCTGGATTCTCAAAGATCGCTGGAATGCCCTCACTCCCGAACAGAAAGGGAAGTTTCCACCGATCGCCCTCGATTTTGTCGTCGAATTGCGCTCCCAAACAGACTCCTTAGAAACGCTAGAAGCCAAAATGCAGGAATACCTCGACAATGGCGTGCGACTCGGTTGGCTACTCGACTCCCAAACGCCCCAGGCAAAAATCTATCGCCCAGGGCAGCCTGTACAAACCCTGCTTTCTCCCACCACACTCTCTGGCGAAGACGTGCTTCCAGGCTTTGTGCTAGATGTAAAGCGAGTCCTGGGTTAGCCTCGATCGCATTTTTCTTGGTAAAGAGACACGATCGTTTTCACTACGTCATCAATATTTAAATGATCGGTTTGCAGTTCGATCGCGTCCTCTGCTTTTCTCAAAGGTGAAATTGTGCGGGTGCTGTCTTTGCGATCGCGTTCGGCAATCAGTTGTTCTAGCTGTTTGAGATCGATGGCTTCTTTACCCTGATTTTTGAGGTCTTGCTGTCTGCGTCTGGCTCGTTCTTGCACTGAGGCGGTCAAAAAGATCTTGAGTTCTGCGTCAGGAAAAACGTTGGTGCCAATATCACGACCTTCGACGACGATGCCGCCCCGTTGACCAAACTGCTGTTGTTGTCTGACGAGAACTTTTCGCACGGCCGCTTGAGCCGCGATCGCCGACACCTGAGCCGTCACTTCCAAAGTGCGAATCGCCTCGGTGACATCTTGACCATTGATCAAAATCCGTGTGGAATCAGGCTGATTGACAAACTCGATCGAGCAGCGGCTCACCAACTCGGCAATTTCTGGCTCGTCGTCGATCGCCACTTCTGACTTCAAAACCAGCCAAGTCAACGCCCGATACATTGCTCCCGTGTCTAGATAGAGCAGGCCCAACGCCTGAGCGACCAGTTTGACAACGGTGGACTTTCCGGCACCGGCCGGGCCATCGATCGCCACGATCGGTTGACGAGTTTGCAGACGAATATTGTCAATCAAGCGTGTCGTACCCAGACGAGCCGCGATCGCCAACAGCCCTCTGTCTTCGACTTCATTCAAAGGTTCAAGAGTCGTTGGGTTGACCAATTCAACGTATTCGGGCTTCATATCGGGTACTTTCTCCAGTTCTGTCTTAACTGCCTGAATTAAATTAGCACTCAACCGCTCCCCAGATCGAAAAGCTTTCTCGGCTTGAGAGAGTCCTCGATATAAGGCGGTTGCTTGGTTCCTTTCTTCTAAACTCAAATACTGATTCCGGGAACTCAGCGCCAAACCACTCAATTCTCGAACAATTTCGCAGGGCACTATTTGAACAGGCAAATTCAAATCGGCCACCAATCGCTGAATAATTGCCAACTGCTGGGCATCTTTTTGACCAAAATAAGCGCGATCGGGCTGCACTAAGTTTAAGAATTTTGTCACAATTGTCGCCACTCCTTCAAAGTGCCCCGGCCGAAACACACCACACATGACTGACAGCATCGACGGCGGTGGCATCACTTGAGTAGGGTGCAAACGACTGACTCCAATCTCTTGCAGAGTCGGCGCAAAAATAACATCCACGCCCGCCTGTTCACAGAGTTGGCGATCGGCTTCTAGCGTGCGCGGGTAGCGATCAAAATCTTCATGAGGGCCAAACTGAAGCGGATTGACAAAAATCGTCACGACGACAATTTTGTTTTCTCGTCTCGCTCGTTGAATCAGGCTCAAATGCCCGACATGCAAAGCGCCCATTGTCGGAACTAACCCGATCGTCAGCGCCGGATTGACCGACAAAATCTCTGTAAACTCATCCGATCGGGGCTGTTTGCCACGGCTGAGATCCAAAAAACAACGAAGTGCCGCAACAGTCGTAAACAAGCGCACCAGAAACCCCCAGAATGATCTCGCTTTGTAACTTTACTTAAGTGTATAGAATTCGCTTTAGAGGTGGCATTGAAAAAGAATGAAGGAGGAGGGAGGAGGGAGGAGGGAGGAGGGAGGAGGAAAGAAGCCTCTGTTTGCGTTGAAGCGTTAGAATTCCAGGAAGTAGGGGTTATAAAACTTTATGAACTTTTTCACTCAAATTCTGCACATTGTTGGATCTGGGGCAACGGCTTACATTTCGGCTCGGAGTATGCGCGATTTGCAGACGCGACCTGACGTTTTGGCAGCGTTTCAATTAGCGGAGTCTGGCTCAGTTCCCTTTTTGGAAGCCTTGCGCGATCGTGCTCAATCAGAAGGCAATGACTGGCTCGCCGAACGGCTCGATCGACACGCGGCGGATGAGCGTCGTCACGGACAGATCTTTGCTCACGCCCTCAAACAATTGAATAAACAGGTGATCGATTTCAAAAAGATGCCGCAAAAAGTGGTCGATGGCAGACCCGATGAGCGCAAACAAAGTCCTTTCTTTGGCGCTTACTTTGAAGGCTACTCGCAAGACGATCTCAAGCCCGCCAACATTCCCTGGACTGTATTCTTTGGCAGTACCTACATTCTGGAATTGGATGCGAGTCAAGACTTTTTGCGGATGGCTAACACTTTGCCCGAAGACGAACCTCGCAGCGCCAATCTCAAAAAGGGCATGATCAGCATCGCCCAAGACGAAACTGGCCATGCGGCTTATCTACGCGAAGCAATGGAACGCTACCTCGGTGAAAGCGTGACTCAAACGACGATCGACGAATGGCGCACCCGCAAAGTCAACGCCATGATAGCTATGGTGAGCAACTTCATTCAAAAGGCTGGCAAGATGCCCTCGATGGTGCAAGAAGGCGCACCCGTAGAGATGGAGCGTCAAGAGCCAGAAAAAGTGGCAGTGTAGAGGGGACAGAAGACAGAAGACAGAAGACAGAAGACAGAAGACCTATTTTGTTCCAGAGTCTAAAGTCCAACGTCTAATGTCCAACGTCTAATGTCCAACGTCCAACGTCTTCTATACGATCGGTCGTGAATCAGAAAGCATTTCATGGCCGATCCCCTTCTCGCTACGTCCTACAATATGAGAGGCGCGTTAATTATTCGTAACTCATGCAGGTAGCTCCTTCCGTTGCGTCAATTCCGGGACAGTATTGGACTTGGCAACAACAACCCGTCTATTACGTCAAAGCCGGAGAACGACACTCAGATTACCCTCCAGGGGAACTGCACAGCAATCGTCCCCCTTTATTGTTGGTTCACGGATTTGGGGCATCGACTGATCATTGGAAAAAAAATATTGCCGGACTCAGCCAGGACTTTGAAGTTTGGGCGATCGACTTGATGGGGTTTGGGCGATCGGGCAAGCCAGATTGGAAGTACAGCGGTGACCTCTGGCGCGATCAGCTTCACGAATTCATTACCGAAGTCATTGGTCAACCTGCTGTCCTGGCTGGAAATTCTTTAGGCGGCTATGTGGCGCTTTGTTTAGCATCCCAGCGTCCCCAGTCGGCAGCAGGACTAGTTCTCATCAACAGCGCTGGCCCGTTTACAGACATTCAGGGGACGACCAAGCCAGATCCCATTCGGCAGGTGATGGGCAGCGTAGTGACGACGCTGTTTCAGCAGGATTGGGCGAGTTATTTGCTGTTTAAGTACATTCAGCAGCGATCGGTGATTCGCAAAACGCTGGAGAAGGTCTATCTCGACCAGAGTGCCATTACGGATGAGTTGATCGAAGATATCTATCGTCCGTCTTCTGACCCTGGAGCCGAAAAGGTCTTTGCGTCTGTGTTTCGCACGCCTCAAGGCGAAAAGGTTGATGTGTTGCTCCATGAATTGACTAAGCCACTTTTGATGCTGTGGGGTGAAGGCGACCCGTGGATTAATGCGAGAGAACGGGGCGCAAAGTTTCGCAGCTACCATCCCCAACTGACGGAATATTATCTGAATGCGGGGCATTGTCCCCATGATGAGATTCCCGATCAGGTGAATGAGTTATTGCGATCGTGGGTTCTCAGTCTCTAGTCAAGCGTCACAGTCTGTACGAGCTTCTGTTGAGAATTGGGTCTAATCCGATCGCTCTTCAGAAGCTTTTTGTTTGGCTTTGATTAGTTCAGCGAGGTGTTCCATCGATCGCACCTTCACACGAGGTTTTGCTTTGGCTCGGTCTATAAGCGCATAAAACGCTTGATCATCACTCCGATTTTCTAAAACATAGTTCCAGAGGTCGGACTCAGGCATCGATTCAAAGTTGGGCTGACTCATGGGAATTCTGTTTCTCCGTCGCGATTGATTGAAACGAGAAGATTGTCGCTTGCCAGAATGAAGATATCGTTGGTGCGATCATCGATTCTGACAATATAGATCGGGCGGTACATCGCCGTTAGTTGGTAGCAAACTCGAAAGCATTCAAGCGTCTGGGCTGGAGTCGGTAAAAGCGAACTTCTCATTCCTATTGTGTATCCAAAAATTCGGGAATGTCACCCGGACAACGTTCTGAGAGTTCCCAATTACTCCGCATTCAAAAACTCCAGATAGGAACTGCTGATTTCTTTGACCGCCAACTCGTAAAATTGTTTGCCGTGTTCTGGAGTTGCGAGAGCAGGATTTGACCCCATGCGCCCATCAGGATAGCGCCGCCGAAAATCGATCGCCCTATAAATCGGATGACCCTTCGCAACCTCTTCGCTCAAGGGTGCCTGCTTAATCAATTCAGGATAAATGTACTGAGTTAAGGCGACTTCGCTGGGTGTGGCGTGAGAACCTTCCTGGTCGCCATACAGTTCCTTAGCCAATCGGTAGACCGACCCGCACATATACCAATTGCTGACCTGACACTGCACGCGATCTCTTTGAGTTACCCGCAAGGGGTCGCCGCCCTCAAGTCCCAAATCTGCCAGATGCGCGTAGGTTTCAGAAAAAGCCGCTTTCATCGTTGCCACATTACCGCCGTGACCGTTGATAAAGAAAAACTTGCGAAAGCCCGACCGCGCCAGACACGTCACATAATCGCGAATCATCAAAATCATCGTGCTGGGACGCAAACTCATACTTCCTGGAAACGCAGTGTGATGCAGTGCCATACCGACATTGATGGTAGGAGCGACGATCGCCTGGGTTACCTCCCCGACTCCACGCGCGATCGCTTCTGCACAAATCGCATCTGTGCCAATTAATCCAATCGGGCCGTGCTGCTCAGTCGAACCGATCGGCAAAATAATTCCGTTGGACTGCTCTAAATAGCGCTCAACTTCTAGCCAAGTACTCAGATGTAGCTGCATGATCTGTCTCTATAAGGTCTTGCTTCACTATAAATAGGGGGACACGCTTTGGTAGGATGACTGAGCGTTAGCAGGGACACCTCGCTGATTCTCACGCTCGAAAACGTTTATAGGCGGCAAATTCAGGCACAGTAAAAAGTTATCATTCAGATAGTTGAATGGATAGTTGAACCTTTGCTGCTGAAGCCGACATTGTTAGGCACGTGGATCTAAAACAAGTCTTTAAAACCCCAAACCCAATCATTGGTGTGGTTCACCTCTTGCCCCTGCCCACTTCTCCGCGCTGGGGTGGCAATCTCAAAGCAGTCTTCGATCGCGCCGAACAAGAAGCAACCGCATTGGCCGCAGGAGGCGTAGACGGCATTATTGTCGAAAATTTCTTTGATGCGCCGTTTCCCAAAGATCAGGTCGATCCCGCGGTGGTCAGTGCTATGACGCTGGTGATTCATCGGCTTCAAGGGATGGTAACGCTGCCGATCGGGATTAATGTCTTGAGAAACGATGCTCGAAGTGCGATCGCCATTGCCTCCTGTGTCGAAGCTCATTTTATTCGAGTCAACGTCTGGACGGGCATCATGGCCACCGATCAGGGCTTGATCGAAGGACGGGCCCATGAATTACTGCGCTATCGGCGAGAGTTGGGGAGTGATGTCAAAATTTTGGCGGATGTGTTGGTGAAACATGCTCGTCCCCTGGGTTCGCCTAATTTGACGACGGCGGTGCAGGACACGATCGAGCGGGGACTTGCCGATGCAGTGATTTTGTCGGGTTGGGCGACGGGCAGCCCTCCGAGTCTCGAAGATTTAGAGTTGGCCAGTGCGGCCGCGAGTGGAACGCCCGTTTTGATTGGCAGTGGTGCCGACTGGGAAAATATTCCGACTCTAATGCAGGCAGCGGATGGCGTGATTGTCTCCAGTTCTCTCAAGCGACAGGGCAAACGAGAGCAAGCGATCGATCCGATTCGGGTCAGCCGTTTTGTCGAAGCAACTCGGCGCAGCATTCCAGCCCAAGAGTCAGAGAAATCAGTGTCTTCGATGAGTTTGCATCCTTGAAGAATCGGCTTCGAGCGGAATGCGATTCCCTCAGTTTAGGATTTGACTTGGACTGGATGAGGCGCTATTCTCAAAGGCTTTCTAAGTAGCTCAAGAGATCGGCCATTTCTTGGGGACTGGGTTGGAACTGGGGCATCGGGGGGGTTTTGCCGCTAATCACCTGCTCGATAAGCCGAATGTGAGATTTGCGGTTTGAGACCCCTTTGAGACTGGGGCCGACTTTGCCATCGGCCATCAGCCCGTGACAGCCCGCACAATTCATTTGAAAAATGGCGTGACCCATCACCTCATCCCCCGATCGAGACAACACTTCTCGAATGTAGGGGTCAGGCTTATGAAACTGGTACATGCCCAAGATCGCCAGCACGATCGCAAGGGAAATCACCAGAGTCATCACAAGGATTCTCTGGACAAGATTTTCAGGTTTCGCAATCTGCTCGTTCAAAAGTCTTTACTTCAGGAAGATATGTAACGGAAATCATTCATTTACTAAACAGACTTTAACAAATTTTGGCAAAACATTCATAGCAAGTCAGGAATGGATGCCGAGGAGTGGACAATGCAAAGCGAGGTGGAGCAAAGCTTAAATCTTGTTGAGTCCAGAGTTTTTTGATTTTTTGGGCGATCGCATCCATTAGGATCTCTAGTAGCGATATATTGAGTAAATGTATCAGAACCTTAAAAAACCAGGAGCGCGATCGTGATTGAACCGATTCTGTTAGGCATTGTGTTGGGGCTTATTCCGGTGACGCTGGCAGGGCTGTTTGTGGCGGCCTACACACAATACCGTCGCGGCAACCAACTCAACATGTAGAAGAGGTGTAGAAATTGGGCAGTTGTCTAATTTCTCCATCTAATTTCTCCAACGTATTAGAAATACTTTGACGGTGAGGATGAGTCGATTGGCTTGTCCTCTTTTTTTGCCCTCATTTTCTTGTCCTCTTTTTTAACGTGAATTCGATGAAATCCTTCGCTGCGGCGATCGCTCCGGGCAGCCCCCTAAATCCCCCAAGTTTGAGGGACTTTGAGCAAAAAATCCCGTCCAGAAGTTCCCCAGATTGAGGGGTTGGGGGGCGAAAGTGCTGAATCACGAAGCGAAAAACTCTGTCGAATTCACGTTTTTTTAGAGTATTTCCTGCCGAAGCGTTGTCGATTTGTCACACGGCTGACACCCCCTGCCATTAGACTGCCAGCATTGCTGTGTTAGGGATGCTCACATATGGAACCTTCTTTACTCAAATCTATTCTTCTCAGTGCCCTCGAAATTTTGCACGGGAATGCCAGATGGATGGGGTGGAATTTGTTTTTGGCATTGGTGCCGCTGGCTTTAAGTGTGCTGCTGTTTCGTCACACTCAACTAGGCGCTTCGACGCTAACCCTGCCCCCGATCGCTTTGCAGTCTCGTCACCGTTCTGGGCTGTGGTGGGTTGGGGTTGTTGTGTTTGTCGCATTTTTGCCCAACGCGCCTTATATTTTGACAGATGTAATCCACTTTATTGATGACGTTCAAGTCACTGGCTCTGAGGTCTGGCTGACAACGCTAGTCATCATTCCGCTGTATGTATTGTTTATTTTTGCTGGTTTTGAGTCGTACGTTTTGTCGTTGATTAATGTGGGATATTATTTAAACCAACGTGGTTTACGACGCTATGTTTTGGTGATGGAGTTAGCAGTACATTTGCTGAGTGCGATCGGGGTTTATTTGGGTCGTTTTTTGCGTTACAACAGTTGGGATTTAGTGACTCGATTGGATGATGTCATGCTGACCATGATCGATGATCTGACTGGGAAGCGGCCGCTGTTGGCGATCGTCGTCATTTTTCTACTCACTACGGCGCTCTATTTACCATTTAAGCAAGTGACTTTGGCGGTGGCTGCTTATTCTAAAAAGGGCACTCACTCAGCCGTCGATCGTCCTTAGCGCTGCAAATTTGATAGTAAATTTCAAGCGTCTCCAGATAGCGAGTTTATTGAATTCACGCTCTCATGCTGATCAGTGCATTCGGCTCCCTTTGTTTAGCAGGCGTTGTTCGGCGCGGGCGATCGCTCGATAAGTGGCCTCAACCGAATTGGGATCAACCGAAATGGTTGTAATGCCAGATTGAATCAACCGATCTACCAGTTCAAGATGTTGAGTCGAGACAGCGCCACAAATCGAGCAAGGAATCTTTAAGCGTCGAGCGGTTTTGACCAGATGATCGATCGCACTTAAGACAGCCGGATGCCGTTCGTCAAAGGCAGATGCCATCAGGCTATGGTCGCGATCGACCCCCAACAATAATTGAGTGAGATCATTGGTGCCGATCGAGATGCCTTCAACACCTGCCTGCACATATTCAGGAAGCAAAAATAAGATAGAAGGCACCTCTGCCATGATCCAGAGTTGAAACTGGGATTGCTGGATCAGCCCTGATTGCTCAACTCGTTGACGACAAAAAACAAACTCCTCGACGGTACGCACAAAAGGCAATATCAGCCTGAAATTAGAGTAGCCTGCTTGTTGGACTTGATGCAGCGCCGTTAGCTCGACTTCAAACAAGGCCGGATTCAACACATAGCTAAAAGTCCCTCGAATGCCCAGCATGGGATTGGTTTCTAAAGAAACGGACGCGCCGCCCTCCAGAGATCGAAACTCATGTGATCGCAAATCGAGTGAGCGATAAAACACCGGACGAGGCGCAAAGGCTTCTACAAATTGACGAATCTGATCGGCGAGGCGATCGATCAATTCCGCTTGTCTGCCCTGTTGCAACCATAAATGAGGATGTTGCCCATCGAGAATCGACAAAATCATCAGTTCCGATCGCAGCAAGCCCACGCCGTCGATCGCCAGACTGGCTGCTTGGTCGAGTCGATCCACCTGACTTAAATTGACCATGAGTTGAGTCGCGATCGGGCTGGAGCGTTCTGCCGGGGTCGTGGTGTTGATTTCAGCCTCAGAATTTTGCAGCGTCAAGTCCATCACGGGCGGAGTGACTTCTTTTTGGGGTTGAGCGAAATAGATTTCTCCCCGATCGCCATCCACAAATAGCCAATCGCCAGTCTGGATGCGCTGGGTGGCTTGAGCGGCTCCGACGACTGCGGGAATGCCAAACTCTCTGGCAACGATCGCCCCGTGGCTCGTCATTCCACCTTGTTCTGCAACAATGCCAACGGCTTGTTTGAGCAGCGGCAACCAGTCCGGCAAAATCATCGGAGTCACCAAAATTGTGCCCGGCAAAATCTCTGAGAAGCTCGAATGCAGATCGGTGATCACAGTGGCTTGAGCCGTTCTTTGTCCCGGTGCGGCTGCCAGTCCAGACACGATCGGAGGGGAACCTGATTGGATTTGTGGGGCTGGCTCATGCTCTAATTTTGAAGACTCTGCGCCTAAAGAACCAGAAATCTGACTGCTGACCTGCGTGATATAAGTCGAGTCGCAGCGCGTCCATTCCAAAACCAACAGTGCACTAAAGTCGGCAGTCAACCGCTGGGCAAGCTGTCCAAACTGCTGCAAATCAACGGAGCCTAAAACAAACTGCTTGTCTTGAAGGTCACTGAGCGCATAGGATTCAAGCGGTGACGCAAAGGATTCAGACAAATCAACCACGGGCTGAGAAACGCGATAGGCGATCGTCTTGCTGCCCAACTTTTGAGACTGCACAGACCCATCTTCGAGCGTGATCTGATAGAAATCGGGTAGCACTTCTCCGTAGGCGATCGCTTGTCCCAATCCCCAGGTAGCCAACACTTCCCAGTGAGTCTGCTGGCGCTGTAGATAGCCCGATGCCGTCGCATTCAACACAGGCTGAACAATCACCGCGAGTTGAATTTGATGAAGCTGCAAGTTCGATCGCTGCCAGTAGAGTAGACTTCTCGCACGAAAGATCTGGGTCCACAGCTTTTTGAGGGCAGCTTCTAGCGATTTGCCATCTGTTCTACAGATCTGGCTATCTAATAAGTTGGTCGCTTCTGGATGAATTGTCGGCGTGAATCCATTCACCTTGGCACCCGCCACCGTCAGAGACGGCCGCAACATCACCGCTGACGCTGGTTCTAATTGAGAAACTGCCAACCTTAGCTGAGAAATCCACTCCGCAGGTAAAGGAGTCGCCGCGATCGTCTGCTGAATTTGTCGAGCGATCGCCTGAAGCTGAAGTGCATCTTCTACATTGACATGCAGTGACGATTGCGCCAGATCAAAAAAGAGCGGATCTGACCATTCGATACTGTCTAAAAATTCTCGAAACAGCACCGTCGAAGCCACAAAACTCGGAACGATCGCATACCCTCTCTGCCACAGATAGCTGAGATGAAGGGCTTGATCTCCGACCTGCTGATGATCTTTGGTTTGAATCTGGTCGAGCCAATAGAGGTTGTCCACTCATCCAAGCCAATTGCGCTGTGTCTGATTCTATGATGAGCGATCCCCCTTCGGACGATTCCTTAGAATGATTGAACGATTGAGCGAGTTTTGAGCGACTGGGCATCTTGAGAGAAGACCTGCGATCGCCTCCTATGCTGCAAAATCTTCTCAACTTCTTTTTACAATCCGCTTGTGCGCTGTGTGAACGATCAACGGCGGGCCTGTTTTGTCCGACCTGTGAAAAGCAGCTAAAAGCCTGTCAGTTTGAGCATCCAACTCAGTTTTGGCAGGGGTCATCTCCATTTTTTGCCTGGGGCGCATATCGCGATGGACTCAAGCGCACGATCGCTCACCTCAAATATGACAATCAGCCCCAATTGGCTTATCCACTCGGACAGTGGTTGGCTCAGTCTTGGCTAGAAACCGATTTGAGTCGCTCTAAATTAACAGTGGTGCCAATTCCTCTGCATCCTGACAAACAGCAGCAGCGCGGCTTTAATCAAGCAGAACTAATCGCCCAAAGCTTTTGTGAGTTTACGGGCTATCCCCTACGTCACGGGCTAGAGCGAGTGCGATCAACCGAGGCGATGTTTGGTCTATCTGCCGATCGGCGGGCTGCCAACTTAGCCCAGGCTTTTGATTTAGGGAAACAGTTTAGGCGCGATCGTCCGGCTCATCCCGTTTTGCTAATCGACGACATCTACACCACAGGAGCCACCATCAAAGCCGCCACACAAACGCTTCACCGATACGGCATCCGAGTTCGAGGAGTCGCAGTCGTCGCAAAACCACAGCTCTGGAAGGAGAAGGGAGGAGGGAGAAGGGAGGAGGGAGGAGGGAGGAAAGTATGACTCTACCTAATCTTCAGAGATCGGCGTTGCTGAATCAGGGGATGAATCGCCCCAAAGCGGCGGGAAACCCAAGGTTCAAAGTCCCCCAATCTTGGGGGATTTAGGGGGCGAGAAGATGGACACTTCCCACAGAGTCATCCCTTCAATCAGCAACGCCCAGAGATCGGTATTCCTCGTTTTAGGCCACCTTTGCTGGCTGAATGCTAATCAGAGAACGTTTGCTCGTATCGCCTCATCCCTCCTCCCTCATCCCTTACCCCTCATCCCTTTAACGCGGACGCACGATCGACTGAGGCGGCACTTCTGAGGAGCCAAAAACGGGACTCGGATCTAAGCCTGTGATTTGCTGAAACTGATCAGGAGTCAGTGTGCTGGTGATTTCTGCAACTTCCCAGTGTTTGAGAAGGGTGTGAACCTGGTCGAGAAAAGGAATGCCTCTGGGCAACGTGACGGTGAGCCAATGGGTGACGATCGTCTCGGTCAAAGCAAGCTCAATCAACGGTGACGCATAGGTTTGCAGCAGTTCGTTTAAGTAGGTTGCAAACGATTCTGCTTCGCTGCCTTCTAGCTGATAGCTGCTGACAATATGCTTGACTCGCTGTTGACTGAGTTGTTGCTCAAGTGTCATCCAAACTCCAATCTTTTTTGTGAATTGATTTTTGTGAATTGATCTGTGGCTATCGTCACCAACACACGACAATTTCTAGCTTATCTTAACTTGATTAGAACGGTTCACTCAGAAGGGCGATCGCGGACTCGTTTCTAACCAATCGGTTGCCCAACATTGAACAAAAAATCTTAGATAAAACGGCTGAAAAGCTTGTAAAATGGCATTCTTAGCTATTCTCAGTCATAGGTGTTTTGTCATTGAGCGCACGGTAGAGACGGCATTACAAGAGCCACGATCGCTGATTTGATCTCAATTCTCTGACGGTGTATCGCTTTGATCTGATGACAAGTGCCCCAACTTGTGAGATAACCCAACTCATACCCTTATTGCCGACAAGCCCTATGGATCTCAAAGCGCTGATTCGCGAAATTCCAGACTTTCCCAAACCTGGCATTCTCTTTAAGGACATCACCACGCTGTTACAGAATGCGGAAGGGTTGAACTATACGATCGATTTGCTGGCTGAGAAATGCGCTGAGTTTGCACCTAACTGCATTGTGGGCATGGAGTCACGCGGCTTTATTTTTGGCGCACCGCTGGCTTACAAAATGGGAATCGGCTTTGTCCCCGTTCGCAAACCTGGCAAGCTGCCCTCTGCTGTTCATTCGATCAAATACGAGTTGGAATATGGCACCGATTGCCTAGAGATTCACAAAGACGCGCTTCAAGGGGGCTGCCGCATTCTCATGGTTGATGACCTGATCGCCACAGGCGGAACCGCAGGCGCAACGGCTCGTCTGATTCAAAAAACAGGCTGTGAACTGGTCGGATGTGCCTTTGTCATTGAGCTAAAAGATCTCAACGGTCGGAGTCAGCTACCAGATGTTCCGATCGTCACCCTGGTTCAATATTAGGATATAGTTCACAGGTCATTTGTTGGCAGGTCAGACGCAAGATCAAAACCGACGAATGGCCGTCTACCTTCTAAACGCGACGAGCCAAGCAATATGACTGTATCAACCCGTGGAAAGCTGCGATCGAGTTGGGATGGCTTTATCGAAGCGCTCACCAGCGAGACGACTGTGTATGTGGTTAAGCGATTGCTTCAAGCGTTGCTGACTCTACTTTTGGCATCTGCGCTTAGTTTTTTCATTATTGAAATGGCTCCGGGTGACTATCTGGATACACTCAGAGAAAACCCTAAAATTTCACCGGAACGCATTGAGCAACTCAAACAGCAATTTGGGCTAGACAAGTCCTGGCCAGAACAATATGGTCGCTGGCTGTGGCGGGTGGTGACTCAGGGCGACTTTGGGACGAGTTTTGCCTACAATCGATCGGTGGCTTCTCTCCTATGGGAGCGAGTTCCAGCGACGTTGCTGATTGCGATTTCTTCGCTGATTTTTACCTGGTTGGTGGCGATTCCGATGGGGATTGTTGGCGCGATTTATCAACAGCGCTGGATCGATCGCGTTTTGCAAGTTCTCAGCTATTCGGGTCAGGGGTTTCCCAGTTTTATCACCGCCTTGTTGCTCCTGATTTTTGCTCAAAACACGTCGCCGTTGTTTCCCGTCGGAGATATGACGAGCATTGATCACGCTGACCTGAACCCCTTGGGCAAAGTTTTGGATATTGGCTGGCACATGATCTTGCCAACGATCGCCCTTAGTGTTGCCAGTTTTGCCGGGTTACAGCGGATTATGCGAGGACAACTGCTCGATGTGTTGCGACAGGACTACATTCAAACCGCCCGTGCTAAAGGACTTCCTGAAAACAAAGTCGTCTACGTTCACGCGCTGAGAAATGCCATCAACCCGATCATTACTCTCTTAGGATTCGAGTTTGCCGGATTGTTGAGCGGTGCCTTTATTGCAGAATTTTTCTTTAACTGGCCGGGTCTGGGACGGCTGATTCTCCAGGCGCTACTGGTTCAAGATCTATATCTGGTGATGGCCAGTCTGATGATGGGCGCAGTTATGCTGATTTTAGGAAACCTACTGGCTGACCTATTACTCAAAGCAGTCGATCCTCGGATTAATCTGGCAGACATTAACTGAGGGATAAGGAAGAAGGGAGGAGGGATGAAAGGGTGATTGTTGAAGGCTAGTTTCGTTTGATGAATTTTGTTTGATGAATTGCGTGAAGCGATCGCCGTCTCTTGCCGATTCCCACGACTGACCTTTTTAGCACTCTTAGGAGATTTCGCTTCGTTATTCAGAACTTCTGCCCCCCAACCCCCCAATTTTGGGGGACTTTGAAGACAATATTTCTCGTTCAAAGTCCCTCACTTGTGGGGGATTTAGGGGGCTGAAGCCGATCGAAACGAAGCGAGTCACTCTCATCAAACTGACGTTAACAAAACTTCCAATTCTTAAAACACCAAACCCTCACCTATTTTTCTTCATCCCTCATTCCTCCTCCCTTCTTCTCTATGTTTTCTGAATCTTATTATCTCATTCGCTTAAAATCCGATGGTAGCTATCTGGCAGCCCATCCAAATCTAGGAGAATCAGAGGCTCGATCGCCTCAAAATGGCTACATGCTGGTTTTCTCAGAACACTACGATGCGCTGAGTTATTTGAATAAACATGCGTCAGGAGTGAGCGATCGCTTCAGTGTCGAGTCGCTTCCCGGAACACAGGTCGATAAGGTGCTAAAACGCTGGGGCTTCAAAGGCCTTGGAGTGGTTCAAGATCCTTTATTGCCCCGCGTAGAATTTATGTCTAAAGGGTGAACTCCTCTCGATCCATCCTTCTTACGACAGGCAAATAATTAGACTCCAACAAAGCAAACTCACCCTAGATGTAGATGTGATGACGTGACGAATTCTGGGTAGATAGGGACAGTTAAAGTCCAATCTGTTCAGATTTAATCTGTCAGTCATTCAAACAATCTAATCGGAGGAAATTGTATGAAGTCTATTCTATCTACGCTACGGTTTGTGTTAATGACCTGTCTGTGTGCAGTATTACTATTTTCGTCCGTAGTGAACACGGCGAATGCGGCTCCTAACCCCAATCAACCGATTAAAGGCGAAGCGACCGAACCCGCCAAAACCTATGAGCGGACGGCTAAAGATGCCATCGATCGCGGCGGTTTACGTTCCATTGAGGAAGTGACCGAGAGAGCGCAAAACGGTGCCCCCAACGAAATCCAAGGAACCGCAGGCATCGAAGGCATGAAGCGCCCTTCTAACACGGGTGCAAGCACGATCGAAGGGAGAATCAAGAATTCCTTAGAGAAAGCGCAGGACAAAGCAGGTGACACCGTTGAATCTGCTAAAAATGCCGTTCGCTAACGTGAGGAAATAATTCTCAACTCGATCGAGCCACTTAAGCCACAAACTCTTTAAATCGCAAACTCTCAGGACTCAGGGGCAATCATTCTGTCCCTGTTTTTTTGTTGGTCTGATTGAGAAGTCTGACTAATCCTGAATTCTGACTGAGATGACGCTGGTGGTGAAATTGTAATTTGGCCCATCTAACTCAAGCGGCATTCCGACCTTTACTTTTTCGCCACCGAGGACGGGAGTTCGCTCTTTGGTCGCCCGATCTTCGGCAATTTGAGCATTGCTGCCTAGCGTCAAAATCATGTCGTTTGACAAAGCGGCTTCGGGTCGGGGGTCAGGCAGCGATTTGACCGAGCCATCAGGCTGAGGCACGATCGTATTGCGGGGCAAAAACTTCACCGACTTCAAAATGGCTTCCCCTGAAGGCTGCTTTCGCACCACAATGTTGGCTTTTTGCCCTTCTTTGATCAAATCTTTGGGGCTGACAGCGCTCAACCCTCTGACCATCACATCGACCTCCACTGCTTTACGAATGGCTCCTACTTGAGCGACTGAGCCAGACGTGCCAGGGTAAAAAAAGATACCAAAAATAACCAGCAAAATGACCAGGGCCGCCCCTACATCTAGAATGCTGAGTTTGCCCAATAAGCGACCTTGAGAATCTAGAATAGCCATAAACAGTTCCAGTTGCGGTGATGAGCTTTGAAACGCGATTGAGTTTGAGCAATCCTCTGAGCAGATTTCTCGTTGCTGTTTTAGTTTAGACGAGCAATCTCAATGCTTGGTGGGCAGAGCAGTGCTGCGCCCATTCGTGACAGTCCAGATTACCATGACTGGTAGGGGTGATCACGATTAGAGGCTAGCTTCTCAACTCAATTCTTAATTGAAATTTTTCTTCATCACGATCGCCTTTCCTGCAACCAAAATCCTGGGAAAATCGTCTCGTTTTTAAGCAGTCTTGTTTTGCGTCCCTGTGGAGCGACTCCAACTCTTTCTTACCCGACTTGGCACTATGTTAAACCCATCCTCTCAACCTTCCTTTAGCGCTTTGTGGCGAAAAACACGCCGTTGGTTTTACCCAGTTTTGTCTGTGACGATCGCGCTGGGGATTGCGATCGGTCAGCCGATGATGGCTCAAGCCTCTTGGCTCGATCTGCTGCGGGGCGGCGTTCAGGTGATTCAGGGCATTCAAATTACGAGAATGTCTGACGCTCAAGAAACAGAACTGGGCCAGCAAATCAATCGAGAGATTACGACCAAACAGGTCAGACTGATCCGAGATGCCCGCATCAATGATTATGTCAACCAGATTGGGCAACGATTGGCGGCTAAGAGTGAGCGTCCTAATCTGCGCTATACCTTTCAAGTGGTGGACGATAACGCCATTAATGCCTTTGCCACGATGGGCGGCTTTGTTTATGTTCACAAAGGTCTGCTGACAGCCGCCGACAACGAAGCGCAACTTGCCAGCGTCATGGGTCACGAGATTGGTCATATTACCGCCCGTCACGCCATCAAACAGATGGGAGAAACGATGAGAACGCGGGGCTTGTTAACCGCAACAGGAGCCGATCGCAGTCAGGCAATTAATATTGGGGTGCAACTAGCGATGCGTCTCCCTCACAGCCGTCGAGCCGAGTTTGAAGCCGATCAGGTTGGGTTAAACATGCTGACTCGCGCTGGGTATGCTCCCTCTGAGATGGTGGCCTTTATGCAAAAGCTGGTGAGCGCTCGATCGACTCCCACGTTCTTGAGTACGCACCCTGCCGCCGCCGATCGCGTGGTTCGCTTAAAACAAATGGTGCAATCCGGTTCCGCTGGGGGCAAAGACGGACTCAACAGTGCCGAATACAAATCCAGAATCCAGGCGCTTCGGTAAACAATCCTTGCTGTGGTTGCTGAGGGGTCACTCAACCGATAAGCTGATTTGCATCTACAAAGAGGGTTTGCGATCGTGGCTCAGGTTGTTCTTGAAAATATCTACAAAAGTTTCCAGAAAGGGGCCCCAAAAGCACCCAAGGGGGAACCTGACTCCTCCCGCCTCCCGCCTCCCGCCTCACCAACCGCCGTCTTGCGATCGATCAATTTGTCGGTGCAAGATGGCGAATTTATGGTGCTGGTGGGCCCGTCTGGATGCGGCAAAAGTACCCTACTGCGGCTGATTGCAGGATTGGAGGAACTGACCGGGGGCACTATTCGAGTGGGCGATCGTCTGGTCAATGAGCTACCGCCCAAAGAGCGCGACATTGCAATGGTGTTTCAAAACTATGCGCTCTATCCCCATATGACGGTGTATGACAATTTGGCGTTTGGGCTGAGACGGACAGCGCTTGGTCAGACTTCTCATGAAACGCACTCAAACTGGGGCGAAAATTTTTTGGTTGGGGCGACTCGTTCGTTGCCCAAGGGCTTGCGGTTTGTGTCCGATCGCGAACGGGCCGTTGAGCAGCGAGTCAACATGGTGGCGCAGATGCTACAAATTCAGCCGTTGTTAGAACGTTTGCCCAAACAGCTTTCTGGCGGACAAAAGCAACGAGTCGCCCTGGGTCGAGCGATGGCGCGCAATCCCCAGGTATTTTTGATGGATGAGCCGCTGTCTAATCTCGATGCCAAACTGCGGGCCGAAACTCGCGCTCAAATCGTCAAACTTCAGCGTCAACTAGGCACGACGACGATCTATGTCACCCATGATCAAACCGAAGCGATGACAATGGGCGATCGCATTGCCGTCATGAATGCCGGACAAATTCAACAACTGGCTACGCCGCTCGAATTGTACAATCAGCCTGCCAATCGGTTTGTTGCAGAGTTTATTGGATCGCCGCCGATGAACTTTTTGCCTGTGCAGGTCAAATTACCATTGCTGCTAAGTCATCCTCAATTTCGATTAACGCTGCCCCAAGTTTGGACAACGGCTTTGCAGTCTTATGATGGTCAAACCGTTCTGTTAGGCATTCGTCCCGAACATTTGAGTGTCAGCCCGCCCGCTCCCAAAAATCTGCCCGTCAAAGTGGAGTTGGTAGAAGCGTTGGGCAACGAAACCTTTTTATCAGTCAATTTGGCAGGGGACTTGCTGCAAGCTAGAGTTGAACCTGATCGTTCGGTTGAGTTGGGTGAAGATCTGTGGCTGGCGATCGCTCTCGATAAGATTCACCTTTTTGACTTTGAGACGGGTTTGGCGATTCGACCTTGAGCGATTTGGTCAGATAAAATCCATCCAAAAACTTTTGGGTCGTAAATTAGTAAACCCGGCGAATTAATTCGCGGCTATGAGAACAAAACCCGCCTTCGCGGGTTAAAACAACGTCAGTTCGATGAACGCTTCGCTTCGCTTTTAGATCCAGGAATGCCCCCTAAATCCCCCACGAGTGAGGGACTTTGAACCAGAATTCCTCTCTGAAAGTCCCCCAAAATTGGGGGGTTGGGGGGCAGAAGCCGTGAACAACGAAGCGAAAAAACTCTCATCGAATTCACGTTAAAACACGATTCTTCTCTCAAAGTTCCCCAAAATTGGCAGCTTGAAGGACAGAAGTCTAGAGCATCGGAGACTTCACCAAACTCACATTGAAAATTAGCCTGACTGCAACTGAGCATCTAAAGCTTTGTTGATACGATCGCGGGCTTCTTCTAAATGCGCTTTGGTGTAGATGTCTTGATCGTTAACTTTTCGCAGGGCGTGGCCGATCGATCCTTGAAGCTGTTTTAACTCATAGCGGGCAACGGTTCGAGCGTCTTCGGGCGCGTCCGCTTTTCGTAAAATTAGGGCGATCAGCGTGTTCATGTACTCTCGCTGAATGGCGCGACGCAGACCAGACAGTTTGAGCGTTCCCTCTGGTTTCATGACTTCGCCCCAAATGCTGGTTTGCAGAGAGTCAAACAGTTCGGGAATGGTCAGAGATTGACCCGGAGCGGTTTTGAGTTCACCATCGCGCAGACGAGCCAGACGCTGATATCCCAAGAGATCGTAGAGCACGATCGTTTGCAAAAACAGAATATTGTCGTGAATCGGATAGTCCAAATTGGCAGACGGTTCGGTTCCCCAGTGACTCCAACGAGAGGGTGCCAGCTTATTCAAAAACTCAGGGGAGAATTGAAAGTTTGCTTCACTGAATACGTTCTTTCGCAGGCTGAGAAGGGCTTGACGCTGCTGTTCTACGGGCACAGGCTCTAGAGGCAGTCGTCCTTTTGCGTCGCCCGATCGATAGCGGTTAAAGTATTGTCCGCCCACATATTCGGTGAGAAACAAAGAGTATTGAAAGTAGTACTCAAAGACTGCGTTAAACGCGACGCGAACCTCATTAAAGCTTTCTCCTGCACTGGGATAGCGGCGATCGACCTTCTTCCACATTTCGCGGGCGTTGTCGAGTTGCCACTGGGTGTAGGTGAGCAGATCGCCACTCATGTCAAATAGGTTGACCTTGGGATCGAGGAAAGTATAAGCGTCTTCGTCAGTGGCATAAGAAAGATCTGGGTCTGGGGCCCGCTGGGCAATTTTTTGCAGATCGCGAGTTTCGGCTTGAGGAATTTTGGCATCCGTAGGCGTGTAACCGTAAGCGATCGCCCATTCGTCGTAGGGGCCAATCACGGGCGTAAAGTAGTGTCCCTGTTTAACTCCTTGAGGCGCAAGATTGACCGCGTTATAGTCCATGACGGAGGCGACGAGTCCTTTTTGCTGCGTGATCGCTTTGTCGTTTAACTCATTGGGTTTGAGCATGGCGCTGCCGTGGAAGTTGTGCCGCAGACCGAGGGTGTGACCGATTTCGTGGGCGATCAACTCTCGGACAAATTGGTGAACGTATTCCTTCATTTCGGGACTGCTAGGCAAAACGTTTTGAAACATTGAGAGCGCCATGTTGCCCACCGCGAACTGTTTTGCGGTATCTACGCCATAACAGAGATCCTGATAGTTGCCCAGGTGAGAGCCAAAGCGTAGTTTGGGAGCCGTTTTTTGCGAAAGCTTGGGAGCATTGCGCTGGAGCGATCGGGCCGCCATGCCAAAATTACAGAGATTAGGATTTCCAGTCAGTTGGGCGGCAAAGGGAGCCGAGGTCATCTGGTTTTGTTCGACGATCGTGCGGTAGTCTTCCTTCAAGGCGCGTACAAAGTCGGCTGAGACAATCACATCAGCATCCAAAATTTCGCCCGTCAGGGGATTGACGCGAGACGGCCCCATCGCAAAAATCGCATCGGTCGAGTTAAACCAGCGAATTGTGTTGTAACGCACGTCGGCCGGGTCCCAATCTGCTTTGTCGGGCATTTGTTTGACGACGATCGCATTTTGAAAGCCACTCTTCTCAAAGGCGCGATTCCACATCAAAACGCCTTCTTTGACGGCTTCTCGATGCTCAACCGGAACGGTGTTTTCGATCCAAAAAACGATCGGCTCTTTGGGGGGCGACAGGGCAGCTTTGGGGTCTTTTTTCTCTAGCTTCCAGCGGTTGATGTAGCGTACAAAGGATTGGCGCGGCGTGTCATCGGTTAGATCTTTAAAAGCCGTGATGAAATATCCCACCCGATCGTCGGCAAAGCGAGGCAGGTAGCCATTATTTTCGGGCAGTTTTGACAGGCTATAGCGAACTCTCAAACTAAAGTCTCGGCTGTCGGGCAGCGATTGAATGTAAGGAGGCATTTGTGAACCGTCGCCGCCCCCTGAAAAACCATAAAACGACTCAATTTCCACATTTTGCGGAAAGGCTTTGACCTGACCAAAGTAGGATTTGCTGGCATCGATCGAGTAACTGCCTTGCAGCGAGTACGACAAGACGGGCATTAATCCAGGTAGGTCGCCCAACAAAAGGGGATTGAGTTCGACGAGCAGCGTTTTGCGTTGAGGGTGAATGCTGCGAATCGGCAAAACTTCGAGAATAGAGTCGCTAAAGGAGCGATCGACCGATCGCCGCATCGGACTGCCTGCCTGAGCGCGAAAATAAGTGTTGGGAATGACAAACTGTAGCGAGTTATTGACGCGACGAAACGTAAACAGAAAATCACCCAGGGGCAACCCACTATAAATTCCTCGCTCTCCAATTCCCGATTCCAACGTCATGGTCGAGAGATAGTTGCGGTTTAGCTGATCGGGGGCGATTTCGGCGAAGAGTTTGCCCGATCGCTTGTTGTGGTAGAGCGGAAACAGCCCGTCAATGCGAGTTGCATCCTGAGTCACTTGAGCAAATGGCTTAAAGGATTTGTCTGACTCGTCATCGCTGGAGGATTTTGGGGAGGTTTCGGCGGGGGGCTTAGATTGTTGCGCGGTTGCGATCGGGGACAATGGTCGATCGAGATAAATGGGCAGCAATACCAAACACAGCCCAAGCAAAAAAGCTAGAAAAATGGATCGTCGTTTCATTCTGTCGCAATGCACCATAGCAAGAAGTTTCGACTTGCACCCCGTCACACCAGGCTACTCAACGCTACCGTCGATCGGTAGAAATTATCGGAAGAACTTAATCTATTGTGAGCAATTCTTGAAATAAATGGGAACTGGGAATGCTCTAGGGGTTTAACTGATGTGAATTTGTTGAGGTTAAAACTGATTTCAGTTTTCAGCGTTGCTGATTGGAGGGATGACTCTGTGGGAAGTGTCCATCTTTTCGCCCCCTAAATCCCCCAAAATTGGGGGACTTTGAACCTTGGGTTTCGCTTTGGGGCAATTTATCCCCTGATTCAGCAACGCCTATTTTTCTGTGTCTAGGCTGTGTAGGACGGCCCATATCGCCATTGCTCTGAGGTAGTGACTGGCGCGAAACGTTTTGGCGGCTGTGATCGCTTCGGGCGTGCGGAACTGAAGACCATTGTCATAGATTTGTTGAACGACGGATTTGGTGAGGGTTAGTGCCTCGGTTTTCAGGTTCATTTGCACTAGGAAGGCGGCGAGTCCAAAGTTGATGCCTGTCCAAACTTCGAGCGGGTGGGTGGCGTTGGGGTTTTCGGGGGAACCGTTGGGACGAACGCCGTTGGCGGCACCGATCAAGGGATGAGGGATGAGGGATGAGGGATGAGGGGCGGAGGTTTGGGTGATGTAGTCGTTGAATTTGAGGAAGCAGGCGTTGTAGATGGTTTTGAGGGCGGATTGGGCGCAGTTTGGGGGGACGACATCGGGGAGGTTGAGGAGGCGAGCGTAGAATTGACCGCAAAGCTGGTCGGCCATTACGATGTCAGAACCGCTGTCACTGTCGAGTCGGTAGTATTCGCCGTTCCAGAGTTTTTCTTGGTAGAGGGGGCGCGATCGCTTCAGCCAATCTTCAAACGGGGCAACGGGGCGGGTGAGAATCTTGCCGATGGCGATCGCCGCTTCTAATGCTGCTATCCACAATCCGCCACAGTAGGCGCTGACTCCCTGTAGTCGCCAATCGTCAAAGGTTTGATCGGGGGCACCAGCGTTTTCGGGAAGGCCGTCGTCATCTAAATCGAAGGCTTTTAGGTAGTGCAGGGTTTGTACGATCGCTTCCCAACAGTCCGCCAAAAACTCAACGTCGGTGGCACCTGTCAGAGAGTAGTCTCGATAGACTTGCAACACAAAATCGGAACCCAAATCTTTCCACAAGTTGCAGTCCTGGTAGCTGGTGTAGTTGGTTTTTTCCCAGACGTGCTCGTTGGGCGCTCCTAAATCGTGGGGAGTCGCTCCGGCAGCTTTGCGAATCGCTAAAGGACTTTCTGATTTGAGGGTGTAATAGTAGCCAATCACGCGGGTCTTTTCATCACGGTTGGGAATCGCTCTGGCGAAGGCTCGAATCACTGATTTCTCTAACTCAGACCAGAGCATCAATAGCCCAAACGAACCGTATAGTCTCACGTCTAAGCTCTCATACCAGCGATAGTCGAGACATTCCAAAACAGCAAATTGACCGACGGGATCGCGTTCGTCTGCGGCACTCCAGAGCGTTCCTCCATCGGTCAGATCGTAAAGCTCGTTGAATAACGCCATCTTCATCCAGTCGGGCAGATCGGCGCGATCGAGAATCGGTTGTTGCCAGGTCTGGATTTTTTCTTGCCAGGTTCGATAATGCTTGAGGGCGGTGCGGGCGATCGTCCAGGCGTTGAGTCCGGTGCGGCCAAAAAAGTCGGTGTAGCGACGAAAATAATTCACGCCCTGAGCAAACTCCGTCACCGGAAAATCCCAACTCAGCAAAAAGGGAATCTGTCGCGTCTGTCCTGGTTTTAGTGTGAAACGAACGGCGATCGCGCCTCCGATGCGTTCTCTCTCTTTTGCGGGGGTTTCGTCGTCACGGTCTTGGAGCGATCCATCTTTTGAGAAGGTTTGCCACAGATCAGAGCCATCTCCAACGGGATTCCAGCGTGTGTCGTAAAAAACTTCTGTTAGATAAGGATTGAGCGGAGTCGCGATCGCCCACTGTCCATCCCCTTCACTCGGGAGAATGGTGGGATCTGCGGTCTGGTTGCTCATGACGATGCCGATTCGTTGCTCGTCTCCGGTCAGCGTGTTGAAGTTCCCGGCACTTTCTCCGAGGCGAGGCTGATACTCATAAACGGGGCTGCCGTCATCGCGCACCACCACTTCCGGCGACTTGAGCGTATTGGTAAACCAGCCAACCATGTTCTCCCAGGTCAGCAAAATGCTCAACGTGATCGGCTTGTCGGTGGGGTTGTGAGCCGTCCATTCAAAAACGGCGATCGGGTAGCTCGTCTCTTGATAGTTGTGGGCAATGATGGGCGAAAATTGTTCACAAGTCAGCGTGGCTTGAAAGACATTTTCATAAGCAAACCAGCTCCGAGGATACAGCGCGTGATAAGTCCCCGTTTCGGTCGTTGGATACGGTTGCCAGGTGCTTAAGGTGCCGTCTTCAGGAGATTGAGTCGAAAGGGCGTAGGTCTGCGTTTGGTCTTCAACTTGCTCAAAGACGCTGAACTGACAGGCGGGCATCGATCGAAACACATGTTCGCCGCCATCAATGTGCCAGAGATTGAAATCGCCGCCGTGCGATCGCCCAATACAGCCCGCGCCAAATCCGCCCAGGGGCATTCCGTGCCAAGGCCCGTCGTCTAAATTGCTGGCATAGCGAACGGTGTAAGGCTTTTCCCAGCCCAGCCCGATCGCACGACTCCAGGCACAAGCAGGAATAACAGGCAGCTTCGTCATAAATTGGATCGCATTCGGCAATAGGAACTATAGCGTCTGTGCGTCACAAAACGGGATACGATCGAGAGCTAATGCTAATTTGCTGAAGTTCTTTTGCTTCGGTGTTGAGATCTTCTGCCTCCCAACCCCCAATTTTAGGGGACTTTAAGAGAAGAGTTCTGGTTCAAAGTCTCTCACTTGTAGGGGATTTAGGTAGTCCAAAGTCTGTAACCGCAGCGAGAAAGCTCCTTGAATTGGCGTTAGCTTACGGTTCATCATCTGACTCAAATTATGGGACTCAAAATTATTGAAAACTTCGACAGCAGTTTCTCGCTAGAGCCTGACGTTAAAGCCAATTTGTTTGAGTGTTTGAATAGCGCCGCTTTTCTCGAACAGATTGCCAATACGTTGCAGTGTAGTCGTGTCGAATTCACTGAGTTACTGTTTCAGCCTGTGCCTTACAGTACGGCAACGCCTAAAGGAATGCCTGCTGAGTTTGAGAAGTTTCAAAATTCTTTGGAGTATGCGATCGTTAACGTTCCGCCCAATTTTATGTTCAAGGCAAAGGTGTTTAAACCCAGCCGTCTTTGTGCAATTTATCAAAAAATCAGTTAGAAAATCAGCAGTTAGATTCCAATGTCTGAAACTCCTTCTTTAGCTAGTTTAGAATTCATTTCTTACGTCAATGATGCGGGTCAACTGCCCGAAGAATTTCAGGGAAAGGTCGGCGTTTATGCCATTTTTGATGATGAAAAAGTTCTGCAATTTATTGGGTTTTCTCGCGACGTTTTTTTGAGTTTGAGACAACATTTAGTCAGACAACCCGAACACTGTTATTGGGTAAAAGTGAAGACGGTCGATCGCCCCAGCCGCACGATTCTTCAAGAAATTCGAGAGGTGTGGATTGCTGAAAACGGATCGGCTCCGATCGGTGACGACGCAACCTGGAACCAGCCGATCGATGTTAAAGCCTTGATGACAGATGCCGAAAAAGCAAATTACGCTGACCCCTATCACGATGAAGTTGCCCAGGTCAAAATTCTCAAAAATGTGGCGCGACGCATTGAAGCTGGGATCTTGGAAGGACTGCGATCGCGCGGAGTCAAAGCCGATTTGCGCTTTAATCCTAAACTCAAAGAAGAAGGGTTATTAGATTTGAAATAATGTCGTTTGACCCGTCCAAACTAAAGCGTAATCAGACGATATTGTAGAGATCAGCCCTGCATGATTTTCGATTAGTTTCTGAAGTTTGTAACTCGGTGATCAGGGGATTTGATTGTTTTGAAATGCTTAGTGCGGATGAAAGGAGCGATCGAACCCAAAATCCTCATTCCTTTAAAGATTGCCGCAAAATTACTTGACGCGGATCAAATTTCCAGATATTCTCTCAAATCAAGGACATCTTTTCGTCACAGGAAAGCGGTCTGGTCGCCCAAAAAATCTAGTCTGTCGCCACCCAAGGCTGTTACAGCAACCAAGGGCAGCTAACCCACGAGACTGCACAACCAGTCCAGAGGGCTAATGGAGGATTTTATCACTCCTTTGGCCGCTCCGGCTTGCGATGTTCGTCGGGGCGGCTAGTTTTTTGGGTTTCTTCGGAAACTTAAAATTGGAGTACTCATCATGGCAGAGCGCCTTTTGAACGCTGGCTTTTGGCTGTGCGATTTCGCCTACGCATTTCTAGAATTGATTCAACGTCGTTTCCTTCCCGATACCATTCCTCGTTTCACAATTACTTCGCTTCGCATTCCGCTTCAGGATCTTTTACCTGACGTTGCGATTCCTCATTCTGATGAGTTTGAAGTATTGCGCGTGTTAATTATCGGTTCCTCAGACGGTGTGACCGAGACGATTCAAAACCTCCACGTTCGACGATTTGCGAATGCGACAGACTGGAGTCCTTTGCTGCCTGCGCCCTCGTTTGGCGAAGTGATGAGCATTCTCACCCGACAGCGCCGCAAATTGGCTGAATCGTGAGTTTTTGGCGATCAGACCTCTAGCTTCGTTGATTGCGTCTTCTGCCCCCCAACCCCCCAATTCTGGGGGACTGTCAGAGAGGAATTCTGGTTTAAAGTCTCCTACTCGTGGGGGATTTGGGGGCTGACCGGATTGGCAACCGTCGTGAGTTGGAGCGATCGACCTCTAGCTTCGGTGCTGAAATCTTCTGCCCCCCAAACTGCCAATTATGAGGGACTTTTCACGCTTCAAACTTGGCTATTCGCCGCTTCCAAATCGGTAGCCTTTGCCGTAGACGGTTGAGATGAGAGGCATTTCTCCGGCGACTTCGATCTTGCGACGCAGGAGGCGGATTTGAGCAGCGAGGGCGTTACTGGTGGGTTTTCCGCCGTCGCTCCAGAGATGCTGATAAATTTGGTCATGAGTGAGAAGCTGATTGGGTTGACCCATCAGGTATTCAAGGAGTTGACTTTCTTTTTCGGAAAGCTCGATCGCTCGTCCGTTTCGATAAGCGATCTGGTTTTGCAAATCTAATTCCAGGTCGTCCACTCGTAAGCGTTGCGTCGGAGTTGATTCCTGAACCACGGGCCGCCGCAACAATGCCCTGACTCGTGCCAGCAATTCTCGCAGTTCAAACGGTTTGATCAAATAGTCATCGGCCCCGGCATCCAATCCCAACACGCGATCGTCGATCGTATCTTTGGCCGTCAAAAACAAAACAGGTGTCGTGTCTCCGTTTGAGCGCAACTGCTGACAGATTTCTAGCCCCGATCGCTTAGGCATCATCCAATCCAAAATCAGCAGATCGTATTGAGTTTCAGTCGCCAATTGGGTACCGCGATCGCCATCGTAAGCCACATCCACTTGATAGCCTTCACGAACCAGCACTCGACTCAAAGGGTCAGCCATTTCGATTTCATCGTCAACAAGCAGAATTCGCATGGGGAAGGGAGGAGGGAGGAGGGAGGAGGGAGGAGGGAGGAATTAGGCGATCGTTCACATAACCCCCTATCTTTAATATTTAAGGCTTATCCTGATCTTCGGATAGATAGAAAGGCTTAATTATTTGTAGGACGAGTCGCGATCGTGCCACTCAAACTGATGTTGGGTTTCACACCTCAACTTAACCTTACAAATATCTTAAATTTAAGGCGTTGCTGATTGGAGGGATGAATCTGTGGAAAGTGTCCATCTTTTCGCCCCCTAAATCCCCCAAAATTGGGGGACTTTGAACCTTGGGTTTCCCGCCGCTTTGGGGCAATTTATCCCCTGATTCAGCAACGCCCAATTTAATTGGGTCTTTTTTCATCCCTCTCGCGAAGCGTGCCGCCAGCGGCAACCCCTCCTCCCTCATCCCTCCTCCCTCCTCCCTTCCTATGCTCACCGTCGCCATTCCCAAAGGTGGTTTGCTCAAAGACAGCATTCGCCTTCTACAATCTGTTGGACTTGACTTTAGTGCCTTTCTCGAACCTGGCAACCGTCAATTGCAAATTACTGACCCCAGCAACACCGCCAAAGCCTTACTAGTCAGAAACTCAGATGTCCCGGTGTATGTCGAATATGGGCAAGCACAACTCGGTATTGTCGGCTATGACGTGCTGCGAGAAAAAGCTGCCAACGTTGCTCAATTGGTCGATTTGGGGTTTGGGCCCTGTCGATTGTCAGTCGCCGTGAAAGCCAGTAGCCCCTATCGATCGCCCCTCGAACTCCCACTCCACGGTCGAGTCGCGTCTAAGTTTGTCCACTGTGCCCGCGAATATTTTCAATCGTTGGATCTGCCTGTCGAAATCATTCCATTAGCTGGCTCGGTCGAGTTGGGCCCGATTACCGGAATGTCAGAAGCGATCGTGGATCTCGTCGCCACAGGCAACACGCTGCGAGAAAATGGACTGATCGAAATCGATGTGCTGTTTCAAAGTACAGCGCGGCTGATTGCCCACCCTCTTAGCTATCGGCTTGATACGTATGGACTGCATGACTATGTAAATCAGATGCGTCAGACCGTCAGCCAGGTAGCGACCTGATACTCACCATCGATTATTCGCTATCCTTAAGCTTGTCCGACTTGCGCTCTACCATGACCCAACCGACCTCGATCGACACCCGCCGACCCAAAGAAACTGACTGGCGATTATTTTTGCGACTGGTGCCCTACGCTCGTCGAAATATGCGGTTGTTGTTGTGGTCGCTGGTGTTTTTGGTGCCGTCGGCGATCGCCACGACCCTTCAGCCCATTCTCATCGGTCAAGCCGTTTCTTTGCTACGACGAGAACCGACCACGTTTGGATTTTTGCAGGGGCGATCGCTTTCAGAAGGACTCAATATTCTCACAGGGCTGTTGTTGTTAACGATGGTGTCTCGATTGGTGTTAGATGCCACTCAAGGTTATCTAGTCCAAAAAGTGGGGCAGCGGATCACCGCCAGCATTCGCAATGATTTGTTTGATCACGTTACGTCTCTCGCGGTTCGCTTTTTCGATCGTACGCCCGTTGGTCGATTAATTACTCGGCTCACCAGTGATGTCGAAGCGTTGGGCGAAGTGTTTTCGACGGGCGCGATCGGGGTTGTCAGCGATTTGTTTTCGATGTTGGTGATCACGGTAACGATGTTTACGATTCAGTGGCAGTTAGCGACATTGTTACTGTTGATGTTGTTGCCTGTGACTGCATTGATTGTTTACTTTCAGCAGCAGTTTCGCAAAGCTAACTACAAAGCGCGAGAAGAGTTATCCGTTCTCAACTCCATGCTGCAAGAAAACATCACAGGCATCGGCGTTGTGCAGCTATTTCGTCGAGAACAGTTTAATAGTGAAATCTTTCGCAAGACCAACTTGAAATATATCAAAGAAGTCGATCGCACGATTTTTCACGATTCTGCCGTCTCAGCGACTTTGGAATGGGTGTCTCTGGTCGCGATCGGCGGCGTTCTCTGCATCGGTGGCTGGCTGGTCATGGACAAGACCATCAGTTTCGGCATTCTTTCCACCTTCATTCTGTTTGCCCAACGCCTCTTTGATCCCCTGCGTCAGTTTGCCGAGAAATTCACCGCCATCCAAGCCGGATTTACTGCCGTCGAGCGAGTCAGCGAAATTTTGAACGAACCGATCGAGATCCGCGATCCAGAAACTCACCCCTCCTCCCTCCTCCCTCCTCCCTCCTCCCTCCTCCCTCTTCCCTCCTCCCTCCCCTCTTCCTCCCCCGGAGAAATTCGCTTTGATCACGTCTGGTTTGCCTACAAGTCTGACGAATATGTGCTTCAAGATTTGGACTTTGTGATTCGTCCTGGTGAGAAGGTCGCCTTAGTTGGGCCAACCGGAGCCGGGAAAAGTTCGATTATCCGCTTGCTCAGTCGCCTATATGAACCCACCAAAGGGCGCATTCTATTGGACGGAATTGACATTCGCAACTTGCGCCAAGCCGAACTGAGACGAAAAATGGCCGTAATTCTACAGGACGGCTTTTTGTTTGCAGGCGATGTCAAAAGCAACATTACCCTCGGCGAAACCTACAGCTTTGACGAAATCCGAACCGCCGCCGAAAGTACCAACGTCGCTACCCTAATCGAACGCTTGCCCCAGGGCTACAACACCATGCTGCGCGAACGAGGCACCAACCTATCCGGAGGCCAAAAACAACTCCTCGCCTTTGCCCGCGCCGCCATCCGCAATCCTCCGATTTTGGTACTTGACGAAGCCACCGCCAGCCTCGATGTCGGCACCGAATCTCTCATCCAAGAAGCCTTAGAACGCCTGCTAGAACACCGCACCGCCATCATCATCGCCCACCGACTTTCGACCATTCGCAACGTCGATCGCATCATGGTCTTAAAGCGAGGGCAACTGGTCGAGTCAGGCAGTCACGATGAATTGCTGAGTCAGGGCGGACTCTATGCCAGTCTTTATCAGCTACAAATGTTAGGTGAATAGGATTTAGCGAGGCACTCTTTCTGCTGAAATCGAAGTTTTAACCTGCGTTGTCTTCATTGGCAAACTAGAAGGCTGAAGGTCTGAATTCTCACGCTCCGACAGATCACGATCGAGCCAATGGTTTGGATGTGACGACAACCTCAAAATCGTCTGCTCTGAGCTTTGATAGGTTCTATTCAAAACAGAATCCGTCTGCGAAGGCGGCTCACTCAACTGAGAAGACGAAAGCCCAATCCTCCATAACGGCTGGGAAGAAGAAGCCTCGATCGCAACCAGCGCCCCGATCGAGGCTGCCCAACTGCCCAGAGCGCAGACCGTTAACCATTTTTCGATTCTTTTGTTCATCCCTAGACTCCACGAACTGGAATGGCAGCAACTTTTGCGGGGGGTTCCTGGGGGCATCAGGGGCGTTGCGTCAGAAGAATGCTTCATGAAGATTTGACTCTTAATCAGCAGTTTCTCTTAATTTCCATCTAAGCCTGTCTGGGAAAACACGGGCAGTCGGAGTGTGCCACATAAATTCTTCACGACTTTGACGAGGAATCAGGAGAAAATCACGACGATCGCCTCTACTCAGGTAGTGTATCTTTTCCCTGACTGGAGAAGCCTCATCATTTGTTCCCGTCAACCGCTAAATGTCGTATCGAGTTGTGAAGTTTGGCTGAAGTAGAATTTTTGGGCTGACGAGACGTTAGCAGCCTCCAATTTGTCCTCGCTTGCCAGAGTCGGCGATCGGCAGTGTCTCTGGATCAATGCCGCCAAACTCTATCCTCTGCCAAGGTGCTCGACTGCGACGAGGAATTTTCTGATCCTGAGTGGGCACTTGAATCGAGTAATCTAATTCGTTAGCCTGCAAAGACTGATTTTGAATCTTTTCTAATGTGATGCTTTTGAGCCATTCTGGATCGACGTGATGAAACGATTCGTCTGACATTTAAGAAACCTCAATCCGATCATTGGATAAAGGATGACTACAAGGGCGATCGGCTAAGTTTCTCACAGTTTTTTGAATCGCCTGAAATCGATCATTGCTACAGCAAGTTCTGTTATTTTTAGCAGATGCTTCTACACCGATCGCGCCTTCTCTGTTTTACTCTACCGATTTGTTGAGTAATGCCTGAAAACGATCGTCTTCCCGAATCCCATCAAAGTCAGCATCGGTTTTTGCCATCTCACGATATTTGGAGTCGAGGTCGATCGAGTTCAGCGGTCAAAGGCGATGCTTTTCAACCTAGAGTCAGAATCTCGGCTGAAAAATCTACAACCAATCGTCTTGTTCTCAACCAAGGGATGCCGATGAGAACTTGCTGAAATGCTGAACCGACGACCACTGGAATTGTAAATTCTTGCCGATCGACTGAGATTTTACCCAAATAAGTTGGCAGAATGGTTTCTCCTTGAGCAGTTTCAATTTGGCGCGTACCGTAAAAAGACCAGCCAAAGGCTTCCAAGTCTTGTTCATTGATCGCTAACCACTCTGTCGAGCCTGTATCTAGGAGTGCATTAACTGCAAACCTTTCACCGTTTGTTGCAATCAGTTCAACCTCAAAAAATAACTGTCCAAGTTCGTCAAATTCACCTTGGATCATACTCGTCCACACAGCCCGGTTTCATTGAGGCGAAAGATGGCAAACGGGACTTGAGGATGTTTTTCTCTGGCTTTAGTGAGGGCAGCGATCTCGTCTTGATCGATAAAGTAATCTCCGCTTTCTGGCTCGATCAGGATGAACCAGTTGTGATGATTTTGCACGAGTTCGGAAGGCAAGTTTTCAAAAATGGCGCGTCCTCGTTGATGCATATCTGCAAGGGCGATCGCTTGCTCTGACAAATGGCTCTGACTCATAACGACCTCTCAATCTCTATTCAGTCTAAGAAGTGTTTGCCTTATTTGATTTGAGCTTGAGGGATTGATCCTAGCTGATCTGCTTGTCGCTGTCGTAGTTTCTCTGCTTGTTGTTGCCAGTACGAAAGTTCTTCTGAGAGCGTCATGTCTTTGGTGTATTCGTAGATTTTTTCGGCTCCCGATCGCTTCATTTCAACACAGTCAAAGTCTTTATTCTTCTTCATCGCTGATGACCTCTAGTGGAGAATAGATTCCAATTTCAGCGTAACCGTTTAACGTGTTGACGGCACGATACAGGGGAACTTTGTCGAAGCGTACAATGTGTTTGAAATTCCAACTCACGATTAGGGCACAACTTGCTACGGTTGCTAGGGCGACGTGCAGGGCATCTGTGGCGGATTTGGGAGTGACGATGCCCGCGTCAAGATAGGCTTTGCGAAGTTGAAGGGCTTGTTCGGAAACGTCTATGAGTTCTGCGATCGCCAACATCTGATTGAAGAACAACCGAACTTCTTCTGGAGCAGATTCGATTTCTGCTTGTACGATCGGTGAAGTGATCAACTGAAATCTTCCCGCTTGAACTTGTTGGAAGAATATTTGACTGGCTGTATCAAATTCTTCATCGAACACGCCGCCAAATACAGAAGTGTCGGCATAGACGCGCAATGTACGAATGACCATATCTATTTCACCTGTTCTTGAATTAGCGCCTGAAATCGATCGTCCTCCCGAATCCCATCAAAATCAGCATCGGTTTTTGCCATCTCACGATATTTGGGGTCGAGAGCGATCGCTTGTTTGAGGTTGTCGATCGCTAACTCAACCTGATCCTGCAACCCATAACAACAGGCTTTGTAGTAGAAAGTATCAGCATCATTTGGATTGAGCTTCAAAGCTTGGTCAAAGCTGGCGATCGCTTCTTCGTAGCGTTGTAAGTTACCTAGTGCAATGCCGCGAAAGTACCAAGCTCCATAGAAGTCTGGTTTGTATTTCAGGGCTTGGTCATAGCTATCGATCGCTTCTTCGTAGCGTTGTAGATTACGCAGTGTATCGCCGCGAAAATACCAAGCTTCATAGTACTCTGGCTTATATCTAAGCGCTGCATCGTAGCTAGTGATCGCCTCTTCGTAACGTTGTAAGCTATGGAGTGCATAGCCGTGCATAAGCCAGATTAAATAGTTGTCCGGTTTGTATTTCAGCACTTGGTCATAGCTAATGATCGCCTCTTCGTAGCGTTGCAAGTTACTTAGTGCGAGTCCGCGATTGTTCCAAGCTTCATGATAGTCCGGAGTATATTTCAGGGCTTGGTCATAGCTAGCAATTGCCTCTTCGTAGCGCTGTAAGTTATCCAGTGCCAGTCCGCGATTGTTCCAAGCTGCACAGTCGTCTAGCTCATATTTCAGGGCTTGCTCATAGCTGACGATTGCCTCTTCGTAGCGCTGTAGATTATGCAGTGCATCTCCGCGCATGAACCAGATTGCATAGTTGTCCAACTCATATTTCAGGGCTTGGTCATAGCTGATGATCGCCTCCTCGTAGCGCTGTAGATTATGCAGTGCAAGTCCGCGAAAGTACCAAGCTTCATCATCGTCTGGTTTGTATTTCAGGGCTTGGTCATAGCTGATGATCGCCTCTTCGTAGCGTTGTAAACTAACCAGTGCAGAGCCACGAAAGTACCAGGCGTAATGGTCGTCCGATTTATATTTCAGGGCTTGGTCAAAGCTAGTGATCGCCTCTTCATAGTGTTGTAAATTATCCAGTGTAAGTCCGCGAAAGCACCAGGCAGCATAGTCGTCTGATTTATATTTCAGGGCTTGGTCAAAGCTAGTGATCGCCTCTTCGTAGCGTTGTAAGTTACCCAGTGCAATGCCGCGATTGTACCAGGCTTCATCTTGGTCTGGCTTGTACTTCAGCGCTTGGTCATAGCTGGCGATCGCCTCTTCGTAGCGTTGTAACTCATCCAGTGCAACGCCGCGATTGTACCAGGCTTCATCTTTGTTTGGTTTGTACTTCAGCGCTTGGTTATAGCTGGCGATCGCTTCTCTATACTCGCTGGAGGCAAAGAAAACATTACCCTGCTCAAAAAGCAAGCTGGCTGTGTGCCCCGGTGTTTGCTCAGGTTCTTCTAAATAAGCCTGAATTTCTAAAACTCGATGGTTGCGCTTTGCTTGCGTCCATTTGACATATTCTCCATAGTCGCCATATAGCTTTAATGACTCTTGTTCTATGAGTTTTGGATCTGTTGGAAACCTCAAGACACCCGATCTCCAATCAAAAAAATCAGGCGCACGACGAACTAGATACTTGAGCGCAAACAGAGGCACTAAAAAAACAAAACAAATCTTGAAGTTATCTCGAAAGCGTTCTCGGCTGAGATTGAGATGTCCCAACAGTCGCGGAACATTCTTTTCGCTGTAGGTGTAATGATCACTAGGATTGTCCCAAAGCTGAGTTTTCTCATAGTCGTAGAGAGAATGCTCAATGCCTTGAATGAACAACACATCGATCTGATCTTTGTTGGGTAGCGCGTTTACTAAGTTGTAGAGATTGTCGATCGGTTCCTTTAGCGACAAGACTTCTATTTGCTTTTGGGGTAAATCTTGCCGAACTCGATCAATGATGCAATCGCCCTCTGCTGGCGAACATTGCACAAACAACAAGCCAAATCCCTCCGTCCAGCGAATAGAGCGCACTAGCGCCGTATACTCTTCCTCTGGATTTGGAATGGAGTCTTGATCCTGTCTAATGAGAACCATCGGCTGATAACTGCCCTAAAGCATCCTGAAACTCGTCAAGCTCTGCAATTAATGGATTAACGTCATACCAACATTTTGACTTACCTTCCTCCGTTTGGTAGCGATATTCCAGCAAACACCGCCGAAACAATAGATTTCGATGAATGTCGTCTTTGATAATTCGCTTAGACCGATGCACCTTGGCAAGCATTGCCCACTCACTGTCGTATACCGTCATCCCATAGGTGTTGCTGTTATCACTAATCGCCCGTTGCATCGACTTTCTAGAAATCGGCAAACTTCCCCCACGCATCACCGCCGCCTTCAACAACAGCAACAACTCGCGCACATGACCACCCGATATCAAACAAAGCTGCTCAATGATTTCTGGTGATGCAAAAATGTCTGAGTCTAAGCCGATATTGGGCGGAATCTTTGCCAATAGATAGATCCGTTTGCTGATTAGTTCTTTGAGTTTGTCTAGTCCCGGTCTATAAAGTTCGCCCGTTACGGTTCGCACCATGATCATCGGCAATACTTGAGCATCCGTCCCGTAGGTGTCTCGCGCCTTCAAAAAACTGCTCGAATAGACCATCGAAATCGGCACTGTGTAGATCACATGACAATTCAACGCTGTCAATTGCTCACTGTAATCGACAAAAATATGCTCATGGTTACTGCGCCCATCATCTTGCGGTATCGGCACAATGCGATCGAGGCTATCAGCAATCACAACCAGTTGCTTACGACCATTGGGTAGATGCCTTTTGGCTTCATCAATAAACTGATTGAGCGCTTTGATCAACGTCATCGTGTGAGGATTGATTTTCTCTCTAATCTGCTGCCTGACGCTTGGTACACCTCTTAGCGTTGCTGTAATCTTGGCAAACTGGTTAATCTGAGACTCGATACTCAGCGACTGAAACTCTACTTTAGTATTCGCCAAATCTTTGAGATCGTCCCAGCGTTCTCTCAGCCACTCTAATACAGGGCTGGGATTTGCACTGCCTTTGAGATCTTCGAGCAGATGACGAGTGCAAGCCAGCAAAATGTCGGTGTACTGGGCGTTTTGCGTATCGATGTCATCCTCATCCGCATCAAAATAGACGACAAAACAGCCTTTCTCATCGAGATGCTTCTGAAGTCTCAGCAGTTCCGTTGACTTTCCGGCTCCCCGATGCCCCGAATAAAGCTGATAGGTGTTGCGCTCTAGACTCAAAATCTCAGTTCCCAACTCTTCCAGAACATTGCCATCTCCCCGAACTGCCTCCAGATCGGTATAGGCAATATCTCCTGCTGGCAACGGCTTAAAGGGATCAAACGCAGCATATAGACGCTTTAAGATTTCTTCCTGGTTCACGATCGCTACTCCTCGACTACCTCAATTAAATCTTCGATCGCCACCTCAAAAACCCGCGCCAACTTCATCAATGCAGTGTAATCAACCGTCGCTAAATGAGGAGCCTTTGCATATTTTTTGATCGTCGCATAGGGAATCGCTGACCGATCCGATACCTCCCGTAGTGTCCATCCCTTCAAATCTGCATATTCTCGAACCTTCAGCCGAACTTTTCCCATTCACTTGACAAGGCTATGATCGTAGCCTTTAATATCTTTATCTCAAAAAGCGATCGTTCCTCGGTCTGGACAACTCAAGAACGATCGCTTACCAAAGTCCCACAAACGGAGACGTGACTATGATACCAGCCCCTCAGCCCGATCGAGCGGGTGAAAGTTTTGCAGCGTCAAATTATTGGCAACGGCTACACCCCTGGTGCATCATTCGACTCTTGCCCAAAATGCAGCGAATTGTCATCCAAAGGTTTCGCTCTCGCAGTCAGGCAGAAGAATACTTGAAAGCCTTGAGACGTATACTCCCAAGTGCCATCCACGAAATCATTTTCGACCCAATCTCTGAAGCGTCTCAGGACAACGATCGCTCTTGACGGCTCTAACCTTCAGAAGCCTGTAAGCCAGTTTGCAGTACCGACAGCACCGTTTTCATATCGCCTTCTAGCAGCGCAGACACCGCTAACCACAGACCCGGAAACACTCGACTGCGAATAGTGCCCTGCTCGTCTGCATTCAGCAAAACATACTCATCATTTTCTAGCACAAACCAATCGATCGCCTCATCCAATGTGCGCCAAACGATGTACTCTTGCACTCCACTGCGACGATAGGCCCGTTTCTTGTCGTGTAGATCAATCAATAGACACGCTGCGGAACCGAAAGTATCTGTTTGGGAGTTGCCACCATTTGCTGATTCTCCTGGCTAGAGAAGTGAGCACCCGTTCCATCGAAAACTTGACATTCCTGACTGAGGTAAGTTTTTCCCGGTGCTTTAACTTCAACAACGCGGTATCGACCCGCAAGTAATTGTGGCATCGCAAAACAGCCCTGATTGATCAAGATTATGGTCTGGAAAGCTTTGACTTTATGTGGTGTAGCTGACGGCGATCGAGC
Source organism: Phormidesmis sp. 146-20 (assembly GCF_052939475.1). Taxonomy (NCBI): domain Bacteria; kingdom Bacillati; phylum Cyanobacteriota; class Cyanophyceae; order Leptolyngbyales; family Leptolyngbyaceae; genus Phormidesmis; species Phormidesmis sp. 146-20. Next base: position 92,457 of record NZ_JBJPHT010000021.1, read on the forward strand.
CACTTAACGGAGTCTTAATGCTGCCTTAAAAAGAAACAACTAGAATTCCTGAAAGATGAAATAATATCCCTAAATTCTTGCCTTGCTGCGATCGTTCCCCTACGATCGACCAGCGCAATTTCTAATAATGCGGATTTTGCTAGTAGACGATGATGAAGTAGTCGTGCAGCAGTTGAGCAAAGTGCTGATCGATCACCGCTATGTAGTCGATGTTGCAGTAGACGGATTGGCGGGTTGGGATCTGGTGGACACCTGCGACTATGACGTGATCGTGCTGGATGTGCAGTTACCCCGACTCAACGGCATCGAGTTTTGTAAGCGACTGCGATCGCACCACAAGTCTACCCCCGTTTTGTTGATGACGGCCCAAAGCGCCAGTGGGCACAAAGTGATTGGCCTAGATGCTGGTGCAGACGACTACCTGGTTAAGCCCGTCGATCTACCCGAACTGCTGGCTCGAATTCGCGCCCTGCTGAGACGACGAGACAGTGAAACGCGGCTACCAGACCTAAAGTGGGGCAGCTTACAGCTAGATCTCAACAGCCGTGCCGTCACTTGTGCCGATCGTGCTTTGAGGCTGACCCCCAAGGAGTACAAGCTTCTGGAGATTTTTTTGCAGAATCCGCAGCGAATTTTTAGCAGCAGTGCGCTGATCGACCAGCTTTGGTCATTTGATGAAGAAGCCCCCACCGAAGATACGGTACGATCGCACCTCAAAGGACTTCGCAAAAAGCTCAAGGCAGCCGGGTTAGAGCAAGATCCTGTAGAAACCGTGTATGGGATCGGCTATCGTCTCAAGCCGTCTCCCAAGCCTGATCAAACCACAGATGACAGCACTTTTAACAACCCTAAGAAGAACGCTAAAAAATCAAAAAAGCCGTCAGCGCCAGAACCAACAGAGGTCGTCGCAGCAGAAATACAACAGATCTGGCAACAGACACGAGAAAAGCTACAGCAGCGATTTGCCACTATTGAGGCAACCGTCACGCTTTTAGCCAAGCAACAAAGTTCGGTAAAGCAGCAAAAAGAAGCCTGTCAGGAGGCCCACAAGCTGGCGGGTTCACTGGGCATGTTTGGGACGATGGATGGATCAGAGTTGGCAAGCGAAATTGAGCAGTTGTTAGACGGAAAACATCCTCCAAAATCTGACAAACTTAAGTCGCTCAAGCCACTGGTTCAAAAGTTGCGGCAAGAAATTGAGCAGTTAGATCGCCAATATCAAGCAGGCGATCGCGGACTTGTTTCCTTAGACAATCCAACAGTTGACAATGGGTATCTGCCCCCTGCCGACCACTCAACCGAAGCGCGATTAATGCTAGTCGATGACGACCCTCTGATTTTGCAAACGTTAAAAGAATGGCTGATGCCCTGGGGCTTTGAGATACACACCCTCAGCCAGCCAGAACAGTTTGCCGACACCCTCAAGAAAATTGTGCCCGACCTCCTGGTGCTGGATATCGAAATGCCTGGGATCAGTGGGATTGACCTCTGTCTGCAATTACGCAACGATCCCGCCTGGAGTAGTCTACCTGTGCTGTTTTTGACCGCCCGACGCGATGCCGAGACGATTCAGCGCGTGTTTACAGCAGGGGCTGACGATTACATTAGCAAACCGATCGTCGGCCCCGAATTTGTCATCCGCATTCTGAATCGACTGGAGCGATCGCGCCTCCTGCGGGCATTAGCAGACACCGACTCGCTCACCGGATTGGCCAACCGTCGCAAAGCAACCCACGAGTTAGTACGCCTGCTGGCCCTAGCAAAACGGCAAGACAAGCCCGTTAGCATCGCCCTGCTGGATCTCGATTACTTTAAGCAGATTAACGAGATTTACGGCCATCCGACGGGCGATCGCATCTTGCACGAATTGGGGGCCATTTTGCAGCAGTCCTTTCGCCTAGAGGATGTTTTGGGGCGCTGGGGCGGCGAGGAGTTTGTGGTGGCAATGTATGATGTGGCGCGATCGTCTGCGGTTGAGCGATTGCAAAATTTGCTAAACCAACTCCGGGCCCATCCTTTTGACTCGACTCAAGGAAGTCCCGTCTGCGTCACCTTTAGTACAGGCATTGTGCAATATCCTCAAGATGGAGCCGACTGGCAAGCCTTGTATCAAGTAGCCGATCGGCGGCTGCGTCAGGCAAAATTAGCAGGAAGAAATCAGGTGCTATCAGGAGAGCGTGATGAAAACCGGGGTCGCAAGGATCAAGAAAATGGCCCCCTGGAATAGGCGATGGTTGCCAGGTCTGATGAGTTTGGGTGTGGTCGCTCTGACGTTGGGGATCTGGCGATCGCTCCAGGTGCAACAAGCCGCAGAAACTCAGCGCAATCTGACAGAAATGGCAGCCAGCACCGCTAGGATTTTAGAAGCTGACCTGAATGCTGTCTCACTGGGGCTAAATCGGGCCGCCCAACGCTGGCAGATTCGGGGCGGCACGCCTCAAGCCGAATGGCAGGCCGACGCGGGTCAATACATCAAAGACACCGCAGGGTTGCAAAGTATTGAGTGGATCGATCGCACCCTTCAGCCGCGTTGGATTTCTGCTACCTCGCCCTCCATGCCAGATCCCGATCGTCTCTCACTCTTAAAAGTGCAGCGGGCAGCTCTGCAAGCCAGCCGTCTGAGTCAAGGCTCCCTGCCATCGGGGTTGATCACGTTGCGTACCTACGGACAGTCCCACTTTCATGGGTTGGTTCCGCTCTTTTTACGACCCAGCGCTTCGGCTTCTCAGTTTGATGGATTCTTCTTCAGCACCTTTGATGCGCCTACGTTCTTTGGGACGGTGATCGCCCATGTGCCGCCGACTTACAACATCGCTGTATTAGAAAATGGAGAAACGCTCTATCAACGCTATTCTGACCCTAACCGTTCCGCTGCGATGGGGACTCAAACAGCTACCCTCAAAGGTCACAAAAGTTGGCAGGTGCGTGTCTGGCTGTATTCGACAGATTCCTTATCTCCGCATTCCTTCTTGCTGACCAATGTCGTGTTGGGGGCAGGGTTATCGATGGCGGCGCTGCTGGCGCTGGTTACTTATTTTGCTCAAGCGATGCGCGATCGTACCCGTCAGCTAGAAGCCATCAACCATCAAATTACAATGGAATCCGCCATTCAACAACGGTTGGCGCTGGCGCTACAAGAAAGCGAGGTGCAATACCGCGATCTGTTTGAGAATTCCAACGATTTGATTGTCAGCGTCGATATGGCAGGGCGATTTCTCTACGTCAACCGCGCCTGGAAACAGACCCTGGGCTACGACGAATCAGATTTGGCAACCCTGACGCTGTTTGATCTGGCTTTTCCTGACTGTGGGGGACGCTGCGACAATCTGCGCCAGTGCCTGACGGTGGGCGAAGCGATCGCAAATCTGGAGGTGGCTTTCAATGCCAAAAATCAGCAGCGGATCTGGCTCGAAGGCAGCTTAAATTTTCGCCTTGTCGATCAGCAACCGGTGTCGATGCGCTGCATTTTTCGCAACATCAACGATCGCCGTCAGGCAGACCGAGACCGAGAACACATCACAGAACAGTTGCGCCGCAGTGAAGAACGCTGGCAGTTAGCCATTCAAGCCAACAACGACGGAATTTGGGATCTTGATCTCACGACAAATACGGCGTATCGTTCGACTCGCTGGGGTCAAATGTTGGGCTATACGCCAGGCGAACTCCTTGACAGCAATGTTGAATGGCAAACTCGCATCCACCCAGACGATCGAGCGCGGGTACTCCAAACCGAACAGGACTATCTCGATCGCCGCATTCCTCAGTTAGACCAAATCTATCGCCTGCGCCACAAAAACGGCAGTTACCGATGGGTGCAGTCTCGCGCTCAGGCCGTCTGGGACAAGGCGGGGACTCCGATTCGGCTGGTAGGTTCGACGACAGATATTACTGAGCAAACCCAGGCACAAGCCGCTAAAAAGCAAGACGAAGAAGAAATTCTTCACCTCAGTCAAGCTCTGGAAGTTGCGGTTGTGGGCATTTCTCAAGTTGATTGTCAGGGTTACTATACCAAGGTCAAATCTGCCTACGCTCACCTGTTAGGCTATTTGCCAGAAGACTTAGTAGGGCAGCACTGGCACGATCTGATTTATGTGGACGATCGCAACCTGGCGATCGCAGCCTATCAGGAGATGTTGAGCCATGACAAAGCTGAGGTAGAAGTCCGGGCTGTCCACAAAAATCAGTCGGTGTTGGAGCAAAAAATCGTGCTGGTGAAAGCCTACGACGAGATGCAACAATTCATCGGTCACTACGGCTTTATGAAAGATATCAGCGATCGCCGCGAAGTTGAACGGCTCAAAGAACAGTTTGTGTCGATCGTCAGTCACGAACTGCGAACACCCCTCACCTCGATATCGGTGGCACTAGATTTGTTGGCGGGCGGCGTGCTACAAAGTCAGCCCGAACAGGCGCAGCGAATGCTTAATATTGCCTCAAACAACACCGATCGCCTCGTGCGGCTGATTAATGACATTCTGGATATTGAGCGAGTGCGATCGGGCAGGGTGGCAATGAATAAAGAAACTTGCACCCTCGCCGCACTGTTTACTCAATCAGTCGAAGCCGTTCAAGACATGGCCGACAAAGCAAATGTGGCGCTGGTGGTTTCCGCTTTATCTGCCCGCTTATGGGTCGATAGCGATCGCATTGTGCAAGTCCTGGTCAACCTGCTCAGTAACGCCATCAAGTTTTCGTCTTCGGGTGATACCGTCTGGCTCAAAGCAGAAGTGAGAACCGGGGAAGTAGGCAATGAGCCAGCAGAGGGCAATCAAGATCCCCCGACACCCTATCTCCTTCTCTCTGTTCAAGACCACGGGCGAGGCATCCCACTAGAGAAGTTAGAAGCCATTTTTGAGCCTTTCCAACAGGTAGATGCTTCTGACTCGCGCCAAAAGGGGGGCACTGGGTTGGGTCTGGCGATTTGTCGCAGTATTGTCCAGCAGCACAATGGCAAAATTTGGGTAGAGAGCCACTTAGCAGAAGGCAGTACGTTTTTGGTGCAGCTTCCGGCCCTCTGGGAAGTCGAGGAGGCGACCCTTCACCAACCTCAACTTGACAATGCGCCCTTGGTGCTGATGTGTGATGATGATTCTTCGGTGCGATCGGTGATCCAAACCGTCCTTCACCAACAAGGCTATCGAGTGCTGGCAGTCGCATCGGGCCGAGAAGCGGTGGAGCAAGCTAGAATAGCTCGTCCCCAAGTGGTGCTATTAAATCTGATAATGCCAGAAATGGACGGCTGGGAGACGCTGGCCAGGCTAAAAGGTCAGCCCGAAACACAAGCGATTCCGGTCGTGATCCTCAGCGGACTGCTCCCCGACGCAACGCAGGTCGATCGTCCTGAAATTAACGGGTGGGTCGTCAAACCCCCCAATCAAAAAGTGCTGTTGCAAACCCTACAGCGGGCACTCAACAAGCCCTATCAAAATATTCGCATTTTAATCATTGAGGATGATCTGGATCTGGCAAGGCTGCTGATTGCGATTTTTACTCGCCACCATCTCAAAACCTTCCACGCCCAAACTGGGCAAGACGCAATTCGCCTGAGTCAAGAAATCATGCCGGATCTGCTGGTGTTAGATTTGAGCATTTCTCAAGGCGATGGGTTTGCGATCGTAGACTGGCTGCGGCAGCACAATCACCTCAACCGTCTGCCGATAGTCGTTTACACGGCACGAGAGCTAGAGCCAGAAGAGCGCGATCGCCTCACGCTGGATCACACCCTATTTCTCACCAAAGGACGCATTACGCCACAGCAGTTTGAACAGCGAGTGATCGCGCTTTTAAACCGCATGACTCAGCCCTCGACCCAGAAGGAGCAATCATGAGTAAGCGAATTCTAATTATTGATGACGACGACGACATTCGGGCGGTGGCTCAGGTGACGCTTCAGGCGGTGGGTGGTTGGCAGGTGATGACGGCGGCCAGTGGCAGTGAGGGAGTGGCGATCGCGACCTGTGAACCACTCGATCTAATTTTGCTCGACGTAATGATGCCCGATATGGATGGAATCGACACCCTGCAAGCCCTGCAAGCGACTCCTGCAACGCGATCGATTCCTGTACTCTTTATGACGGCCAAAGCTCAGGCTGCCGAACTACGTCGCTTCGCCAAACTCAACATCGCCGGGATCATCACAAAACCCTTTAAAGCCATGCAGCTTCCTGCCCAAATTTCTGCTGCCTTGGGTTGGTAAAGTGAGGCGAATTAGATGGGGTTTGCCTTTGTTGGATAGACAGCTTGGCGGTTAAAACCGCAGCTAAGAGAACAAAATCCGCCTTCGCGGGTTAATAGGGGACTTGCCAAGAAATAGAATCCCGGTCATTCTAGGGGAGAAGAGTTCCCTAA